>DXBZ01000021.1 GCA_019116265.1 Candidatus Olsenella stercoravium | reverse complement strand
GGCCTTCTTCTCCAGGTAGGTGGAGTAGTTGCCCTCGTAGGGGTAGAGCTGCCCGCGGTCCACCTCGCAGATCCACTCGGCCACGTCATCGAGGAAGTAGCGATCGTGCGTGACGGCCATGACAGCACCGGGGTATCGGTGCAGGAACTGCTCGAGCCAGAGCACCGACTCGGCGTCCAGATGGTTGGTGGGCTCGTCAAGGAGCAGCAGGTCGGGAGCCTCAAGCAGCAGGCGGCACAGCGCCACGCGGCGGCGCTCGCCACCTGAGAGGATGTTCACCGGGGCGTCGGGGTCCGGACACTGGAGGGCGTCCATCGCCTGGGAAAGCTGGGAGTCCAGGTCCCAGCCGTTGGCGGCGTCGATCTCGTCCTGGAGGGCGCCCATCTCGGCCATGAGGGCGTCGAAGTCGGCGTCCGGGTCGGCCATCTCGGCGCTCACCTGGTTGAAGCGCTCGATCTTGGCCAGGATGTCACCAAAGGCCTGCTCGATGTTCTCGCGGACGGTCTTGTCCTCGTCGAGCGGCGGCTCCTGCTGGAGGATGCCCACGGTGTAGCCCGGCGTGAGACGCGCCTCGCCGTTGGAGACGTCCTCAAGGCCGGCCATGACCTTGAGCAGCGTGGACTTGCCCGCACCGTTGGGGCCCACCACGCCGATCTTGGCGCCAGGGTAGACGCCCACCGTGACGTCGTCAAGGATGACCTTGTCGTGGACGGCCTTGCGGGCGCGGTTGAACATGTAGACGAACTCTGCCATGGGATGTCTCGCCTTCTTGCGGGGTTCGGGGTTCTTGCCGCCCTCTATCTTACCGGGGCGGCCGAATCGTTTTGGCACAATCCGCGCCCTCCCCCAGAGACACACTCCCAAAGGCATTATTTCGCGGCCTCTGTGTCACTTTAGGCCTCATCTGAGGGGACTCCGAGAGGCTCGGCCTGCGCGCCCTCAAGCTCAACTGGCGTTTTGCGGGAAAGACTCGGCTTCTCGTTAGTCTTCTCCGATTCAGTCTCCTCAGATGAGGTCCAAAATGACACAGGACACCTTCCAGACTGCCTTGGGATTAGAGCTGGGGGCACTCCGCGCCCAGCACGCGGTTCCAGAGGTCGAACTGTCGCGACCGTGTCGTGGCAACAAGACGCCGGTTGCGCTCGGAGTCGGCGTTGCCCACCAGACGCGGCTTCTGACGTTGCCCCAGCGCCCGACGAATCCTGTCGATCTCCCGACAAAACGCAACGTAGTTTTTAACTTGCGCGGACCCAAGCGTGAAGTGCGTAAACGTGGCCATAGGAGCCAAGAGGTTTCTTCGGTCCACGTCCTTGCGCACTTTGACAGGGTCCCCGTGAGTTGACTTGGCATCAAAGTCAACGCCCACTCGACGCTCCCGGCCGCTGCGATCGTGCGCCACAACGAGAATGTCCGGGATGCGTGTAACCCACCGGGGCTCGCCCCGGGAGTCGATGCCGTCATACACCCTAATCTCCGGATTCATGCTCGTCTCGCCAAGGCTGTAGCCCCCAAGGGACAACGGGAGGCCGATCACCATGGCGATCCCCGCCTCGCGCGGCGATCTTGCCCCAGCTCGCACGTGCTGGAGGGCGCGCAGCGCCACGGCACGATTCCTCGTGCCCTCCGGCAGGCGCTCGAGGTAGGCGCGCATCCTGTCGACGGTGGTCAGCGGAGCATCGTAGCCCTCTCGGTGCACGCAGCCTCCCGGCTCCCAGCTGTCCAGGCGAAACGCCGAGCAGAGCGCAAAGCCAATATATATGAGGTGATCAAGCTCGACCTCTCCGGCCATCTGAAGAAACACGAGCTCGGGGGCGCACACGTGGAACTCCACTCCCATCGCATCCGTCGGGATGAACGATCCGGCGGGAAGCTTCGTCGTGCAGAGGTGCGCGCGAACAGATCCGGTGTTGTAGCGGCCATTCTCGCTCGAAACCAAGACGTCGAGTCGGCCGTGTCCCTCGGGCAAGCAGCCCACAAGCGCATCCAGTAGCTTGCGAGTGACATCTGACCTCGGCACCCGTTCGGGAATAGCGGCCGCCCGACTCTGCCTGGCCCCCGGCTGCCTGAGATTTGGCACCCTGAGCAGGTACGACAACGCCGTTTGATGCGAGATGCAGACATCCATGCCAGCCCTTTCTCAACGCGCGGGCATGATTTTGGTTCCTACGTTCTACCCAAACGGCATCGACCTCAACCACACCCTTCAGAGGCAGATTTAGCTCAGGGGTGTGTCACTTTTAGCCTCATCTGAGGGACTCCGAGAGGGCGACCGCGCTGCGCGGAAAATGCCTCTCCGGAGAAGCCCAGCTCGTCATAACATCAAAACCTAAAATTTGATTCCACAGAGGTCGAATCCCCTCAGAAGAGCCGCAAAGTGACACATGCCCTACGGAAATCTGCCTCGAGCAAGGACGCACAGGCAAACCAAGTCCACTTCCGCGCCGTCCTTCTCGCCCGGCGTTCACACTGCCTGCACGAATGTTGCCGTTCGGCAAGGCAGCTCTGAAAACGCACGGCGCACGTGGCACAATCAGAGAAAACAACACCGCTTCCGAGGAGCGCCCATGCCTGAGGGAATCCGCAAGATCAACGTCATCGGCCACCTTCACCCGGACACCGACAGCATCTGCTCGGCCATCGCCTACGCCCACCTCAAGAACGAGGTCGAGCACACCAACATCTACGAGCCGCGCCGCGCGGGCGCCGTCAACCGGGAGACCGCGTTCGTGCTGCGCCACTTTGGCTTCGACGAGCCGCAGCTCATCACCTCCGTCACGCCGCAGATCAAGGACACCGAGATTCAGCGCCAGGGCGGCATCGACGGCGAGATGAGCCTCTTCTCGGCATGGAACCTCATGCGCGAGGCCAAGACCGACACCCTCTGCGTCACCGACGAGGAGAACAACCTCGAGGGCCTGATCGCCGTCAAGGACATCGCCAACGCCAACATGGACGTCTTTGACACGAGCGTGATCGGCGAGTCGCGCACCTGCTACGCAAACATCATCGACACCCTCAAGGGCGAGATGATCCTCGGTGACCCCACCGCGCGCGTGGACGGCGGCAACGTCCGCGTGGGCACCACGCCCGAGCTCATGGAGGACACCGTCGAGCCCGGCGACATCGTGCTCACCACCAACCGCTACGAGACCCAGCAGTTTGCCGTCGAGTGCGACGCCCGCTGCCTGATCGTGTGCTGCAGCGCCCACATCTCGCACCGCGTGATTGCCTCTGCCGAGCGCCACGGCTGCGCAATCATCACTACGCCCTACGACACCTACGCTGCGGCGCGCCTTGTCTCGATGTCCATCCCGGTGCGCGCCAAGATGCTCTCCGAGGGCATCCTCAAGGTGAGCGTCAACACCGCGATCGACGACGCGCGCAAGATGATGGCGCGCTCGCGCCACCGCTTCTTCCCCGTCATAGACGAGGACAGCAAGTACGTGGGCCTGGTCAGCTCCCCCAACCTGCTCTCCGCCAAGCGCAAGCACGTCATCCTCGTAGATCACAACGAGCGCTCGCAGTCCGTGGAGGGTCTCGAGCAGGCAGAGATCATGGAGATCATCGACCACCACCGCATCGGCTCCATCGAGACGAGCGGCCCCGCGTACTTCCGCAACATGCCCGTGGGCTGCACCTGCACGATCGTCCACATGATGTATCGCGAGAACGGCGTGGAGATCCCCAAGAACATCGCGGGCCTCATGCTCTCCGCGATTCTCTCCGACACGCTGGCGTTCCGCTCCCCCACCTGCACCCAGGTGGACCGTGACGCCGCCGCCGCGCTCGCCAAGATTGCGGGCGTGGACATCGACACCTACGCCGACGCCATGTTCGAGGCGGGCGCCGACCTCACCGGCCGCACCGCCGAGGAGGTCTTTGGCGCCGACTTCAAGGTCTTCTCGCGCGGCAACGTCAAATTTGGCGTGGGGCAGGGCAGCTACATGACCGAGAAGAGCCGTAAGGCCGCCGAGGCGCTCGTGGGTCCCTACCTGGCCGAGGCCGCGCGCGAGGAGGAGCTTCCCCTGGTCTTCTACCTGTTCACCGACGTCAAGAGCTCCTCGAGCGAGATCCTCTGGTACGGCGAGGGCGCCGAGAGCATCGTGGCGCGCGCCTTTGACGTTGACCCCCACGACGGCATGGCGCTGCTACCAGGCGTGGTGAGCCGCAAGAAGCAGGTCATCCCCTCGCTCATGGCAACGCTGCAGAGCATCCAGGAGGACCAGGACTAGTGGCCGAGAAGAACGTGAAGCGGCAGATCGCCCGGGAGTCCCACTTCCTCGCGATCCTCTCCCGCATGAAGTACATCGAGCGCTGGTCGCTCATGCGCAGCTCGCGTGCCGAGAATCTCTCCGAGCACTCGCTCGAGGTGGCCCTTATCGCCCACATGCTCTGTGTCATCGGCAACGTCCGATACGGCCGCGCCCTCGACGCCGAGCGTGCGGCGCTCGTGGCGCTCTACCACGACGCCTCCGAGATCGTGACCGGCGACCTGCCCACACCCGTGAAGTACCACGACGGCGCCATCCGCGACGCCTACAGGGCCGTCGAGCGCAATGCGGAGGAGCGCCTACTGGACGCGCTTCCCTCCGACCTGCGTTGCGCCTTTGAGGACGTGCTCTGGCCCTCTGCCGAGGCCGGCGAGGACGAGCTCTACCTCCGCCGCCTGGTCAAGGCCGCCGATAAGGTCTCCGCGCTCATCAAGTGCGTCGAGGAGGCGCGTTCGGGCAACACCGAGTTCAGGAGCGCCGAAGCGAGCACTCGCGCGGCCGTCGACGAGATGGCGGCCGAGCTCCCCGAGGTGGCCGACTTCATGCGCGAATTCTTCCCCTCCTACGGCGCCACCCTCGACGAGCTTCTCTGACCCGCCAACCTGCCAAAAGGGGTATGACCCCTTTTGGCAGGCCCCAACACGAAACGGAGTTCCACCCCATGCCCCACGCCCTTCATGCGCGGCTGCCCAAGAACTTTGTGCTCGAGGAGCGCCTCGAGCGGTATGGTAGCGCCATAGAGCTCAAGCCCGAAAGCTGGCGCGGTCGCTGGTCGAGCGTCTGCGCGCCCCTCGGCTCCGAGCCCTTCCGCGAGGTCAGGCTCGACCTGGGCTGCGGCAAGGGAGGCTTCTCCGTGGAGGCCGCGCAGCGAGAGCCAGACGTTCTCTTCGTCGCGATGGACTCCGAGCCGTTCTGCGTCGCCTACGCCGCGCAGCGCGTCGTCGAGAGCGGCCTACCCAACGTGGTGGTGGTCCCCGGGACGGGCATGCGCGTGCGCGAGTTCTTCTCGCCCGACGAGCTCTCTGTAATCTATCTCAACTTTCCCACGCCGTTCCCGCGCAAGCGCGACGCGGGCAAGCGCATGGCGAGCATGGAGCGCCTCATGGACTTCCGCGAGGTCCTCACCCCTGGCGGCGAGGTCCGGCTGCGAACCGACAGCCAGCCGCTCTTTGACTTCATGCTCACGCAGGTCCCGCTCGCCGGCTACGAGCTGCTCTGGGAGAGCCGTGACGCCCGAGCCGAGCGTCCGGACGACCCCGCCAGCGAGTACGAGCGCCGGCTCGGGGCTCAAGGGGCGAAGGTGCTGGCGCTGACCGCAGCGCCCGGCCCCGTCCCCGAGCGCGTCGAGCAGACCGCAGAGCTCTCGCTGGCCGCCTATCTGCCCCAGGACCTCGAGACGCTGCAGAGCCTCGCCTACGCGCCGCACGGCATGGAGGCGACAGTTACAAACCTGCGCAATCGCGCGATCAGGCTGGGAGCGCAGAGCACCTCCACAATTGGGGAGTAAGGTAGAGTCCCGCCCGCGTCCGCGAGCTCCCCGAGAGAGGTCGTCATGCCAAAGATCACCCCAGGCAACCGCCTGTACCTGTACCAGCTGCTCTCGCGCGAGGTCGGCGTGGGGAGGCAGACGCTGCTGCCGCGCGTTGAGGAGGCGCTCGAGGCGGACGGACTCTGCGTGGAGGACTTGGGCTGCTCGGACATACGCGAGCTCTGCGAGCAGCTCGGCGAGTTCGTCAAGCTGACCGTCTTCAAGAAGGGCTACGTCTACGCAACCGTGCTCGCCAACGAGGAGTACGCCCGGGCGCTCGAGCAGCAGGCGCGCGGCGAAGAGAAGGCGTCCGGCAACAAGCCGTGGAAGCGGCGGCGCGGCGCCAAGGCGCTGAAGCCTGTCAAGCCGAAGCACGTCGAGAGGGCCGTCGAGCCGGAGGCCGCGCCGGAGCCGGAACCGGAGGTCGTGCCGGAGCCCGAGCCGGAAGCCGTACCGGAACCGGAGGCCGCGCCGGAGCCGGAGCCCGAGCTGGAGCTCGCACCGGAGCCCGAGCCGGCATCCCAGCCCTCTATTTCCCTCACCATCACCTATGTTCCCGAGCAGGCTCAGGAGCAGAAAAGGGAACCTCGCTCCCAGGGAGATCTGCCGCAGGACTTCTATCGTGACGTCCGCTGCCCCAACGAGCAGCTCAGCAAGCTCTATCAGGTCCTCCCGCCCGATGTCGACCCCATGACGACGCTCGAGGAGGATTTCCGTGTGGCGCGTTCGACCGGCGCCGTCGAGGGAACGCGCAGCAACGCGACGTTTGCCCTCCGATACCTGCAACCAGACCGCGTCACGCCCGTAAGGGTCACGTTGCGCCGTTCCGCCAGGCCAGTGGCCGGAAAGCGCTGGACACTCGTCAACGTGGACGCGGGCGAGACCGACGAGGTTGGGATCGACGGCCTCGGCGAGGTTGCTCGCGGGCCGTGGTCGGCATTCATGCGCCCGGGCGAGTCCTCCAACCCTGAGCGCTCCTTCGCCCAGGTCGTGTCGATCGGCTCTTGGGAGGAAGCCCTGGGACGACTCGCCGGACTCGCCGCACCGGAAGACTGGGGCGAGGGCCTCCGCGTGCTGCGAGGCTACCTCACCATGACGTTTGCCCGCGTCAGGGCCGAGGGCAAGCTCGCCGTCGCGGACGACGGCGCGGCGGCCGACTTTGACACGGGCCTGCTCACCTCGGACGCGCTTCCCATCTATGCCAACCTCTCCGGCATTCCCGGGGATATTCCCTGGGTCCTGGACGGGTTCTCCACCGTCGGTCGGGCTCTCCCAGCTCGCTACGTCTCAGAGTTTGCCGAGACGACGTTCGACCCCGACCTGCCCGCCCCTGAGCTCGCGCACCGAGAGGCTCTCCTCAGAAGCCCGCGTCTGGCTACCTCGGCCTACGACCCCGTCTCCGACAAGGTCAGACTGCTGGTGCCTGAAGGCGATGGGGCGCTCGCGCTCTCCGTCACGGAGCGCGGTTATGGGCGCGTGGCGTCGCTCTCTCGCGAGGATGCCTATGCCTGCGCTCGCGTCATCAGCGCCGAGCAGCCCTCTTGGCTCCAGCCAGATAGAAACTAGCTACAGTTTCTGCAAAAGCGCCACTCGTGATGGAAAATGCCAAACGGCTCTGCAAAATCGTGACTCGTGATGGAAGATTTTGCCCCTTTTTGGCTCTTCCGAGAAAGGCGCGAGAGAGAACGCGCAGGTACGTAGATAACTATTCGAATCAGCTTTCTGTTGGGGCCGGATTTCTTCCATCACGAGCCGAACTTTTGCATTTCGTCACGCGCTTTTCCATCACGAGTAACGTTTTTGCGGCCGACGCACTGTATCGAATAGGTCTCAGATTCCCCAAGGCGACCGGACCCGCCGCCCGCCGTGCTACATTCTTTCCCGTGACCGCAGCGAACCCGGGAGGCTCCCATGGCCAAGATCGAGATGAAGACCCCACTCGTCGAGATGGACGGCGACGAGATGAC
>DXBZ01000020.1 GCA_019116265.1 Candidatus Olsenella stercoravium | reverse complement strand
TCCGATGTGCACCCCGTCGAACGCCCCGATCGCACACACTGCCCGACGTTCGCGGAGGGTGTTCCGCAGAGAAGTTCCGCGGAGCGCACTTCTCGGAGGAACACCCGGAGCGACCCCCGGCAGCGTTCCGCGGAGCGCACTTCCCGTAAGAACACTTCCGACGCCCCCGATGGGCCTCTCGGGCGAGAGCGCGAGGAGCTGCTGCTCGAGGTTCTTCTCGGCCATTATTTGACCCCCTCGATGCCCTGGGGGAAGTTGGACTCGCAGACGAGGCGCGCGCCCTCGCGGCGCCAGATGCCGACGAGCGCTCCCGCAAAGACGAGCGCCACGCGCGCGCCGGGCTCGGGGGCGCCCCCGTCGCGCAGGGTGCCGGCGGCGATGCGCCGACCACACGTGACGTCGGGAATCTCGTCGACGAGGAGCTCGCGCACGGGCAGGCCGAGCACGGCGGCGGGGTCGAGCGCCCGCTCGTGGACGAGCTCGGCCCCGCGCTCGGTGAGCTCGTCGAGGCTCACGCAGGCGTCGAGCGTCACGGGACCGGAGAAGGTGCGCCTGAGGTCGCTCACGTGCGCGAGGCAGCCGAGGTCGCGACCGAGGTCGCGCGCGATGCTGCGCACGTAGGTGCCCTTGGAGACGTCGAGGTCGACCACCCATGAGCGCTCGTCGGGGCAGACCTCCACGAGACCGGCGCCAAAGATCGTCACGTGCCGGGAGGCGAGCTCGAGCTCCTCGCCGGCGCGCGCGGCGTCGTAGGCGCGCCGGCCACCCACGGAGACGGCCGAGAAGCGCGGCGGGACCTGGTCCTTCTCGCCCACGAGGCGGGCGAGCTCGGCGGCCGCGCGCTCGGGGTCGAGCAGCGCGCCTGGGACCTCGGAGGTCGCCGTGACCTCGCCCTCGGCGTCGTCGGTCGTGGTCTCGGCACCCAGCTGGAACGTGGCGCGGTAGCCCTTGCGGTCGAGGGTGAGCAGGCCGAGGAGCTTCGTGGCCTGCCCGATGCCCACGACGAGGACGCCGGTCGCGGCCGGGTCGAGGGTGCCGGCGTGGCCGACGCGACGCTCCCCCACCACGCGCCTCACACGGGAGACGACGTCGTGGCTGGTCATGCCAGCCGGCTTGTCCACGGCGATGAGCGCGGAGAAGGCGCTCGGTCGGCGACTCAACGCCGCTCCGAATGTGACGAAGGGACTGTCCCTTCGTCACATGCGTAGAGCGCGCGGAGCTTGGGCAGCACGACGGCGAGCGCGTGGTCGATGTCGCCCTCGACGGTGAAGCCGGCGGCTGCGGGGTGGCCCCCGCCGCCCATCTCGCGCGCGACGACGGAGATATCGCGATCGGACTTGGCACGGAGGTTGCCGCGCACCTTGCCGCCCGGCACCTCCTTGAGGAAGAGCGCGACCTCGCAGCCGTCCACGCGGCGAACGATGTCCACGAGGCCGTCGCACTCGGCCACGGGCACCGCGTTTGCCTCAAGGTCGGCGGTCGTGGCGTAGCTGTAGGCGATCCTGCCGTGCTCGAAGGTCGTGATGCGGCCCATCACCGTGGCAGAGAGGTGTAGGTAGCTCAGGCGGTCGCTCTGGTAGACGTGCAGCGAAACGTCCGAGGGCGACGCGCCGGCGTCCACGAGCGCGCTGGCAACGCGGAAGGCCTCGCCGTTGGCGTTTTGGTACTGGAAGCGCCCGGTGTCGGTCACGAGCGCGCACAGGAGGTTCTGGGCCATCGTGGGCGTGAGCCCAGCGCCGAGATGGAGGGCATACTCCGCGACGATGACGCCGGTCGCGGCGGCGGCCGGGCGCACAACGCCCGCGTCCCAGAAGGGCACGTTAGCGGGATGGTGGTCGAGCACGGCCACGCGCGCCGAGCGCTCGAGTACCACCCGCGCGTCGTTCAGGCGGTCGGGCTGCGAGAGGTCGACGCAGACAAAGAGGTCGGGGTCGCCGTGGTAGTCGCAGGCGCGAACGAGGCGCTCGGCGCCGGGGAGGAAGGCGTAGATGCGCGGCACCACGTCATCATCGGCGAGAAGGGCGCTCACGTGCTTGTCGGGCCACACCGACTCAACCAGCTCGAGCAGGGCGAGCTCGGAGCCCAGCGCGTCGCCGTCAGGGGAGGTGTGCGCGCAGATCGCAATCGTGTGCGCCGCCTCCACGAGCCTCGTGATCTCATCGAAGCTGGGGGCCTGGGAGGCCATGGCTGCCTTGTCACACACCAAAACGGCCCCCTACCCCTCGTCCTTCTCGGCCGGCTGGGACTCGACCGGATAGCCAAACTCGTCCTTCTCGACGCCGATGGTGGGCGGCACGTCCTCGAGGGCGCGCGAGATGCGCTCGGCCTCGTCGGTCGTGGTGTCGATGCGGAAGTCGAGCTCCGGCGTCACGCGCCAGCCGAGCGAGCGGCCCAGGATGGAGCGGATGCGCCCCTTGGCGCGCGCGAGCGCCGCGGCGACCTCGTCGTAGCGATCCGCGTCGCAGCTCACGTACGCGCGCAGGTAGGACTTGTCGACCGAGACCTCAACGCCCGTGATCGTCACGAGCGCGAGGTCGGGGTCGGAGATCTCAAAGAGGAGGATGTTGGCGAGCTTGACGCGCGCCTGCTCGTTGGTCCTTCTCGAGTGCTGGTTCTGCTTCATGTTCTGCTCCAAGGCGGGGCGGGGACACGTCCCCGCCCCGAGACGCCTACTCGGTACGCGCGACCTGGTCGATGCGGAAGCCCTCGATCTGGTCGCCGGGCTTGACGTCCTGGAAGTTCTCCAGGCCGATGCCGCACTCGAAGCCCGCCTTGACGCTCTTGACGTCGTCCTTGTAGCGGCGCAGCGACGCGATCTTGCCCTCGTAGACGACGATGCCGTCGCGCACGAGGCGGACCTGGTCGTCGCGGGAGATCTCGCCCTCCTGGACCATGCAGCCGGCGGCGATGCCGACCTTGGGCACCTTGAAGGTGTCGCGGACCTCGGCGACGCCGGTCTGGACCTCGACCTCGGTGGGCTTGAGCATGCCGATGCGGGCGGCGTCGATGTCCTCGATCGCCTTGTAGATGACGCTGTAGGTGCGGATCTCCACGCCGTCGCGCTCCGCGGCACTCTTGGCCTTGGCCTCCGGGCGCACGCCAAAGCCGATGATGATGGCGTTGGAGGCGTCGGCGAGAATGACGTCGGTCTCGGTGATCGCGCCGACGGCGGAGTGGATCGTGTTGATGCGGACCTCGGACTGGTCCATCTTGTCGAGCGAGTCCTGGAGCGCCTCGATGGAGCCCTGGACGTCGGCCTTGATGATGAGGTTGAGCTCCTTGACCTCGGCGTCGGCCATGGTGTCGAAGAGGTTCTCGAGCGTGACGTGCTTCACGCGGTTCTGCTCCTCGATGCGGGCCTTGAGGGCGCGCTCGTCGGCGAGCTGGCGGGCGTCGCGCTCGTCGTGGAAGACGCGGAACTCGTCACCGGCCATCGGCACGCTCTGCAGGCCGAGGATCTCCACGGCGTCGGACGGACCGGCCTCGGTGACGGCGTTGCCCTTGGGGTCGAGCATCGCGCGGACGCGACCGTAGGCCATGCCGGCC
>DXBZ01000019.1 GCA_019116265.1 Candidatus Olsenella stercoravium | reverse complement strand
ATATAGTTTATGTTCTTATTTGATACTGAAGAAACAATCGTCGAAAGTTGGCTCCGAAGCTCAGAAGTTTCCTCTCTCGCCGCCGCAAGATCTTCCTTTAGCTCTCCAGAGCGGCGCTTCAAGGATAGTAGGCTCCCCACTGCAATCTCAGAAAATGATTCCGATAGAACCAGCACGACGAGGATTGCAGCCAAAACTATCGTATATTTAGTTATAGTAAATTTCTGGCAACCAAAGAAATACGATGTAATGATCATCGCAACGAAAAGAACCGAGAGCACTCCCACCGGCTTCTTAATCCAAGCCCAGCAGCCAGTCTTCTCCTTTTCTTCCCCATTGCTCTTCATTTGCCGAATCACTCCTTCTCGGAATTCGCAGAGACATCTGACTCAATTCCCATAGGATGGTTGTCTATATTGTAATCATTGATTTTATCAAATGTGCGCGTCAATTGACTATCCTATATAATTCCTTACTCTTTTCGGCATTCTCCTTCGCGTTTCATCTGACGCGTACCATACGGCGCGGTCCTCTCAGACTCACGAATACCACCATGCGTTGGCACACTTCGTCTAGGATGGTTAAACGACTTCTTAATAATACGATTTCTTTGGCAATCTCCGCCCTTCGTCTGCAATGTTCATAATCTCACACCAGCGTTTCATCGTCTCTTCCCCATCGTGCGCGACATCCACATTGAAAGGACCGGTCGTGTCACTCTGCTTCGGCGCAACGCTCTCTAACAACCGCGTCGGTCATACCGACATTGTTATCCACGCGCATCTCCCGTGTCGCCCGTCGCTCCGGCTCATCCTGCGCCGTCTGGCAATTCGCTCTTTGAAACCCTGCGCCCAGTATTCCAAAAGCACAGACTATCGGCATGTCACAAGATGACTCTTAAAGGATTGACTGTGATGCTCCTAGAGCCTAAGGTACGCCTCACGAATCATCTCGGACATCAACACACGACGCTTGGCAAGAAAGTTCGGAAAGTCCATGTCCTCGAACCCTATCGGGAGCGCGTTCTCCCTGCAAGACGTCTCATACGCATCGTCACCGAGCTCCTGTCGAAACAGCGCGACGTAGACCTTAGGGTCTTCGTCCTTGATGTAGATGTTCTTCTGGTAGTCGACGCACACGAAGTTCGCCCTGCGGTCCCTGAGATTCTCGAACGGTCCGCCCTTGAGGAAGTTCGCCGGGAAGACGTGGTGCTTGTCGTACGCCTTCTTGACCCCGCTGCTTGCAGGAAGGAGCAGCTGGGCGACGGTCCCCGTCCCGAACAGCACGCGCGAGCCAAGCACAACCTGGGCGGCGAGGAAGGCGTTCCACACAGGCCCGCTCGCACGGTTCTTGTCGAACTCGTTGGGAAGCGTCACCCCGAAGAAGTCGTCCGTGAGTCGCGCGGAGATCTCGGAGTCGACCCAAGCTCTGAAGGAGTCGGCGTCGGAGAGCTCGTCAATGGCGTTCAGCTGCTGCTCGAACACCGACTCGAAGTTGCCCGAGTACATCTGCGTCAGGATGGCGGTGTAGAACCACCTCTTCGCGACGCGCTGGAGCTCCATCCCGGCGATGCCGAAGCGGTGCTTGGCGATGAGCGAGATCGCGTACGACAGCGGGATGGCGTTCTCCGAGCTGATCATGCCCTTGTTAAGGTATCCCGCGTCGCCCAGTGCGTTGACGAAGGCGTGCCAGTCGTTCAGATCGAGCACCTTGTCCAGGGCAGCATCGAACTTCGTGAAGTTCTTCTCGCGCTGCTCCGCGCTCGTCTCCTTCGTCTTCAGGTTTCTGCCGTTCAGGATGAGGCGGGCATAGCGGAGCCTCCCGCGTCCGAACCCGAGGCCGACCGCCGCCCTGATAACATGGCTGGACTTGACAGTCAGGAGGGCGTTGTACGAGGTCCCGGTCCCGGGCTTTCGGCTCGCCTCACACCAGTCCTCGATGCGCTGTCGGGTCTGCGGCTCGTAGACAGAGAGCAGCGTCATGATGAAGTCGTCCTCGGTGAGCTTGGTTCCGCCCGAGTTGACCCGAATGAAGATCTGGGACATCTGCTCCTCGTCGGCCTTGTTTGAGATCGAGAGGATGGGAATCACGTAGGTAGTCTCGAGGTTCAGCAGCTCGTTAATTCCGTTCTCAACCGCGGCTCTTTCTTTCGGGGAGAGGGCGGGTAGCTCGCGTTTAGCATTCGCCTCGTTCAGTCGGTCGATATAGTCCTCACGAAACTCCACAATCTCGTTGTCTCTCTTCGCCCTGAAGGCCTCGCTCACGTCTGAGATGTAGCGGGCGTCCTTCTCGACGGCGGCATCCCAGGTATGGAACTCTCTTGCGATAGGGTCGTACGCGATGCGAATGGCCCTGTCCGAGAAGGTTTGGTCCTTGACGGAGATGCCGTACAGGGAGGAGACAAGCGCCGTGAGGCGCTGCTGCCCATCGATGACGAGCTCCTTGGGGGTGGAATAGCTCTTGTCGTTGAGCCCGATCGAGGACTTCTTGTCCTCCTGGTCGTCAGGGGCCTCCCACAGAATGCAGTAGCCGATGGGATACCCCTTGAGCATCGAGTCGAGCAGGTCTCGGACGTCGCTGTCCTTCCAGACGAATGGCCTCTGGAGGTCGGGAAGGCCAACGCGTCCCTCGATCACATCACCGACGAGCTTGCCGACCGGCCTGTCGACTCTCGTGAACAGAGGCTCCGCCATAGCGATATCTCCTTCGCAGCTGCAAGGCTGACATGTTGGTCTCACATTTTATTCCAGTACAAGCCACCGCGGCAAAAGCGCTGAAGCTACGCGATGCCGAGGGCGCCCCGCCAATCCTTCGGAAAGCCCATCGGCGAGAGGTCGACGGAGGGATGGCGGTCGATGCATGAAGCCAGCTCGGACCTAAGCGACTCCCATTCTTCCGGCCAGGACTTCTCGTATATCCTCCGAATCACGAGGAAGGACGGGAATTGCTTGTTGGCGTCCCGCCGCCTGATGCACCTCTCATCCCGCTTGAGGAGCGAGGGGCAGATGGCCATCACGCGGTTGTAGAACCGGTCGTGGTGGGCGGCGATGTTGCGAACCGTGGTCAGGTGATGCACCCAGCTCTTCAGGTAGTACGACTTCGTGCCGAAGGCGTCTGCGACTGCTGCTATTACCCCTTTGGAGCCCTCATTGGCACCAGTGCTGGGATCGAGGTTTCCGTAGAGCATCGAAAGCGTACCGAGCGACATGCACTCCACCGCAGCCCAGACGGGCAGCTTCCCGTACTTGGCCATGTTGTGGACCACGCAGGGCACGCCCTGGTCGCGGGATCGGTCCCTCTCGCGCTCAAAGTTCGAGAGGGCTTTCTCGAACCTGGAGCGGCTCCTATAGTTTTCAGCGTCGAGATATGCCCCGGCACCGCATAGGTGAGCGAAATGGTAAGCAAACTGCGTCCTCAGCTTAATCTCGATGGGCACTATCGCTCGCCAGAGCCACATGCGAAGCTCGCGGTCAAGCTGATAAATCTCCCAGACATCATCAAAGCTCGCTCCCTCAACAAAGGAGTCATCCCGCTCGAGCGTGAGCCAGTACCCGCGGAGGCGATAATAGTTAAGGTCGCGCAGTCGGGCGATGGCAAACTCCTTGTCAGCTACGGCGAGATCTCGCCCCTCCATCTTGGAGAGCTGTTCCTCGTAGGTTGTAGCGTCAGGAAGTGGAGAAAAAGATGACCCCGCCTGGTTCGCTGTTCCCGTTGGGACTGAAGCGTGCGGGGTACTGTCAATATGATTTATACCACCGCTTGGCAAATCCTTGCAAGCCGCGTCGTCGTTGCCGTTGACGGTCGAATCAACCTCCATCAATTGACCACCCTTACTTCTTCGCTCTCATGGAAAGGAACAAGATTTGCTCGTATATCCATACTAAATCATGGACGCACCGACACTCTTCTTAACGTTGGTGTGACTGGCCCCAGCTATGCTTACAGGCCATATCACTCCGTCACCGACGACAGGCCAATAGCGGTCTCAATCTGATTCTGCGCAAGACGAATGGCGTCGTTCTCCGTCCGGTCCGCCTCGGCGGAGAGGCGCACGGACTCATCCATGAGGTCGGCGATGGCGGCCTCATCCTCGTCATCAAGACGGGGGATTTTGATTGCCTGTACGTCGGAGGAATCAAGATGGGGTATCGAGGTGCCGTAAGCATTGCGTACGACATAGGGACGACCAAGGGCTGGATCATTGAGGAACGTCAACAAATAGCCAGAGCGAATCTTCGCATCATCGACAACCAGTCTCAGCAAATCATGGCTGCCGAACAATCCCTCATGATTCTCAGTCAGCATGAGCGCACGACCGATGATTCCGTACTTTTGGCCAGAACATGCCATGATGATCGTGCCCTTATGCAACAAGTAGCGATCCCAGCCTTTCACTAGCTTGGCATAGATCATCTTGCCAGGCTTGGCATTGACGTCAAAGAGCTCAGAAGCCGAGACGTAAGGAATGCCACCATCACCGTAGATCCTAGCGAAACGCGGCAAATCAGAGGCGAAGATTGTTACCTCGCCAAGAAGACTCGTTGGATGACTAGAAAAGAGCTCAGTGATTCTCGCAATCTGGCCACCGTAGAAGCCGGCATCCAGACGCTGTCGCCCGCCGACAATGACATCCGAGACGCGCACTTCTCCATGCGAGGAGCCACCTTGCGGTAGCTCATCATCCTTGCTGTAGCCGACACACTTCTCAAACAGTGCGAACGCCGCGTCACGAAGATCACGCGCACGAACACGCTGCCTGATTGCCCCTGCGGCCATGTCGCCGATTTTTCGGCGCACAGACTCTTCGGGCATGATGACGGGGAAGGCGCTCGCGTGAGCTACCTCGATATGTTTGATCATGTGGCCGTACTGCGCCGCCTGTGCAACCTGCATAAAGAACTGCGTCTTCATGTAAGCATAGAGCCAGCCGTACTCAGCAGGGTTCTTAGGCACAATGCGCAGAAGGTCGTCAGAAATGACCACGCCAAGGTGATGCGGGTACACCGCCGTCACTCTGCCAACCACGCCTGAGCGCGTCATCAGTAGCCAGTCCGAATTGACATAGCGGCTCTCAGGTTGCGGTACGAACGCCTTGGCAAGCCACTTTCTCACACGCGGGAAATCCTCGAACACCTGGCCAGCAGTAAAGAAAGGGAGCCCCTTGCCGGCGGGCATCTCGTAGCCGGTCAACCTATCTGGAAGCCAGATGTCAGCGAGCTCGCCAAGGCTCGTATGCCCAGGCACCTGCTTGGCGAGTCGTGTGAGTCCATATCCTTCGCGCAGATATGTCGATGCCTCCAGCCTGATGTCTCCGCCAAGAATCGCGGAGACGCGCACCGGCTTAGCGTCGATCCCGCGCGTCACTGGTCTCGCCGCCATTCGACAAATGCCTCCGCAATCTTCATGGTGTCGTCGTCGACAACACGCTCCATAGACGCGTGCTCGCTCTCCTCGTCAGAAGCGACGATGCCGGTAACCGCCGTGGTCTGCTCCCGCACGATGGGGTAGCCGTCGTCATCGCGCACGTAGGTCGTCACACCGCGTTTGTCGTGACCCACATGGTCGCAGATCGCCATGAAGATCTGATAATCGAGAATCGACCCGCTTGCAAACCAGGCCTCCTCCTGTGCATCCAGCCTGCGCACCATGAGCACCGAGGTCTGTACTCCCACGTTCGGCTGGAACGTATCCGGGTGCATGTCCACCGAAGCAAGGATTCGCGTCTTGCGGAAGAGCCACTGCCGCACGAACCCGAGGCCGGGGTTTCCGAGGATTCCGTTGGGGATGACAATGGCAGCAACTCCCTTGCCGGGCTCGAGCAGCTTCACGCAGCGCTCGATGAAGAGAATCTCCGGAGGGCGCGACACCAGCTTGTCCTCCATAACCCACTCCATCTCGGCCTCGTCGTAACTCCACGAGTGCCCGAAGTCGAACATGCTAAGGATCGCCGGGTCCTCGATGGGAATCTTCGAGCCGAACGGCGGGTTCGTGACTATCGCGGTCACGCCGTGGCCCTCTGCAAGCGCAGAGTTGCTCTTAACGTCCTTGGAATCAAGCCGCAGGGCCTTCCGCAGCTCAGGAGAGAACGCTGAGAAGGGCTCGAGCGAGTTGGTGTGAAAAAGCTGACCCGTACCGTCATTGTTCATGACCATGTTCATCTTTGACGCGCGGACGAGGATGGGGTCAAAGTCGATGCCAACGATGTGCTTTGCCAGGAAGCCCTTCTTGCGGGATTCACGCACCTGCTGCTTCGCCGCCTCGGAGCGCCCGCTTGCGTCTACGGATTCACCAATCTTCTCGATGACGTAGTTCATCGCCGTCACGAGGAAGCCGCATGTCCCCATGGCGGGATCGAGTATGTAGTCTTCCTCGGAAGGGTCGACCATGCGAACCATCATGCTGCACATGTTACGCGGCGTGAAGAACTGCCCCTTGTCGCCGCGCAGGTTGGAGCCAACGATGGTCTCGTATGCATGTCCCTTGATGTCCACGTCGCTCTCGAGGAGCGAGAACATCTGGAGCTGTCCCACAATGTAGGCGAGCACATCATCGGTGAGCTCGATGCGCTCGTCCGACTTGAAGATGCTCTCATAGGAGCCCTTTACGGCATCGAACAGCCTCGTTAGCCGCTTGCGACAGAGAGCCTTGCCCTTTGCATCGTGCCGTTCCGTGGGCGTGATATAAAACGTGGGCGTCGGAGAATCCCGCTCGTCCTGAATCTTGCAGAAGATGATCTTCAGCAGCTCCAGGAATGCATCCGACTTCTGGATGCCCTGATTGCCTGCGATGTAATTATGGCAGCGCCGGAAGGCGTAGAGCAGCGAGTCGCTCGCGGCGGGACGCAGGTCCTCAAAGGACGGGGCGTCCACGGAGGACTGGGCCCCCGCAAGGGGGAGGTCAGCTACCGCCTCGTGCACACGCTTGCCCGCCTCGTCCACGACGAACCGATAGGTGAGCAGCTCATCACCGTTGGTCCACATGCCGTAAGCGACGTTAGCGCAAGCGGCGGCATAAGACAGCATCTGGTCGACGCCGTCTTTCTTGCCCCGACTCTTGGTTTTGGGGTCCTTGCACTCGACGATGATGAAAACGCTTTCCTGAGTGTGCGCCTGACCCGGCAGCCAGATTGCGATGTCCACCGCCTTGCGGTTACTGCCGAACTTGATTGAGAACTCGACCTCGATCTGTTCTTTCTTGTATCCATACTCACGAACGAGCGACTTGAGAATCTCCTGTCGAACGCGCTCTTCGGGCGTATCGCGACGTTGTGTCACACCGTCTATGAAGTCGAGAATCGTCTCCGGCTGGATGACGCTCGCCTTGTCAACCTGCAGTGCCATGGTCGCGCTCCTCCGTCGCACCCACAATCGCCGAACCGTTCATTTCGCGACGGATGAGCTCCTTGATGAACCCCTGCCTGTTCTCGTGCTCAGAAAGAAAGGCCCAGACCTCGGCTTCAGCAGGATAAAACCGGAGGCAGAACTGCCTGGTCTTGTCCCGCTTGTACTTACGGTCGGCCCGTTTCTGAGCGTCAGAGGTCACGGCGCCCCCATCGTCATCCTGTCATATTACAATCATTATCTAGGTATATACCTATACTCGTCAAGACCAAGACACAGCATCAACGACAAGATACCCTCAGGGGAGAAGAAGCTTGAACGACCCCGTTCATCATGACCGGACTTCGGTAACCGTCCAGGGCGGGCGGCGTACTCGCTCGCCAGACAGCCTGTAAGCACGCACGTCGGAGCAGAGGGCGCCGCGCATGCCCGTCAT
This sequence comes from Candidatus Olsenella stercoravium, assembly GCA_019116265.1. GTDB lineage: Bacteria > Actinomycetota > Coriobacteriia > Coriobacteriales > Atopobiaceae > Thermophilibacter > Thermophilibacter stercoravium. The sequence continues at coordinate 16,845 of DXBZ01000019.1, read as the reverse complement.
CCGCGCAAGTGTGGATCGGCTCCGTCGACGGCCCGTGAGCGCCACTCAGAGAGCCGCTGGCAACCACACTCCCTGCCGAGCACCCCAATGCCTCCAGGGCGCGTGCGTCGCCGCAGGGGCCAGTACGCTGACGCTACTCATCCAGACTCGCACTCACAGGAGCCGCCCAAGGGGTGCCCGCGAGCGCCCTCGCGGCCGGCTCGTCCTCCCCGTACCACTTGGTGCGGCACTCCCACGCGTTTATGAGGCCCGAGGCCACCTCCGCCATGTCCTGACGCTTTTCTGCGCTCGTGTCCGTGATGATGCTGTCGTCGAACGCGACGTGCACCTTGCCCTCGTCAGGGAGCCTCACGCCGAGCGAGCGCGACGCCGCCATAACGGCCCTGCGGATGCCCACAATCGCGACCTCCAGCGTGTGATCGTGCTTGCGGATGTTGCGCATGAACGCCGAGTTGTCAGCCGGGGCCTCCATGGCGGTCTTCACATACCCGGCACCGCCGAAGTCGAAGTACCCCAGACCAAAGCCCGTCAGGTCACCGAGCATCTGCAGCACGCACCTGAACACCCTAACCTGCGCCTCCGTCCTCAGCGTCGGCGCGAACTCGCGAAGCGTGTCCTCGTACTCATGCCCTTCCTGAACACCGTGCAGTCCTGGCAACCGAACGGGAACGACATGCGCCCGCCCTTCCCGTTGCGCTCGACATCGAACATCACGTCCGAGAGGAACACCCGCATCTTCCTGTTGCCGATCTCCGGCATCATCGCGTCGTAGCACAGGTCCACCGCTTAGTATCCTGGGCGCAAGCGAGATGAGGAGGGATGATGCGCAGGAACTGCTCGCGTCAAGAGAACCTCATGGCGCTCGCCTTCTATCTGTGCCCTCCCCTCCCCGGAAGAACTGGGACGACAGCGATGCAGAGACCCAGCTTCTTGCCCGGAGAGATTGAGCGCTGTGGGTCAGCCACCTGCCTCAAGATCGCCAACCTCAAGGCGTGCGACCCAAACCGGACTGGTCTCGGCTTCGCCAACGCCGCCAGAATGGGCCGACAGGTCACAAGTGAGTACCTCACGGAGCCGGATAAGACCATGTCCGAGGCGATGCCATATCCGAGGCGATGTGGGAGCGCTAGCAGATCGGAATCCGAATCTCCCACGCTGCGAGATCGAGGCCTCGGGTTCTTCTCGTCCCGGCAACCCGCAGCAGCTCGGGCTGGAACGCGTCGAGCAGGTTCTCACGCGCGTCAATCAGGACTACTTCCGCAGCGTGCTTCTTTCCAACTACGGGGGCACCTGCTGCCTCACGGGCATCGACATCCCCGCCCTGCTCACGGCAAGCCATATCAAACCGTGGGCGGCGGCAACACCGAACGAGCGACTCATATCGTCGAACGGCATTTTGCTCAATGCGCTGCACGACCGAGCCTTCGACCGCAGCCTCATCACGCTCGACGACCGCTACCGCGTCGCGTGGTCTCCTCGCGCGTGTTGCACACGCCCACGAACGACCAGTGGCTCTACGCCTTCGACGGGAGGAAGATCGCCCTGCCGAGCAGCGACGAGTCGACCTGGCCGAGCCTCAACTTCATCCACTACCACGACGACTGCGTCTTCGAGCGGTACACGTGGTCTCGTTCTTCTCGTAAACGCAAGTTATAGCCCAAGCCAGAGTCGCCTATCTCACTTGCCCCTAAACACCAGCATCCCGCTGTAGTCCGCATCCCGCGGGCGCCTGCGATCCGGATCGCGGAAGAAGTCCGTCGCGAGACGGCAGATCACGGGCGAGAGCGCGATCAACGCGATGAGGTTCGGGATCGCCATGAGGCCGTTGAAGCAGTCGGCGAACTCCCACACCACGTCGAGGTTGGTCACGCAGCCCGCGAACACCATGGCGACGTAGGCAACCTGGTAGACGCGCACGGCCACCCGCCAACCGCGACGCCTGCGGAAGAGGTACTCCACGCACTTCTCGCCGTAGTAGTACCACGCGATGAGCGTGGCAAACGCGAAGAGCATGAGGCCCACCGTCACGACGTACTGCCCGCCGGGGATGCTCTGCCCAAAGGCCGCCGAGCTCATGGCGCCCTCGGACATCATGGGGTCAGCGTGCCACAGCCCCGAGGTGAGGATCACAAGACCCGTGACCGTGCACATGACGATGCTGTCGAAGAACACCTCGAAGGTGCCCCACAGGCCCTGGCGGGCCGGGTGGTCGGTGTCGGCGGAGGCGTGCGCGATGGGCGCCGAGCCCATGCCCGCCTCGTGCGTGAACACGCCGCGCGACATACCCACGCGGCAGGCGTACATAACCGTGGCGCCCAGAAATCCGCCCGTGGCGGCCGTGCCGGTGAAGGCGTCGCGGAAGATCTGGGCGATCGCTGCGGGAATCTCCGCGGCGTTGACCACGAGCACCGCCGCGGCACCGAGGAGGTAGAACACGGCCGCGAGGGGCACGAGCCTCTCGGTGATCTGCGCGATGCGGGTGATGCCGCCGATAAGGACAAGGCCCGCGAGAAGCGCCACGACAACGCCGATGACGGGCAGCGGCACCCCGAAGGTCGCGTTCACGCTGCCGGCGAGCGAGTTGGCCTGCACGCTCGCCCCGATGCCGAACGACGCGAGGAAGCCGAAGACGGCGAACAGCGCCGCGAGCCAGCCGATCCCCAGGCCGCGGGAGATGTAGTACATGGGGCCGCCCACGATCTCGCCGCGCTCGTTGCGCGTGCGGTTTGCCACCGACAGCGTGACCTCGCAGAACTTGATGACCATGCCGGCCAGCGCGGAGAGCCACAGCCAGAAGATCGACCCCGGGCCGCCCGTGGCCACCGCGAGCGCCACGCCCACGATGTTACCGGTGCCGAGCGTCGCCGCGAGCGCGGTGCACACCGCCTGGAAGGGCGAGATGGTCCCCTCCCCCGCCTCGGACGAATCTTGGCGCTGGAAGAGCGTCTTGGTGGTGTAGCGCATGACCACGTTGAAGCGCGTGAACACGGCGCCCTTGGTGACGACGAGCAAAAACACGCCTGTTCCGAGCATCAGCACGACCATGGGGACGCCCCACAGCACGTTGGTGTTGAGCGCGGCAACGGCGGACATGAAGCTTTCGAACATGAGGCACCTCTCGTCTGGGGCGCGGGCAGCGCGGGCTGTTGAAGTGCCTACTGTACATGGCCCGTGTTTCCGCCCCGTGACGGCAGTGCTGATTATCGTGCCTTGCCCAACCTATCTACCAGCAACATGTTCTTCTTGGGCGCAGGATTATTCTTGGCAGAATAATCCTGTCTGTGCACTTACTGCATGCCTTTTACCGCCATTGGCGGTAAAATAATGACGGTAAAAGGAGGTCGCATGGGATACGAGCCACCTTTTGAGAGAACGTCGACAATCGATACCCTCTGCATGGAGATAGCGGAGCTCGTGGGTATGCTGCACCCCTCCTCGGGCCTCGGCACAAGCCCTGTCCTCCACCGCGAGCTGCGCATCCGTACCATTCGCTCATCCCTCATGATCGAGGGAAACACACTTTCCGAGGAGGCCGTGACCGCCATCATGGACGGCAAGCGCGTCCTCGGACCCGCAAGGGACATCCTCGAGGTCGAAAACGCAAAGCGGGCTTACGAGCTCATTGACTCCCTCGATCCGCTGAGCCTGGATGACCTCCTACGTGTCCATCGAGTCATGATGGATGGGCTTATCGAACATGCCGGCTGCTTCCGCTCCGGTGACGTTGGCGTCTTTGACGGGGACACTCTCATCCATGCCGGCACGCCGGCAAACTACGTCCCACAGGTCATGGCGAACCTCTTTGGGTGGCTTGCCGAGACCGATCTTCACCCGCTCCTCGTGTCGTGCGTCTTCCATTACGAGTTTGAGTTCATCCATCCCTTTGCCGACGGCAACGGACGCACGGGAAGGCTCTGGCACACGCTGCTGCTCTCGCGCTGGAGGCCTGCCCTTGCATGGCTTCCTGTAGAGAGCGTCATCCGCGAGCGACAGCAGGGGTACTACAGGGCACTGGCAGAGTCCAACGCCGCGGGCTCCTCGGAGCGCTTCGTCACGTTCATGCTTCAGGTCATTCGCGACGCGCTGCTCCCCTTCTCGTTACCGGAGACCCAGAGGGAGAGTCGCGTCCGACAGGCCCTCGCGTACTTCTCGGCTCACCCCAAGGGGACGATTGCGGAGCTCGCCGCCCTTCTCGGCTGCTCCAGGCGCTCGGCCGAGCGCCTTGTGGCAAGCCTGCGTCAAGAGGGAAAGCTCCGGCGCGAGGGAGGTGCCCGGGGCGGCACGTGGATTATTCACTAGGGAATAATCCTCTCTGGAATAACTTCCGTCGCCAAACCACCCTCTGTGAAGATTTGGCGCCCCACCCCGCCTGGCGCACTACCATGGGACGCTGCAACGCGCTGCGGAAGGCATAAGTCCAGTTGTCCTTCCGCGGCGCGACGACGCACCCAAGAGGGCTGGGCAGAGGGGAAAACCATGCCCAGAACCCGCACCCAGCGCATCGTCTTCTCGATCCTCATGGCCTTTGCCATGGTCTACGGCATGGAACTCTACAACCAAGCGCTCCTTGCAGGCGGGCTCAGAACCGAGCTCTTTGCCGCGCCGCTCGCGGACATCGTGCCGCTCATGGCCGTCGTCATCGTGCTCGAGACACTCGTCGGCGGCAGGGTCGCGGCACGCCTGGTCGGGCGGCTGCTCGACGCAGAGCGCTGCCCGGAGGTCCTCGTCACCATCCTGCGCGGAGCCCTTACCTGCTGGACCATGTGCCCCATGATGAGCCTGGTCGCGACGCTCGCCTTCAAGCAGCCGCCCGCAGGCGAGCTCGTGGCCACGTGGCTCCAGACCGTCGCGCTCAACTTCCCCATGGCGCTGCTCTGGCAGCTCTTCGTGGCAGGTCCGGCCGTGCGCGCCCTGGTGCGCGCCGTGGGGTCGGCAGAATCGCTCCTGAGAGCGCGCTGGACGGTAGCAGCGGCTCGGTAGCGACCCCCAAGCGCAAAGGGCCCGCCGGGCATGGCAAACCGGCGGGCCCCAAGCAAGGGATGATCGTCAGGAGCGGGACGATCGGGGGTATGTCAGATCAGTCGCAGGCCCTACCCACGCGCGTAGTACGAGTGCTTGAGCGGCAGTTCGCACTGCAGCTCGCCGGTGAGCGCGCGGTAGGCGTTCTGTACCGCGGGCGCCGTCGGGATCGTGGCGATCTCGCCGATACCCTTGCCGCCGTACGCCACGTCCAGCAGCTCGTCCTTCTCGACGTAGATTGCGTGGATGTCCGGGATGTCCGTCGCCCTGAACAGGCCCAGCGTGCCAAACTTCACCTGCGGCACGCAGTCCTCGAGGTCAAAGCGCTCGGTCAGCGCGTAGCCCATGCCCATGAGCACGCCGCCCTCGATCTGTCCCTGGATGGCGATCGGGTTCACCACGCGCCCGGAGTCGTGCGCGGCATGGACCTCCACCACGCGGCCGTCGTCGTCCAGGATCACCACGTGCGTGGCGTAGCCGTAGGCCACGTGGCTCTTGGGGTTGGGGACGTCCGCGCCGAGCTTGTCGGTCTTCTCGAGGTACTCGTAGGAGAACTCGCGGCCCTCGAGCGCTGCCAGTGCGGCGACCGGATCCTGCGCATGGTAGCCGGCGCCCGGGCCCACGTAGGGCGTGCCGTCGGCGTACTCCACCACGAAGCCGTCGCCATGCGCGACCACGGGCTCGGTGCCGGTCTCGGTGCCCTCCTCCACCGCGAGCATGGCGTCGCGCAGCAAAAACGCCGCGCCGCGCACGGCCTCGCCGGTGATGAGCGTCTGACGCGAGCCGGAGGTGGTGCCGGAGTCGGGCGCGTTCTCGGTGGAGCACTCGCCGTTGGCGATATGCGACAGGGGCAGGCCCGTGGCCTCGGCCACGTCCTGCAGGAAGACCGTGTTGCAGCCCTGGCCGATGTCGGAGGTGGCGGAGTAGACCACCGCGCGGCCGTCCTCCACGCGGATCTTGCAGCGGCCGGCGTCGGGCAGGCCCACGCCCACGCCGGAGTTCTTCATCGCGCACGCGATGCCGGCGTGGCCGGGGTGCGCCTCGTAGACGTCGCGCACCGCGAGCAGCGTCTCCTTGAGCGCGGTGGAGCGGTCGGCGATCTGGCCGTTGGGCAGGACCTTGCCCGGCTCGATGGCGTTGCGGTACCGGATCTCCCACGGCGAGATGCCCACCTCGTCGGCGAGAAGGTCGATGAGGCTCTCGAGCGCAAACTCGCTCTGGCACACGCCGAAGCCGCGGAACGCGCCGGCGGGCGGGTTGTTGGTGTACCAGCCAAAGCCGCGGATGTCGGTGTTCTGGTAGCAGTACGGGCCCACGGAGTGCGTGCAGGCGCGCTCGAGGACCGGGCCGCACAGGCTCGCGTAGGCGCCGGTGTCGAAGTTGATCTCGCAGTCCAGGCCCACGAAGGTGCCGTCCTCGTCGCAGCCGAGCGTGAAGGTGCCCTCCATGTAGTGGCGCTTGGGGTGGAAGTTGATGGACTCCTGGCGCGTGAGGCGCACCTTGACCGGCCGGTTCACCGCGAGCGCGGCGAGCGCGGCCAGGTGCTGCACGGAGACGTCCTCCTTGCCGCCAAAGCCGCCGCCCACGAGCATGGTCTCCACGACCACGCGCTCCGGCGTGGCGTCCCAGCCGAGCATGTGGGCGATCTCCTTGCGAGAGTCGTAGGCGCCTTGGTCGGACGAGCAGACCTTCACGCCGTCCTTGTACGGGAATGCCACGGCGCACTCCGGCTCGAGGAACGCGTGCTCGGTGAACGGCGTCTTGAAGGTGCGCGTCACCTTGTGCGCGGCGCCCGCGAGCGCCGCGGCCGCGTCGCCGCGGACCACGTGGCGCTGCTGGCAGATGTTGTTCTCGGGCGTGACCCAGTTGCCAAAGGCGAGGTAGGGCTTGTGGAGGACGGGCGCACCCTCCGCGCGGGCCTCCTCGATCGAGCGCACCGGCTCGAGCGCCTCATACTCAACCTTGACGGCCTTCTTGGCCTTCTCGAGCGTGGCGGCGTCCTCGGCCACCACGAGCGCGATGGCGTCGCCCACGCAGTGCGTGACGTCGCCCTCCGCGGTCATGACGTCCCAGTCGTAGAGCAGGTGGCCCACCGCGTTCACCGGCACGTCGGCAGCCGTGAGCACGGCGAGGACGCCCGGCATGGCGCGGGCCTTCTCGGCGTCGATCTTGACCACGCGGGCACGCGGGTACTTGGAGCGCACGGCGCTGGCGTAGGCGAGGTCGGGGAAGTCGCGCTCGTCGATGTCGTCGGGGTACTTGCCAAAGCCGAGCACCTTGCGGCGCACGTCCACGCGGAAGGCGCGCTTGCCCACGCCGTAGTCGTCGCCGCGCTCGAGGTCCGGGTCGATGCTCTTCTCGCCCCGCAGGATCGCGGCAGCGAGCAGGATGCCCTCGATGATCTTCTTGTAGCCGGTGCAGCGGCAGACGTTGCCGCGGATGGCCACCTTGACCTGGTCCTCGGTGGGGTCGGGCACCTTGTGGACGAGGGCCGCGCCCGCCATGACCATGCCGGGGATGCAGAAGCCGCACTGCACGGCGCCCACCGCGCCGAACGCGTAGACGAAGGCCTCCTGCTCCTCGTGCGGCAGGCCCTCCACGGTCACGATGTCGCGGCCGTTGGCCAGGCGCGTGGTGAGGACGCACGCCTTGGTGGCGCGGTCGTCCACGAGCACGGTGCAGGTGCCGCACGCGCCCTCGGAGCAGCCGTCCTTGACGGAGGTGAGCCTGAGGTCGTCGCGCAGGTAGCGCAGGAGCGGCTTGTCGCACGTGACGACCTGCTCCTCGCCGTTGACGGTGAAGCGGTACTCGGCGTTGGCTGCCATGGTCTCCCCCCTCCTACTGCGCCGGGGCGTAGATGCCCAGCGTGTCGTGGATGACGCCCTTGCGGCACTTGGTCGCGCACATGCCGCACGCGATGCACAGCGCGTAGTCGATGCGCGCCTGCTTGTCCTCCACGCGCATGGCGCCCGCAGGGCACGCGCGCTCGCAGAGGCGGCAGCCTATGCAGCCCTCGTCGGCGACCCAGATGCGCCTGGTCTCGTCGTCCATGTCTCTCCCTCCCGGGGCCTTCTCACCCCGTCGTTCCTCTCGCCCGCCGACCTACTGACAGCCGATTCCCGCCGAGTGTGCATGAATCGAGAAAAACTCCCTCTGAGAGCGCGTTTTTCTCGATTGCTGCACACTCGGCGAGCAGAGCAATCGAGAAGCGCGAATCGCGACGACCCGCGGGCGAGAAGAACCTCGGCCCGCGGGCCGCTCGGAATTACTTGGCCAGCAGGTAGGCGTAGTCGTCGCGGACGGCACGGACGGTGAGGCGCACGTCCTCGGGCAGGCCGCACGCGGCGTCGTCCACGTCAAAGACGCCCTCGCCGGAGGCCAGGCGCACGCGGAAGCCGCCCTCGACGGGCAGGAAGCCGCGGTTCTCGCTCGCGTCCATGTCCTCGGCGCTCCAGAAGAGCGTGAGCTTGTCCTTGTACGGGCGCCCGCTCCACGGGCAGAACACGGCGCAGTTGCCGCACTCGTTGCACATGCCGTCCACGTGGACGACCTGCTCCTGGGCGAGGCCAGGCACCTTGACCGCCACGTTGGCGCGGTTGGGGCAGACGTCGCAGCAGACCTCGCAGACGGTGGCGCAGCCCAGGCAGCGGCTCGTGGTGCAGCCGGCCACGTCGAGGCAGACCTCGCCCTTGCGCGCCATGATGGCGTCGTGCTTGTCGGCGCGGACGTTCTTCTCGGCGTACGCGTTGAAGTCGACGCCGGCCAGGTCGCGCGCCACCGCCTGCGCGTCGGCGATGGCCTCGACGAAGGTGGCCGGCCCGCGGCGGCAGTCGCCGGCGGCCCAGACGTGGTCGACGCCGGTGGCGGTTCCGGCCGGCCGTCCCCGACGGTCCACCTCCACGCCCGCGTCCTCGTAGAGCCCGCGCTCGATCTGCTCGCCCACGGCGCAGATCACGGCCGTGGCCGGGACGTCCACGGTGTCGCCCGTGGGCTCGGGACGGCGACGGCCGGACTCGTCCGGCTCGCCGAGGCGCATGACCTCGCAGGCCAGCTGGCCGTTTGCCACACCGATCGGGGCGAGAAGCTCGCAGAGCTCCACGCCCTCCTCGAGGGCCAGCTGCAGCTCCTCCTCGTCCGCCGGCATCTCCTTCTTGGTGCGGCGGTAGACGATGCGCACGTTCTTGACGCCTTCGGCGCGCTTGGCCACGCGCGCGGCGTCCATGGCGGTGTTGCCGGCGCCCACGATCACGACGTCGGTGCCCAGCTCCATGGGCTCGCCGGCCTTAGCGGCGGCCAGGAACTCCAGGACGTCGATCTCCTCGCCCATCTTGAGGCCCACCTTGCCGGGCGCCCACGCGCCGGTGGCCACCACGACGTCCGTGAAGCCCTCGTCGAGGAGCTGCTGGACGCTCGTGACCTCGCGCCCCATCTGGACCTGCGCGCCAAAGGCGAGGCACAGCGCCACGTCCTTGTCGATGTCGTCGTGGGAGATGCGGAACTCGGGGATGACGTGGCGCGCCACGCCGCCGAGCTTGTCCGTGCGCTCGATGATGGTGACCTTGGCGCCGGCGCGCGTGAGGAAGAACGCCGTGGCCAGGCCGGCCGGGCCGCCGCCGATCACGGCGACGTTCTTGTCGGCCGCCGCCGCGCCGCTGCCCGGGCCCGCGGCGCGGAGCTTGGCCACGACCTCGTCGAAGCCGCCGCGCGCGGCGTCCAGCTTGTGGCCGCGGATGCGGGCACCGTCGGGCTCGTAGAAGCCGCGCTCGCACTTGGCGCCGCAGGGATGCGGGCAGAGGTTGCCGGTGATGTGCGGCAGGGCGTTGCGCTCGACGATGATCTGGAGCGCCTCGGCGAACTTCCCCTCGTCGACGCGGGAGAGGTAGGCCGGGATGTCCTGCTGGATGGGGCAGCCGGAGCGGCACGGCGCCGTGAAGCAGCTCATGAGCGGCAGCTCGGCGTCGATCTTGTGCGGCTTGGCCGGCTTGATGGGCTTCTGGTAGTCCTTGCCCGAGGCGGTGCGCGACGCGAGCTCGGTCACGGCGTCAACGTCAACGTCCTCGCGACGCTCGGCGCCGGCGAGAAGACCGGCGATCTGCGAGAAGCGCTCGTATCCGCCGGGCTTGAGGACGTTGGTCGCCATGGTGATCGGCCAGATGCCGGCCGCGTAGAGCTCGCGGATGTTGCGGGCGTCGGCGCCGCCGGAGTAGGAGATGCGCAGGCGGCCGTCGAACTGGCGGGCGATGCGGCGCGCGAGCTCGATCGTGAGCGGGAAGAGCGAGCGGCCGGACATGTACATCTCCTCGCTCGGCAGCTCGCCGCGGGTCACGTCCACCGGGAACGTGTTGGTGAGCTTGACGCCGAAGGCGAGGCCGCGCTCTTCGCAGAGCTTGATCAGGCGCTCGAACATGGGCACGGCATCAACCCACTGCAGGTCCTCGCGGAAGTGCGTGTCGTCGAAGGCGATGTAGTCAAAGCCCAGCTCGTTCAGGCGCTCGCGCGCGAAGTCGTAGCCCAGGAGCGTCGGGTTGCACTTGATGTAGGTGTTCACGCCCTTCTCAGTGATGAGGTAGGTGGCGATGCGCTCGATCTCGTCGGGCGGGCAGCCGTGGAGCGTGGACTCGGTGACGGAGTTGGAGACCTGCGGGGAGACCGCGTTCACGAAGGCGGCGTCCACGTTCTGGAAGCGGTCCAGGTTGGCGAGCGCCCAGTCGCGGCACTCCGCCCAGACGTCGCTCCCGGAGGCGTCCTTCATGCCCTCGATGTAGGCGTCGACCTTGGGGCTCTGGATGCCCTCGAGGCTGTAGCCCACGGACATGTTGAAGACAAAGCCGTCCGGGTCCCCGAGGCCGTACTCGCGGGCGATGAGCTTGCACGCCCACCAGGCCTTGACGTACTCGGCGAAGGCCTGCGGGACCGTGAGCTCGGTGGACCACTCGCAGTTGTAGCACTCGTCCTCGGCCACGATGCAGGGCTTGTTCACGCAGGCGGATAGCTCCTCGCCGTCCATGATCTGCACGGTCTTGAGCTCGAAGAAGCGCGAGCCCGCCACGTAGGAGGCGACGATGTTCTGCGCGAGCTGGGTGTTGGGGCCGGCGGCGGGGCCAAAGGGCGTCTCGATCCTCTCGGCAAAGATGGGCTCGGCGCCGCCCTCGTGGACGTAGGCCTTGCGCACGCCGAAGATGGCGCCTTGGGTCTCGTGCTCGGCCAGGATCCAGTCCATGACCTGCGCGAAGGGAATCGGCCTCATGACGTCGCTCATTGTTGCTCCTCTCCGATGATACGAAGGGACAGTCCCTTCGTATCACTTCTCTCTTGACGATACGAAGGGACTGTCCCTTCGTATCACTTCAGGAGGGCCGGGTGCCCCTCGCGCCCGGCCCGGACTTCCTAGTACACGCGCTCGTTGAGCGTGCCCCAGAGCCTCTTGGACTGCTCGAGGGTCCAGGCGTTGATGCGCTCCTCGTCGAAGGCCACGAACTCGCGGTCCTTGTAGAGCACCCTGCCGTTGACGATCGTGGTGCGGCAGTTCTTGCCCATCATGCCGAAGAGCATGTGGCCGTCGACGTTCTCGTCCGAGAACGGCGTGAAGACCGGATAGTCCATCACGATGACGTCGGCCGCGGCGCCGGGACGCAGCACGCCGACCTCGCGCCCGAAGTAGGCGCTCGCCATGGCGGGGTTGTTCTGGAAGAGCATCGTCATGGCCTCGACCCAGCCCACGTTGGGCATGGCGGCGTTGTGGCGCTGGATGATGAGGAAGACCTTGAGGCTCTCGAGCATGTCGTGCGTGTATGCGTCGGTGCCCATGTGCACCGGGATGCCGCGGCGGAAGAACTCCAGCACCGGCGCGCAGCCCACGGCGTTGCCCATGTTGGACTCGGGGTTGTTGACGATGTGGGTGCCGGTCTCCTTGATGATGTCCATCTCGGCGGGCGTGACGTGGATGCAGTGGCCGAGCATGGTGCGCGGACCCAGGAGGTCGTGCTGCAGCAGGCGCTCGATCGGCGAGATGCCGCCGCGGTTCAGGCGGCTGTCCCAGACGTCGTTCATGCCCTCGCAGACGTGGATGTGGAAGCCCGTGAGGCCGTCGTTTGCCTCAGCCATCTTGTCCATCGTCTCGTCGGAGAGCGTGAAGGTGGCGTGGCCGCCGAACATCGCAGCGATCATGCCGGAGTCCTGCTCGGCCGCCCACCGCGCGAACTCGGCGTTCTCGGCGATGGACTGGTCGCACTTCTCGTCGCCTCGGCGGTCGGAGGTCTCGTAGCACAGGCACGCGCGGATACCCGTCTCCTCGCAGACGTCCTTGATCGCAAAGAGGGAGCCGGGGATCTCGCAGAAGCTCGCGTGGTGGTCGAAGATCGTGGTCACGCCGTCGCGCAGGCTGTCGAGCACGGTGGCGTAGGCGCTCGCGCGCGTGCCGTCGAGCGTGAGGTTGTCGTCGATCTTCCACCACTGCTGCTCGAGGTTCTCGAGGAAGTTGGTGGGGTTACAGCCCTTGATGGACAGGCCGCGCGCCAGGCCGGAGTAGATGTGGGTGTGGCAGTTCACCAGGCCCGGCATGATGACGCCGCCGTGGGCGTCCACGACCTCGGCGTCAGGGTACTTCTCGGCCAGCGCGGCGGCGTCGCCGACCTCGGCGATCTTCTCGCCGTCGATGGCAACGGCGCCGTTCTCGAGGTAGGCGTTGGCGGCGTCGCGCGTGATGACGCGACCGTTGGTGACGAGCAGCATTTCGTCTCCTATCTGTCTGGCGAGAAGATCGGTCTTCTCGCCCCTCTTCCCTGCGGAATGATACGAAGGGACTGTCCCTTCGTATCCCTACTTCTCGGGCTTGGGGAGGATGAGGTTGAGGATGATGGCCATGATCGCGGCCGGGGTGATGGCGTTGGAACCGATGACCGTGGTCACCCAGCTGGGCATGCCCTCGCCGGCGAGGCAGCCCGAGGCCATCCAGATGCCCAGGCCAAAGACCACCGAGGTGCCCACGATCGTGGTGACGCGCGGGGTGAGGCCGTCCTTGGTGAACATGCGGACGCCGTTCATGGTGATGGTGCCAAAGACGCCCACCGTGGCGCCGCCGATGACCGGCTGCGGGATGGCCGTGAGCAGCGCGGAGAGCTGCGGCAGCAGGCCCGCCGCGGCGAAGACGGCCGCCACGGTCACGAAGACCCACTTGTTAATCACCTTGTTGGAGCAGATGATGCCAACGTTCTGGCCGAGCGCGCTCGTGGGCAGGCCGCCGATAAAGGCGGAGACGAGCGACGTGGCACCCTGTGAGACGATGGCGCCGGAGAGCTCGCGCTCGTCAGGCATGCGGTCCATGGAGCCGAGGCAGGCCGCGGAGACGTCGCCGATGACCTGGATGGCGACCATCGGGTAGACAACGGCCAGCGTGATGCAGACCTCGGGGTGGAACTCGATCGCATACGGCATGACCTTGGGGAGGGCGAAGACCCCCGCCTCGCCCACGGCGGAGAAGTTGAGCATGCCGAAGGGCGCGGAGACGATGATGCCGGCGATCATGCCAAAGAAGACGCTTCCGAGCTTGAGCGTGCCCTTGGCGAAGTTGTTGAGGCCAAAGACCACAGCAAACGTGACGAGCGCCACGCACCAGGCCTGCGGGGTGCCCCAGAGGTCGGTGCCCTCGCCGCCGGCCATGTACTTGATGGCCGTGGGATAGAGCGAGACGCCGATGGTGAAGATCACCGTGCCGGTGACGACCGGCGGGAAGAAGCCCTTGAGCTTGCCGTAGAAGATGCCGAAGAGAATGGCCGCGATGCCGCCCACGATCTCGCCGCCGAGAAGGGCGCCGAAGGAGAACGTGGCGCCCATGGCCTGCAGCGCCGGCAGGAACGCAAACGACACGCCCATAACGATGGGCAGGTTGCCGCCGATGCGACGGAACGGCGCAAAGGCCTGAAGCGCCGTGTCGATGGCGGAGAGGATCAGCGCGACCTGGATGATGTCAGTGCGCTGCTGGGTGGTGAAGTCAAAGGTGGCCGCGATGAGGATCGCCGGCGTGATGATGCCGGCAAAGGACGCCAGCACGTGCTGGAGCGCGCAGGGCAGCATCTCGCCGACGGGCGGCATCCCCTCGCGCTGGAACAGGATCGCGGAGGACCCCTTCTCCCCCGCCGCTTTCGTGTTGGCCATGCTCGTCCTCTCCACGATGCTCCGACTCTGTTTCGATGGTATTACGTGGGTTCGCTTACAATTTGTCTGCTTCGATGAAATTCTGTTAGACGGTCGGTTGCGAGGCGCGAACGGTCGGCGGGACAGCGTGTTGCCAAAATATTTTCGTTGTCCTCTGGTTGATATAACGCCACGTCAGGGGCGTCCTTCTCGCTCGGGACGGCCCGAGGGGCGGCGGCGCGGGCCAAACAAAAAGTTTGGTGTGCCCGGTTTTTCGGGTACCATCACTTTCGTTCACACAAAGCGAGAAGAACGCCGGGAGGAAGCATGACCGAGGCCCAGCTCGACTTCTACAAGCGGCTCGCCCATGCGCTCGCGCTGCAGTTTGGCAGCGGGTGCGAGGTCGTGGTCCATGACCTCGAGGCGGCGGATCCCAGCCACTCCATCGTCGCCATCGAGAACGGTCACGTCACCGGCCGCAGGCTCGGCGACGGGCCGAGCCACGTGGTCCTCGAGGCGCTGCACGCCGGTGGCGAGCGGCTGGAGGACCGTCTGGCCTACCTCACCAAGACCGCCGACGGCAAGATCCTCAAGTCCTCGACCGTCTTCATACGCGACGACGACGGCCGCGCCGTCGGCATCTTCGCCGTCAACTACGACATCACGATCCTGCGCGCGATGGGCGACACCATCGCCGAGGTCGTGGGAACTGAGCCGAGCGCGCCGCGCGAGCCGGAGCCTATCGTGCGCAGCGTGGCGGACCTGCTCGACGACCTGATCGAGCAGAGCGTCCAGCTCGTGGGCACGCCGGTGGCGCTCATGACCAAGGAGGAGAAGGTCCGCGCGATCCGCTACCTCAACGACACGGGCGCGTTCCTCATCACCAAGAGCGGCCCCAAGGTCTGCAAGTTCTTCGGCATCTCCAAGTACACGCTCTACAACTACCTCGACGAGGCGCGCGCAACGGAGTAGCACTCCCTCTTTGGAGGTTTGGGTTCACCGATTTGAACCATGCGATAACACGCGCAAAGAAACGCCAGCTCAGAGAATCGACGATTTTCTACGAGGACCTCGCGCTCAAAAAAGTGAACCCAAACCGCTTTCCGGTTTGGGTTCATTCCGGCACCATGAGTGACCATATACATAATCATACTAAGCGCTGAACTGGGGCTTTGCGGATGGGTCTCACCTTCTCAACGGAAACGATGAACCCAAACCTCAAAAGAGGGTTCAGGGGGCACGCGCACGAGCGTCAGTTCACGCCACGAAAGCCGCGGCCGACGATCTCCGAGCTGCTCACGATCGTGATGAAGGCGCTCGGGTCCTGTGCCCGCACAAAGAGGCGCAGCTTCATGGCCTCCCGGCGCGAGAGCACGCTCGTGAGGATGGTCTGGCGCCTGCCGGAGTACGCCCCCCACCCAAAGGTCACCGTCGCGGTCCTCCCGAGCTTCTTGACGATGAACTCCTCCACGTCGCGCGGGTGATCACAGATGACCTGGCAGACCTTGCGCTGGCGGATGGACTCGATGAAGCCGTCCACCACGAAGGTCTTCCCGATGAGCGCGAGCACGCAGTAGAGGCCCACGCGCGCACCGTAGAGCCCGATTGCGGCCACGACCACGCCCACGTCCACGGCGAAGAGCGCCTTGCCGATCTCTATGTCGGTACGCCTGCGCAAAATCATGGCGAGGATGTCGGTGCCGCCCGTGGACGCGCCGATGTCAAAGACCAGCGCCGACCCCACCGCCGGCAGCAGCACCGCAAAGCAGACGTCGAGCCACAGGTCGCCGGTGATCGAGGCGGTGACGGGGAACAGCCACTCGAAGAGCGACGTGTAGCCCGAGAGCGCAAACGACGCGAACGCGCTCCACAGCACCGCCTTTCGCTCCAGGAAGACCAAGCCGAGAAGGACGAGCGCGGCGTTCAGGATCCACATGTACGCAGAGACGGGAAGGGCGGGAATCGCGGTGTTGAGCAGGATAGCAAAGCCCGTGGTGCCGCCAAAGGCCAGGTGGTTGGGCGTCTTGAAGAGCACCAGGGCCACGGCCGTGAGGATGAGGCCGAGGTTGAGCAGACAGAAGAACTGCGGGAAGCTGTAGGCCATGCGCCGCCGGGAGAGCCTCTCCGCGCGACGCGCCTCGTCAGGGGTCATCTCCTCCGCGACCGGCTCGACGACCGCTCCAGACTCCGCCTCGTCTTCCACCGCAGCTCCTTCCGACGCCCTCGGCTTCGGCAGTCTAGCAGGTTTCCAGGAGGATGGCCCGACCGCTTACCGATGTCTCCGATCGATCACGAGCGTGCGCACCAGCGAGAGCGCAAGCCCCACGAGGACAAGGGCCGCGAGCACCCGGAACACCGTCGAGAGCCCCGCCATGAAGAGCTCGGGCTCGCCGGGAACGTAGCTCGTCACCACCCGGCCAGCCCGCGCGCTCATCGCCCCGTAGAGGACGCCCATGGAGACGGTCACGCCGAGCGACTGCCCGAGGTAGCGCATGAGGTTGCCGAGCGAGCCGACGAAGCCCAGCGTCTCGGGAGCCGCGTGGCCCATGATGAGCGAGTTGTTGGGCGACTGGAAGACCGCGCTGCCGAGCGAGGTGAACATCAGCATGGGGACGATGGAGGAGACGGGCGTGGAGAGCGTGAGCAGGGAGAGCCCGAGAAACACGAGGACCATGGAGACGAGGTCGATGTCAA
>DXBZ01000018.1 GCA_019116265.1 Candidatus Olsenella stercoravium | reverse complement strand
GTGGCAATGACGGTCACGCGGACCTGGTCGCCGAGCGACTCGTCGACGACGGTGCCAAAGATGATGTTGGCCTCGGGGTCGACGTTCTTGGCCACGAGGTCGGCGGCGTCGTTGATCTCCTGGATGCCGAGGTCCTTGTTGCCGGCGATCGAGAGCAGGACGCGCGTGGCGCCGTCGATGGAGCTCTCGAGCAGGCGGCTGGAGATGGCCTCCTCGGCCGCGTCGGTGGCGCGGTTGTCGCCGGAGGCGGTGCCGATGCCCATCATGGCCGTGCCGGCGCCCTTCATGATCGTGCAGACGTCGGCAAAGTCGAGGTTGATCAGGCCCGGGACCGTGATGAGGTCGGTGATGCCCTGGGTGCCCTGGCACAGCACGTCGTCGGCCATGCGGAAGGCCTCGAGCATCGTGGTCTTCTTCTCGGAGAGGTCGAGCAGGCGGTCGTTGGGGATCACGATCAGCGTGTCGACGTTCTCGGCGAGGTTGGCGACGCCCTCGGTGGCAGAGGCGTAGCGCTTGCGGCCCTCGAAGGTGAACGGCTTGGTGACGACGCCCACGGTGAGCGCGCCCACGTCGTTCTTGGCGATGTCAGCCACGACGGGCGCGGCCCCGGTGCCGGTGCCGCCGCCCTCGCCCGCGGTGATGAAGACCATGTCGGAGCCGGCGAGCGCGGCCTTGATCTCGTCGCGGGAGTCCTCGGCGGCCTCCTTGCCGACCTCGGGGTTGGCGCCGGCGCCGAGGCCCTTGGTGATGTCGGTGCCGATGTGGACCTTGATGTCGGCGTCGGAGATGGCGAGCGCCTGGGCGTCGGTGTTGACGGCGACGAACTCGACGCCGCGGATGCCCTCCTCGATCATGCGGTTCACCGCGTTGGTGCCGCCTCCGCCCACGCCAACGACCTTGATCACGGCGAGATAGTTGCTGAGGGTATCGGTGTCCTTGATCATCGTGCTCTCCTTCTGCCTTTCGTGCCTCGTTGTAGAGCGTGCTGCGTTCGTGCTTCTCGCTCCGTCCCGTGCGAGGCAAACCCTAAAGGTCAAGTTAACCCCGATGCTTGGGATAAAGCGAAGCATGATTGCATACTTGAGGCTCGCCCGTCAAGTCGTGTGGCGAAACCGTGAACGAGGCCGCCCAGCGGGGCGAGAAGGACGGGCGAGCGGCCTACTCCGCTGCCTCAGACGAGCCGTCCACGCCCTCGCCGGGCTGGACGTTGTCGGAGCCGATCTCGCGGTAGGCGGGGCTCGACGGGACGCGGACGTTGATCCTCACGACCTGCCCGTCGCTCTGGTCGAGATAGCCCTGCACGATGCGCTCCTTCTCGGGGATGTCGGTCGGCGCGCCGAGGGAGACCTCGACCCCGCTCTCGAGCACGCAGGAGACGTTTTCCGTCGACGGGGCGCTGTAGCAGGCGACCTGCGCGGAAAAGTCGGCCGAGAAGCCCTCTTGGAACTGCCGGACGGCATCGAGCACCGCGTCGGTCGCCGCGGAGCCCGCGGACGGGTCCACGGTGGAGGGGACGTCGGTGATGAGCAGGCACCCGTGCTCCCGGGCGAGCGCGAGCGCGGCGTCGCTCGCCGACTGGTCGCTCGCCGAGTCGACGCGGACGGGCTCGATCCACGTGTTCTGCTCGCTGAGGTACCACGCGACGGTGCCCGAGCTCATGAGCACGAGCGCGGCGGGGCGCTGCTCCTCTATGGTGACCCTGAGCGTCCCGGGGAAGCCGCGCGAGAAGCTCGCGGACGCGACCCAGGGGTTCTTCTTGAGCGAGGCCTCGATCGCGTCGGTGTCCACGTTGAGCAGGGTCGCCCCCTCGGGGACCTGAGCGAGGCTCTGCACGTCCTCGGCGCTCACGTGCTCGGTCGGCTCGAACTCGATCGAGGTGATCGCAAAGACGGGTGCGTTTCGCAGCGCGAAGAGCGCCACGACGACCACCAGCGCAAGGGCGACGAGCGCTCCGGCCGCGATCGCGGCGACCCTGAGCGCACCGGCGCGCTGGTGCTGAATCCGCCGGTCGCGCGGGCGCTGCGGGGCGGCCTTGGGAGACCTCCCCGCCCCTCCCAGCCCGAGCGTGGGCTTGGGCTTGGCTGCGGCCGTCGCGCCGCGCGGGCGCCTCGTGCCCGACGGGGCGCGCGAAGCGGACGCGCGCGCGGGACGCGCGGCGGCCTTGGGCGCACGGCCCCGGGGGGTCGGCCTCCTGTCCCTCTCGCCCGCCATGGCCTAGCCCCCAAAGCCGAGGAACTTCACCTCGGGGGAGAGGTCGATGCCGTAGCGCTCGCGGACGGCGTCGTGGGCGCGCGTGATGAGGGCGAGCACGTCGGCGGAGCTCGCGCCGCCGCGGTTGACGATGAAGTTGGCGTGGGTCTCGGAGATCTGGGCGCCGCCGCAGGTAAGGCCGGAGAGCCCGCACGACTCGATCAGCGCGCCCACGGAGCGGTCGGGTGGGTTGCGAAAGACCGAGCCGCAGCTCGGGAGCGACAGCGGCTGGCTCTGGCGGCGTCGGCGCAGGCGCGCGTCCATGTCGGCGGCGATGGCGTCTTTGTCGGCGGGCATGAGCGAGAGCGTCGCCTCGAGGATGATCTCCGAGGTGGGAAGCGTCGTCGAGCGGTAGCCCCACTCGATCTCTCCCCCCTCGTAGCGGTGCATCCCCTCGCCGGGTCGGTACACCACGAGGTCGCGCACCCTCCTGCCGATCCACTCGCGCCGGGTCCCCGCGTTCATGGACAGCGCGCCGCCAAACGTGCCGGGAATCCCCACGCACGGCTCGATGCCGGAGAGCGAGGCCCTGAGTGCCTCGTTGACCACGCGCGAGAGCGGCGCGCCCGCGCCGGCCGTGACCGTGCGGTCGTCGGCGGAGACGTTGACCCGGGAGAACTCCCCCTCCAGCAGGATGACGCAGCCGTCGTAGCCCGCGTCGTCGGCGAGGACGTTGGTGCCCTTGCCGAGCACGACCCAGCGCACGCCCTCCTCGGCGAGCACCTCCACGGTGCGGGCGAGTGCGGCGTAGCTGCGCGCGCGCACGACGAGCGCCGCGGGCCCGCCGATGTGGTAGCTCGTCCGGCGGGAGAGCGGCTCGTCGCGCGCGACGTCGGCGTCGACGGCGCCCGAGAGGCTCATGTAGGCGTTGAAGACGCTCAAGCGCGACCCTGCTCCCGCTTGCGCATGGCCTCGATGAAGGCGGGCCCGATGGCCGTCACGTCGCCGGCCCCCTGCGTGATCAGCAGGTCGCCCGGGCGGCAGGTCTCGCAGAGGTCGTCGATCAACGCGTGGCGGTTGGGCACGTAGGAGACGTCGCCCACATGGCCGTGCGCCAGCACGGACGAGACCACGGTCTTGCCCGAGACGCCCGGAATCGGCATCTCGCCCGCGCTGAAGACGTCCATGACGCGCAGGACGTCGGCACTGTCGAAGGCCGCGCCAAACTCGTCGGCGAGCGCCTGGGTGCGGCTGTAGCGATGCGGCTGAAAGACGCAGACGATCCGCTCGAAGGGCAGGTCGGCGGCCGCGCCGAGCGTGGCCGCGATCTCGGTGGGGTGGTGGCCGTAGTCGTCCACGACCGTCACGCCCGCGACGTCGCCCACGTGCGTGAAGCGCCGGCGCGCGCCCTTGAACTGGGAGAGCGCGGCGGCGGCGTCGGCCATGTCGAGGCCGAGCACGCCGGCCACGGCGATCGCGGCGCAGGCGTTGGCCATGTTGTGACGGCCGGGGTTGGCGGAGATGGTCACGTGGACGCTCTTCTCGCCCCCCGGGAGGCGCACCGAGAAGCTGCTGGCGAGCGCGTGGTTGGGCGGCTCGGGGACGCACACGTAGTCGCAGGCGTCGTCAAAGCCATAGGTGACCACGCGCCGGCCGGTGGAGCGGGCGAGCTCCACGTAGCGGGCCACGTCGCCGTTGACGATGACCGTGCCCTCGTCGCCCACGAGGCCCATGAACGTGCAGAAGGTCTTCTCGATGTTCTCGAGCGTGCCGTAGTGGTCGAGGTGGTCGGCCTCGATGTTGGTCACCACCACGACGCGCGGGTCCAGGTAGAGGAAGGAGCCATCGGACTCGTCCGCCTCGCAGACGAAGTGCTCGCCGGAGCCGTTGCGACCGTTGGTGCCGTAGCCCTCCACGACGCCACCGATCAGGAAGGACGGGTCGAGGCCCATCTTGTCGAGCATCGTGGCGACCATCGAGGACGTGGTCGTCTTGCCGTGGGTGCCCGCCACCGCCACGGTGCGCTGCGATCCCGAGAGATACGACAGCATCTTGGCGCGCGGCCAGATGGGGATACCCAGCTCGCGGGCGCGCACGACCTCGGGGTTGGTCTCGGGAATCGCCGTGGAGGTAACCACGACCTGCGGCGAGACCGCGTCGATCGTGGCGGCGTCGTGACCCACGGTGACCTCGATCCCGGCGGCCGTGAGGTCCCGGACGTAGTGCGAGCTCTTGAGGTCGGAGCCCGTGACGCGGCAGCCGCGCTCGTGTAGCACCAGGGCGATGCCGCTCATGCCGGCCCCGCCGATGCCAATGAAGTGGGCACTGGTGACGTTGTGCGTGTCGGGCATCTGTGACTCCGTCCTCTCGTCGCATACACGCTCTACTGTATCCCAAACGGGGCCCGTTCATGCCGACCTCAGGCCACGTGCACAAATCCCGCTTGACGCGCGGGTGCGGCGCACAGGAATCCCGCGCAGATACAGGTGGGCGAGAAGAACGCTCAGAAATGGGCTCCGCATACGAAAATGCGGCGGCCTCAGGTTCTTCTCGCCAGGAGAATCCTGCGGAAACGTTGCCGGAAAGAGCTTGCTTCTCGTATTTGAAGCCCTTTTCTCTGCAAGATTTCGCCGGCGTCGTAGATGGGCGCTATTTCTGCGCAGCCGCCTCCACCTGGTCCGCCAGGACCGCCGCGGCACGCGACTGGCCCAGGCCGAGGGCCGCCTCGCGCATGGCGGCGCGGCGCGCGGGCTCGTCGAGAAGGCCCAGGAGCGTCGCGGGAAACTCCGGCGTGTCGATCTTCTGGTCCGCGAGCAGCTCGGCGGCGCCGGCGTCCGTGAGGAAGCGCGCGTTGGTGGTCTGGTGGTCGGCCGTGGCGTGCGGATAGGGCACGAGCAGGCTCGGCACGCCCACGGCCGCGATCTCGGCGATCGAGGAGGCGCCGGCGCGCGAGAGCACGAGGTCGGCTGCGGCGAGCGCCTCCCCCATGTTGGAGATGTAGGGCATGACGCGCCAGCGGATCTGCTCGTCGGGGGTGAGCGCCAGTGCCGAGACCGTCTCGTCAAAGCCGTCGGCGCCCGTGGAGTGCACGACGACGAGGCCCTCGCGGGAGAGCAGCTCGTCCTTGAGGCGGCGGACGCCCTCGTTGATGTGGGCGGCGCCGAGCGAGCCGCCAAAGACCAGGAGCATCGTCTCGCGCGGCTCGACGCCAAAGGCGGCGCGCCCCGCCTCGCGGCTCGCGCGCACGACGCTCCTGCGCACGGGGTTGCCGGTGAGCACCACGTTCTTGGCCGCGCGGCCCTCGCGCTCAAAGGCGGCGCGCGCCGCGGGCACCGAGATGCACACCGCCGCGGCACGCGGCGCGAGCGCCTTGTTCGCGAGCCCCGGGACGGAGTTCTGCTCGTGGAGGACGTAGGGCACGCCGAGCTTGTGGCAGCAGTTGAGCAGCGCCATCTCGACGTAGGCGCCAAAGCCCACGGCCACGTCCGGCGCGCCCTGCCCCGAGAAGAGCCGCGCGATCTGGGACTGTGCGCGCCTCATGCGCAAAAGCGAGCTCGCAAGCGTCCAGGGCCGAGAGCGGTCGAAGCCGGAGACCACGACCGGAACCAGCTCAAAGCCCGCCTCGGGGACGAGCCGGCCCTCGAGCTTGGCGCTCTGCCCGAAGAACCTCACGTGGTGGCCGCGGTCGCGCAGCTCCTCGGCGAGCGCGAGCGCCGGGTTGATGTGGCCCGCCGTGCCGCCGGCGGCGATCGCGATCTCAAGGTTCTTCTCGGCCATGGTCTCTCCCCTCGTCAGGTCTGCCCCATCATCCTAGCGCAGCGAGCGGGGACGGGCGAGAGGGCCGGGGCCTAGTGCCGCCCGTCGCGGCGGCCGCGCAGGCGCTCGGTGGGGCTCGGCCCGAGGTCAATCCTCCTCCTGCCGCCGCTCTCGCTCACGCGCCCGCGCGGGGCGCCCCGCCCGGGGCGGGCGGAGGAGCCACCCTCCACGACGCGCAGGCCGGGGCGCGCGGCGCGCGGCGCGGCAGCCGAGGTTCGCTCGGAGCGCGGGATGGGCTCGCCGACCAGCGACAGGCCCGCGTCGCCCTCGAGCGCGTCGACCTCGCGCCAGGAGCGGCGCTCGCGGTCGTGGGTCGTCTCGGGCAGGCGCGAGTGGACCGAGACCGAGGTGACCAGGCCCACGAGCATGAGGCTCGCCAGGATGGAGGAGCCGCCGTAGCTCACAAAGGGGATGGGCTTGCCCGACAGCGGGAACCAGCCGATCACGCCGAGCACGTTGAGGAAGAGCTGGATCACCACGATCGACGTGCAGCCGGCGGCGACGAGGCGCCCGGCGAGGTCGGGGGCGTGCCGGGCGATCTGCAGGCCCGCCCAGAGAAACACCATGAAGCCGGCGATCAGCCCGAGGGTGCCAACGAGGCCGCACTCCTCGCCGACCACGGCAAATATGAAGTCGTTGTGCGCCATGGGGAGGTAGGCGTACTTCTGGCGCGAGAAGCCCACGCCCACCCCGAGCAGGCCCCCCGAGCCAAAGGCGTAGAAGCCCTGGATGAGCTGCCAGCCGTTGCCGTAGGGGTCTGCCCACGGGTCGAACATCGTGAGAAAGCGGGCGCGCGAGTAGTCGTCCTTGAACGAGAGGCCCACGAACGCACCGCCGGCGAGCAGCAGCACGAGGAGGAGAAAGCGCTTGGGCATGCCCGCGAGGTAGCCCATGACGACGAGCGTGAGGCCGCAGACCATGGTCGTGCCCTTGTCGGGCTGAGCGATGATGAGGACGAGCGGCAGGCCGACGCCCACGCCCAGGAGCACGAGGAAGTGCACGAAGTCGATCGAGCCCCGCTCGTAGTACTGCTCCGCGACGTTGGCCGCAGTGAAGATGACCGTGATCTTGGCGAACTCGGACGGCTGGAGGTCAAAGAAGCCGAGGTCAATCCAGCGCGTCGCGCCCATGCCGTTGTCGGTGCCGAGCGCGACGACGGCAACGAGCAGCACGACGGTCACGACCCAGACGAACATGAGGGCGCTCCGGACCCAGAAGTGGTAGTCCACCTTGGCCAGGGCGATGGCGACCGCGGTGCCCAGGGCGATGAAGGCGAGCTGGCGCTTGAGGTAGTAGGCGGCGTCACCGGTGGAGTTGAGGGCGGTCACCGAGGAGGCCGAGAAGACCATGAGCAGGCCAAAGGCCACGAGCACCGCCACGCTGGCCAGAAGGACGAGCCTCGGGCGCATGAAGCGCTCCGGCACCCCAAAGAGGCTCCGCTCCCCCCTCTGCCGCCGTCCCTCGCGCGGGGCGCGCCGCGCGACGGCCGCGCGCGCCGTCACGACCGCTCACCCGCCGAGAGCCCGGCGACGAGCCCCTTGAAGCGGCGGCCGCGCTCGGCCATGTTGGAGAACTCGTCGAATGAGGAGCACGCGGGCGAGAGCAGCACCGTCTCGCCGGGACGCGCCTCGGCCGCCGCGGCGGAAAACGCCTCGCTCAGGTGGGGGGCGCGCAGGACGGCGAGGTCGGAGGGGACCCGCTCGAGGGCGCGCGCGATCCGCTCGCCCGCCTCTCCAAAGCACACGGCCGCGCGGCAGCGACCGCGCACCGCCTCGGCGAGCGTCTCGAGCTCGGTGCCCTTGTCGTGCCCGCCGAGCAGGACCACGACGGT
>DXBZ01000017.1 GCA_019116265.1 Candidatus Olsenella stercoravium | reverse complement strand
AGCGAACGGCGTCGCGCCATAGACGAGGAGCTCTCCGGCATCACGGCCGAGGAGCGCGCCGCGCGCTCCGAGGCGGACCGGGAGACGCTCGCCTACGCCAAGCTCGAGGACCAGATCTCCAACGCTGAGGTGGAGGACCAGATGTTCGCCTCGCGCCTCGAGCAGCTCGAGGAGACGATGCGCACGACCGAGGAGGCCGTGGGCGAGCGGACCGAGCGCGTGGAATCGCTCGAGGGCTCGCTCGTCTCGGCGCGCAGCCGCGAGGCGAGCGTCACGGCTTCGATTTCAGGGCTGTCCGGCGCGCTCGACGCCGCGCGGACGGAGCACGCGGAGGCCCAGCGGGCCCTGTCGTCGGCGACGGCCACGCTGGAGGCCCTGAGGGCGGTCGACACCGACGTCGAGCTCTCGAGCCCGCTCGTGGCGGCGCTCGCCGCCAACGAGGACCGCGTGCGCTGCCGCCTGGCCGATCTCGTCGACGCCGACCCCGAGGTCGAGTCGCTCGTGGAGCTCCTGCTCGGAGACGACCTCGCCGCCCTCGTGGTGGGCGACGCCTCCGACGTCGCCGCGCTCGCCGAGCGCGCCCTCGCGTGTGCCGACAAGGACGGTCAGGCCACCATCGTCTCGCCCGCCCTGGCGGGTGCCGCGGGTGCCTCCGACGGGGCTCCGGGCACGCCGCTCGTCTCGCGGCTGCGCGTGTCCGACGAGGCTCGTCCGCTCCTCGAGGCGCTTCTCGGCAACGTGCGCCTCGTGGGTGCCGCCGCCGAGGCCGTCCGTGCGCACGAGAGCGCGCCCGGCGCGACCTACGTCACCCCCGACGGCCTCGTGGTCCTTCCCGACGGCCGCGTGCGCGTGGGCTCCGCGCCCTCGAGCGAGTCCGGCGCCCTCGAGCGGAAGCGCCGCATCCGCGACCTCGAGGCGGGGATGCCCGCGCTCGAGGGGCGTCTTCGCGACGCCGCCCGTGCGGTCTCGGACGCCGAGGTCGCCCTCGCCAAGGCCCGCGAGGAGGCGGCCGCCGCAAAGGGCGACCTCGCACGTCTCTCCGCCGAGCTCTCCTCCACGACCGCCGAGCGAGGGCGTCTCGAGGCGCAGCTTGCGAGCGCCGTCTCGGAGCACGCGCAGGTGACCAAGAGGCGCGAGGCGTCCGCCGAGCGCGCCGCAGAGGCCCGCACCCAGATCGAGGAGCACCGCAGCGCCGCCCGCGCCGCGCGCGAGCTCGCCGACGAGCTGGCCGGCCGCCTCGCGGAGCGGACCGCCGAGCACGAGGCCGCGATCCGCGCGCAGGGCAAGGCGTCCAAGGAGCTCTCCGACGGGCGCCTGGAGCTCGCCATGACGAGCGAGCGCCGCTCCGGGCTCGAGCGTCGGGAGCGCGAGCTCTCCGCGCGCGTGCGCGAGCTCGACGCGCGCATCGAGGCGACCCGTCGCTCCTCGCGCTCGCTCGAGGTCGTCCGCCTGCGCGTTGACCCGCTCCACGATCGCTACATGGCCATTCGAGAGCGCGCCCTCGAATGGGCGGCGCGCCTCAAGGACCGCGCCTCGCTCGCCGAGGCCGACTCCGACTCGCTCAAGCGGACGATCGGCGGCGCGCGCGAGGCGGTGGCGGAGGCCACCAAGGAGCTCGAGGAGGCCCGCTCGGTCGCGACCGGCGTCAAGGTGGACCTCGGCAAGCTCGAGGTTCAGGTGCAGACCGCCGTCAACGCCATCGTCGCCACCGGGACCGTCCTCGACGAGGCCCTCGAGTGCCCCGCGCCCGAGAACCGCGACGAGGCCGAGCGCCGCGTGGCGACGCTGCGCTCGCAGATCGAGTCCATCGGCCCGGTGAACGCCGTCGCCATGGACGAGTACCTGCGCCTCAAGGAGCGCTACGACTACATTGACGAGCAGGTCCGCGACCTCGAGGACGCCCGCGCGGCACTCCGCAAGATCACGGCGGCGATCGACCGCAAGATGCGAAACCGCTTCCTGACCGTCTTTGAGCGCGTGAACGCGAACTTCTCGGAGATCTTTTCGCTGCTCTTCCCGGGCGGTCAGGCGCACATCGAGATGACCGACCCCGACAACCCCGCCGACACGGGCATAGAGATCGTGGCGCAGCCGCGCGGCAAGAAGCTCTCCAAGATGATGCTCATGAGCGGCGGCGAGAAGTCCCTCACGGCCCTTGCGCTGCTCTTTGCGGTCTACAAGGTGCGCACCGTCCCGTTCTACGTCTTTGACGAGGTGGAGGCGGCGCTCGACGACTCCAACCTCTCCAAGCTGCTCGACGCCATCGAGCAGCTCAAGGCTTCCACGCAGCTCATCGTCATCTCGCACCAGCGACGCACGATGGAGCAGGCCGATGTGCTCTACGGCGTCTCCATGCAGGCCGACGGCGTGAGCCACGTGGTGTCGCAGCGACTCGACCGTGAGACCGGAAAGGTGGTTGATGCGTAAGATGGGCCTTCTCGACAGCCTGAAGGCGGGCCTCAAGCGCTCGCGCGAGGCGATCAACGAGATCTTCTACATGGGCGGCGAGGTCGACGAGGACTTCTGGGAGGACCTCGAGGACACGCTCGTCATGGGTGACATGGGCGCCGAGGTCGCCATGCACGTGAGCGACGACCTGCGCGAGCAGGCGGCCCGCGAGAACCTCACCCGCGCCGACCAGCTGCGCGACGCTCTTGCGCACCGGCTCGCCGCGGAGTTTCCCGCGGCCGAGCGCGACCCGTTCACGGACGTGCCGAGCTGCGTGCTCTTTGTGGGCATCAACGGAGCGGGCAAGACCACCACGGTCGGCAAGCTCGCCGGGCGCGCCCGCGAGGCCGGCGTGAGCTGCCTCATCGGCGGTGCCGACACGTTCCGCGCGGCGGCGATCGAGCAGCTTGAGGTCTGGGGCCAGCGCGCGGGCGTCGACGTGGTCACGCGCGAGCGCGGCGTCGACCCGGCGAGCGTGTGCTACGAGGTGGTCGAGGAGGCCGAGCGGCGCGGCGCCGAGCTTGTGCTCATCGATACCGCCGGGCGCCTGCACACCTCCGCCGACCTCATGCGCGAGCTCGCGAAGGTCGTGAGCGTCACGCGCAAGCGCTGCCAGCTTCCGGTCTCGGTCGTGCTCGTGATCGACGCCACCACCGGCCAGAACGGCCTCAACCAGGCGCGTGAGTTCAACGACGCCCTCGAGCTCGACGGCCTCATCGTCACCAAGCTCGACGGCACCGCCAAGGGCGGCATCGCGCTCGCCATCTCCAGCCAGCTGGGCCTGCCCATCTACCGCATCGGCGTGGGCGAGGCCATAGACGACCTCCAGACCTTCGACGCGCTCGACTTCTGCCGCGCGCTCGTGGGCGAAGGGATGTGACCATGTTCAACTCTCTCTCCGACCGTCTCCAGGACACCTTCGAGCGCCTGCGTGGCAAGGGTCGCCTCACCGAGGACGACATCAACGTCGCGATGCGCGAGATCCGTATGGCGCTGCTCGAGGCCGACGTCAACTACCGCGTGGTCAAGGAGTTCGTCGCGCGCTGCAAGGAGAAGTGCCTCACCGCCGACGTCCTCTCCTCGCTCACGCCGGCGCAAAACGTCGTCAAGGTGGTGCTCGACGAGCTCACGGCCCTTCTCGGCTCCACGGACTCGCGCCTGACGCTCGCGCAGAACCGCACGCCCAACGTGATCATGCTCGTGGGCCTGCAGGGCTCGGGCAAGACGACGGCGGCGGCCAAGCTGGCGTACCTGCTCAAGAGTCAGGGTCACAGCCCGCTGCTCGCCGCGTGCGACACCCACCGCCCTGCGGCCGCCGACCAGCTCGAGACGCTCGGCGGCGAGATCGGCGTGCCGGTCTTTCGGGGCGACGGGCACGACGCCGTGGCCGTGGCCGAGGGCTCTATCAAGGAGGCGGTCGACCGCCTCTGCGACATCGTGATCGTGGACACCGCCGGCCGCCTGCAGATCGACGAGGAGATGATGGAGGAGGCCGTCGCGATCAAGCGTGCCGTGCGCCCTGACCAGATTCTCATGGTGGTCGACGCCATGACCGGTCAGGACATCGTCAACGTGGTCACCGAGTTTGCCAACCGCGTGGACTTTGACGGCGTGATTATGTCCAAGCTCGACGGCGACGCCCGGGGCGGCGGCGCGCTCTCCGTGCGTGAGGTCACCGGCAAGCCCATCAAGTTCGTCTCGATGGGCGAGAAGCCCGATTCGCTCGAGGTCTTCCACCCCGACCGCATGGCCAAGCGCATCCTTGGCATGGGTGACGTCGTGGGCATCATCGAGCAGGCCCAGAAGGTCGCCGACGAGCAGCAGCTCGAGGACGCCGAGCGCATGCTGCGCGAGGGCTTCACGATGGACGACCTTCTCGCCCAGATGCAGCAGATCCGCAAGATGGGCGGCCTGCAGAAGCTCATGGGCATGATTCCCGGCATGGAGCGCGCCATGGCACAGGTGCCGCAGGCCGCGAGCGACGAGCAGATCACGCGCATCGAGGCCATCATCCGCTCCATGACGCGCGAGGAGCGCGTGCGTCCCAAGATCATCAACGGCCAGCGCCGGCGTCGCATCGCGCTGGGCTCCGGGCGAAGCGTCCAGGAGGTCAACCAGCTCATCAAGCAGTGGAGCGAGATGAACAAGATGATGGGCAAGATGCGCGAGGTCGCCCAGCAGGGCGGCGGCAAGAAGGGCCGCCGCGCCATGCAGCAGATGATGCGCAACATGGGTGGCGGCGCGGGCCTGCCGTTCTAGGCCTCCCGCAGCCCTCCCACGCGGTTTGGGTTCACGTGCGCCTCGCGCGGCGCGACCCATTCGGAGTTTTCGCAGGTAGCGCATTCGTACCAGTTTTTATAGTTCTTCTCGCTCAGGAAAATGAACCCAAACCCCTTTCCGGTTTGGGTTCATTTTTCCGATCACGCCCGCTCATCAACCGATTGCAACAAATATAATCGCAGGTGAGGAGTCCGGCTCTTGGATTCCCGTCGCTCAGGGTGAACCCAAACCTCATGGGAGGCGGCGTTCAGCGGAAGTCGGAGGGGTCGGGGATAGCGGCGCGGCCCCAGCGAACGCCGTCAACGAGCTCGAGCGCATCGTGGAGCGCCACACGCTGGTCACGCCCGAAGGCAAGGTCGTCCGAGGGGAGGCGAAGGTCGCGCCTGATCTTGGTCACGATGCCATCCATGTAGTCGATGTCGTCGTAGTGGGCCTTGCGAATCTCGTAGGGCTTGAAACCGTGCGCGAGAAGCTCGTTTCGGCGCGTGTCGTCCCTTTCGGCCACGGACGGCTCATCGTGGATCTTCCCCTTGTAGTCAACGGCAACGCCACGGAAGGGCATGCTCGGGTCGGGCTCGATCGTGGGCGGCGCAAGGACGAGGATGTCGGGCTTCCTGATGCGCCTCTCCTCGAACGCGCGGCCGATGGCCTCGAGGCTGATCTCCTCATTCATGGACACGATCTTGAGTCCGTAGCCACCGATCTCCCGGTTTGCCTTGAGGCGGATCGCAAGCTTGCTCTCGTAGGGCGACCCGGAGTCCGCGCAGACGAGCGGGAGCGCCGAGCGGACCTTCCCCATGCCGTAGCATCCGCGCATCCGGGAGAGAAACGCCTCGATTCGGCCACGCGTCGTCAGCGGTCCGTGCCGTTGCAGCATGCCGCCCTGCTCATTCTCCGCGACGGCGTAGGCCCCGCAGAGCTCGCTCATGAGCAGGGCCTCATCGAGGTCCGTCGCCCTTCTCGCCATCTGGAGCGGGATGAGCTCGGGCGACGCCACGTAGACGTCGCCTGATATCCGGACAAAGGCGTCGCGCGGATGGGCGCGTCTCGTGACGTGACGCGTGATGAGCCTGGAGGAGTGGCTCGTGTTGTCGCTCGAGACGAGCAGGTGGATCGGCCGGGAGAGCTGCTGCAGGGGAGGGCAGTCCGCGAGCGCGTGCTCCAGCTCGTCAACAGTGGGGAGCCGCTCGGACAGGTATCCCGAGCGCTCGTCCCAGCTCGACGCAAGGTCGGGATACTCCGGCAGGCGGAGAGCCTCGAGGGCAGACGTGTATGTGAGGACGACTGACATGACGTAGAGGATAGATCGTCATGTGCCTGCGTGCCGGTCGTTTTGAAATAGTCGTGCGGCAATCTTGCACGAAACTGCCACGAATCTGCCAATCCTGCAAATGCGCAGTTAGAACTGGGATACAAATATACAAATTCAAATCGAGAAGAACCGTTGGGCCGCACCTTGGGTGCCGCTCGCCCCAAATCGACGAAACCGGTCGTCTGGGATGGTCGCAACGCGTCCCCGGAGGTTTGGGTTCGTTCCTGCGGCATATGCAGAGGACGCTCTCGCAAAGGTGCAGGTAGAAGGGTC
>DXBZ01000016.1 GCA_019116265.1 Candidatus Olsenella stercoravium | reverse complement strand
TCGTAGAGCTCCTCGTAGTCGCGCACCCGCTCCTCGATCGGGCGCAGCTCGTGGGCGCAGCGGCCCACCGTCAGAAACGCTCCCGGCCTGCCCATGCTAGCCCTCCCTCATGACGTCGAACGCGCGCTCGAGCGCGGCCTCGTGGGTCTGGCCCGCCGCCTCGGCCTCGGCCACCAGGCCGAGGACCCGCTCGTAGTCGCGCGGTATCACCTTCACAAAGCTGCGGCGCACCTCGTCGAACTGGTAGAGGAGCTTGATGCCGCGCGGGCTCGCCGTGCGGCGCACGTGCTCCTCCACGAGCGCGCGCACGAGCTCGAGGCCCTGCTCGCCCGGTTCCTCCAGGTTCACGAGCTCGGTGTTGCAGCGGAGCGGAAGCGTACCGAGGCGGTCGTAGACGTAGGCCACGCCTCCCGACATGCCGGCCGCGAAGTTGGGGCCCACGTCGCCGAGGACGACCACCGTGCCGCCCGTCATGTACTCGCAGCCGTGCGCGCCCACGCCCTCCACCACCACCGTGGCGCCGGAGTTGCGCACGCAGAAGCGCTGGCCCGCGAGGCCGTTCACGAAGGCGCGCCCGCCCGTGGCGCCGTAGAGGGCCACGTTGCCCACGATCACGTTCTCGTCGAACTTGTAGGTGGCGCCGTCCGCGGGCCGCACGGAGAGCACGCCGCCCGAGAGCCCCTTGCCGAAGTAGTCGTTGGCGTCGCCGGCCACGTTGAGCGTGACGCCCGCCGGCAAAAACGCGCCGAAGCTCTGGCCCGCCGAGCCCTCGCAGTCCACGGTGACGGAGCCCTCGGGCAGGCCCTCGGGGTGCGCCGCCGTGACGCGGCTGCCCAGGAGCGTCCCCACGCAGCGGTTGACGTTGTCCACGTCCGCGCGCAGGCGGATCGGCTCGAGGTGCTCGCGGGCGCGGGCCGTGTAGGGCACGAGCAGCGTGGCGTCGAGCGTGCGGTCGAGCTCGGGGTCGGCGGCCATCTCCGGCAGGAAGCGGAGCGCGTCGGCGCCGGGGATCCTCCGTCCGTACTCACAGACGGGCTCGGCGAGCAGGTCGGCGAGGTCCATGCGGTTGGCCTTCCAGTTGCCCTCGCCATCGACGGGGACCTGGCACAGGCAGTCCACGCGGCCCACCATCTCGTCCACCGTCCTAAAGCCCAGCGACGCCATGATCTCGCGCAGCTCCTCGGCAACGAACGTCATGAAGTTGACCACGTGCTCGGGCTTGCCCGCAAAGCGGCAGCGCAGGCGCGCGTCCTGCGTGGCCACGCCCGCCGGGCAGGTGTCGCGCTGGCAGTCGCGCTGCATGAGGCAGCCACAGGCGACGAGCGGCATCGTGGCAAAGCCAAACTCCTCGGCGCCCAGGAGCGCCGCGATCGCCACGTCGCGCCCGCTCATGAGTTTGCCGTCGGTCTCGAGCACCACGCGCGAGCGCAGGCCGTTGCGCACGAGGGTCTGCTGCGTCTCGGCGAGGCCGATCTCGAACGGGATGCCGGCGTGGTAGATCGAGTCGCGCGGGGCGGCGCCGGTGCCGCCGTTGTGCCCGGAGACGAGGATCTTGTCGGCCCCGCCCTTGGCCACGCCGGTGGCGATGGTGCCCACGCCCGCGAGCGAGCAGAGCTTGACCGAGACGCGGGCCTCGGGGTTTGCGCACTTGAGGTCAAAGATCAGCTCTGCGAGGTCCTCGATCGAGTAGATGTCGTGGTGGGGCGGCGGCGAGATGAGGCTCACGCCGGGCGTGGACTGGCGCACCTCGGCGATCCACGGGTAGACCTTCTTGCCGGGCAGGTGGCCGCCCTCGCCGGGCTTGGCGCCCTGGGCCATCTTGATCTGGATCTCCGTCGCGGAGACCAGGTAGCGGCTCGTCACGCCAAAGCGGCCGGACGCGACCTGCTTGATCGCGGAGCGCGCGGAGTCTCCGTTCGCGCGCGGCGTCTCGCGCGCGGGGTCCTCGCCGCCCTCGCCGGAGTTGGAGCGGCCGTGCAGGCGGTTCATCGCGACGGCCAGGCACTCGTGCTGCTCGCGGGAGATGGAGCCGTAGCTCATGGCGCCGGTGTTGAAGCGGCGCACGATCTGGCTCGCGGGCTCCACCTCCTCGAGCGGGACGGCGGGCCCGGCGGGCGAGAAGCCCATGAGGTCGCGCAGGGTCACGGCGCGCCCGGGGCGGTGCACCCAGGCGGCGTACTCCTTGAAGAGGGCGTAGTCATCCTCGCGGCAGGCGCGCTGCAGGAGGTAGATGGCCTTGGGGTCGATCAGGTGCTCCTCGCCGGCCGGCCGCCACGCGGCGAGGCCGAGCGTGGGGAGCTGGCCCGGCGCCGACGTGCGCTGGAGCGCGAGCGCCGCCGCGTGGCGCTCGTCGAGCAGGCGCTGGAGGTCGTCCACGCCAAGGCCGCCCACGCGGGTGGCGGTGTAGGTGAAGCAGCGCTCCACGAGCTCGTCCGCGAGACCCACGACCTCGAAGATCTGCGCGGAGTGGTAGCCCTGCATCGTGGAGATGCCCATCTTGGACATGATGGAGACGATGCCTGCCGTGACCGCGCGGTCGTAGCGGGCGCAGGCCTCCTCGGGCTCGAGGTCGAGCTCGCCGCGCGCGCAGAGGTCGCGGACGCAGTCGTGGGCCAGGTAGGGGTGGATGCCAGAGGCCGAGAAGGACACGAGGCACGCAAAGTCGTGCGCACAGATTGCGTCGCCCGTCTCGACCACGAGGTCGACGAGGGTGCGCAGGCCGCAGCGAATCAGGTGGTTGTGCACGCAGCCGAGGGCCAGAAGCGAGGGGATCGCCACCTCGCCCGCCGCTGCGCGGTCCGAGATCACCACGATGTTGGCTCCCGAGCGCACGTCCTTCTCGACCTGCTCCGCCAGCTCGGTGAGGGCGCGATCGAGCGCGTGGGGGCCGCACTGCGCCGGGTAGGTCGCGCAGACGCTCGCCACGCGGAAGCCCGCGCGGTCGATCGCGCAGAGGCGCCGGAAGTTCTCGTCGGAGATGATCGGGGCGTCCAGGCGCACGAGGCGGCAGCTGTCACGGCAGTCCTCGAGCAGGTTGCCGTGGTTGCCGAGGTAGAGCTTTGTGCTCGTGACCATGCTCTCGCGCAGCGCGTCGATCGGAGGATTCGTGACCTGCGCGAAGAGCTGGTGGAAGTAGTCGAAGAACGAGCGGTCGCGCGTGGAGAGGCACGCGAGCGGCGCGTCCACGCCCATCGAGGCCAGCGGCACCGCGCCCTGGGCGGCCATCGGGCGCACGACCTCGTCCACGTCGTCGTAGTGCCAGCCGTACGCGGCGAGGCGCGCGGCGAGCGACTCGGCCCCGTCACCGGAGCGCCCGACCCCGTCAAGGTCCGCCGCGAGTTCTGCAGCCGCGCCCTGTGCGGCGAAGCTGTCTGAGCGCCGGACCTTGACGGGGTCGGGCGCGGGCAGGTCCGTAAGGTCGATCGTCTCCTCGTCGATCCAGTCGCGATAGGGCTTCTCGCCCGCCAGGCGGTCGCGGATCTCGTCGTTGCCGATCACGCGCCCGGCGACCGGGTCCACCTCGAGCATCTCGCCGGGGCCGAGGCAGCCCGCGCGCAGGATGTTGGCGGGGTCGACGTCGATGGTTCCCACCTCGGAGGCCAGGATCAGGCGGTCGTCACGCGTCACGTAGTAGCGCGCGGGGCGCAGGCCGTTGCGGTCGAGCGCGGCGCCCAGCGTGCGGCCATCCGTGAACACGATCGCCGCCGGGCCGTCCCAGGGCTCCATGAGCATGGACTGGTACTCGTCGTAGGCGCGGCGCTTCTCGCCGAGCGCCGGGTTCTTGTCCCAGGGCTCGGGCATCATGAGCGTCACCGCGCGGTCGAGCGGACGTCCGTTCATGACGAGGAACTCGAGCACGTTGTCCAGGATCGCTGAGTCCGAGCCCTCGCGGTTGATGATCGGCATCACGCGCTCGAGGTCGGCGCCCAGCACGGGCGAGTAGAGGCGCGGCTCGCGGGCGCGGATCCAGCTCACGTTGCCGCGCAGGGTGTTGATCTCGCCGTTGTGGATGAGGTAGCGATTGGGGTGCGCGCGCTCCCAGCTCGGGGTCGTGTTGGTGGAGTAGCGCGAGTGCACGAGGGCGAGCGCCGTCTCCACCGCCGCGTCGCCCAGGTCCAGGTAGAAGCGGCGCATCTGCGTGGCGACGAGCATGCCCTTGTAGACGATTGTGCGGCTGGACATGCTGCAGACGTAGAAGATCTTGCCCGCGAGCGCGGGCTCGGCGTCGGCGGCGCGCTCGATGGTGCGGCGGGTCACGTAGAGGCGGCGCTCAAAGTCCTGGCCGCGGGGCACGTCCTCCGGGCGGCGCAGGAACGCCTGGCAGATCGTGGGCATGCAGGCGCGCGCCGTGGAGCCCAGGTCGTGCGGGTCCACCGGGACCTCGCGCCAGAACATGAGCGGCACGCCGCACTCGGCGCAGCCCCGCTCAAAGACCTGGCGTGCGGCGGTGACGCCCGTCGGGTCATCGTGCGGCAGGAAGAGCATGGCCACGCCGTAGTCGCCCTCGTCGGGCAGGATGTGGCCCTCCTTCTGCGCCTCCTTGCGGAAGAAGCGGTGCGGCACCTGAAAGAGCACGCCCGCGCCGTCGCCGGTGTTGCGCTCGAGGCCCTTGCCCCCTCGGTGCTCCAGGTTCACCAGCACCGAAAGCGCGTCGTCGAGCGTCTGGTGGCTCCTCTTGCCGTGCAGGTGCGCGATCGCGCCGATGCCGCAGGCGTCGTGTTCGTAGCTCTCCCTATACAGGCCGCGGTCCATGGGACTCCCCTCGTTCGGTTTCAAGGGGAGTCTACGGCGCGTTCCGGGCGGGCGAGAAAAGCGAGACGAACTTGCTACGCGCTCGCCATGCACGTGTTTCTCGCCCGCCATCCGCGCGCCACGAGCTGGAAACGCCCGCGAAACGCGCCGTCGCCGGCGACGGCGCGCCCCACTTTCTTCTCGCCCGCCAAATGAAAACCTCACAGGTACTGTGTCTCTCACTAAGTTTTGCAATATGCTCATAAAGTTAAGACCGGAAAACTGACACCACCTGTGAGGTTTGAGAGAGCGGGCGAGAAGAACGCGGGCGCGGGGCGTGTCCCCGCGACCCCACCCCGCGCGTTCTTCTCGCCTACAATCGAGAGGCAACCACAAGGAGGTCCCCATGGCAGACGCCACCCGCACCATCGCCGTCATCGACGGAAACTCGCTCATGCACCGTGCGTTCCACGCGATCCGCCAGCCCATGAACGCGCCGGACGGCCGCTCCACGGGCGCGCTCTTTGGCTTCTTCAACATGTTCATCAAGATGGTGGACACCTTCCACCCCGACGGCGTGATCTGCGCCTTTGACAAGGGCAAGCCGCGCGTGCGCATGGAGATGCTGCCGCAGTACAAGGCGCAGCGACCGCCCATGGACCCGTCGCTGCGCGAGCAGTTTCCCATGGTGAAGGAGCTTCTGCGCACGCTCGACGTCCCCGTGGCCGAACTCGAGGGCTGGGAGGGCGACGACATCCTGGGCACCCTGGCGCGCCGCGGCGAGGCGGCGGGCTACGACATGCTGCTCTTCACCGGTGACCGCGACATGTACCAGCTCTCCACCAAGCACGTGAGGGTCGTCTCCACCCAGAAGGGCGTGAGCGAGGTCAAGATCATGGACCCCGAGAGCGTGGAGGACCTCTACCACGGCATTACCCCGGAGCTCGTGCCCGACTTCTACGGGCTCAAGGGCGACTCCTCGGACAACATACCCGGCGTGCCCGGCATAGGCCCCAAGAAGGCCGCCGCGCTGATCGTGCAGTACGGAAGCCTCGACGAGGTCATAGCACACGCCGACGAGGTACCCGGCAAGATGGGCGAGAACCTCCGCGCGCACGTGGACGACGCCCTGCTCAGTCGCCGCGTGGCCACGATCCGCACCGACGCGCCGATAGAGCTCGACCTCGCGGACGCGCGCTTTCCCACCTTCGACCCCACCGAGGTGGCCCGCGCCTTCTCCGCGCTCGGCTTCACCGGCATGACCACGCGCCTCGTGCGCCTGGCCGGAGACGGCGCCGTGGCGGCGGCCCGCGCGGCGCTCGGCGAGGACGAGGTGGCCTCCGCACCCGCCGCGCCGCTGCCCGACCCCGCCTGCGGCGACGAGGCAGCGTCCGCGCTCGACGCCGCGATCGCGGACGGCACCTGGGTCGGCTGCGCGCTCGACGACGACCGCCAGGAGGGCGCGCTCTTTGGCACGGCCCACACCCTCTGGGTCTCAACGGGCGAGAAGATCTGCCGCTTTGACGACGCGTCCGCCGACGACGCGCTCGAGCGGCTCCTCCGCGAGGGGCGCCTCGCCGCCGGCGACGTCAAGGCCCTCCTGCACGCGCTCTCCCCCGTCGACTCCAGCGAGGCCGAGCGCCTGCCCCCGCGCGCGGTGGACCCGGCGCGCATCTTCGACGTGGCCGTCGCCGCCTACCTGCTGGACTCCGAGCGCACGTCCTTCTCGCCCGCAGAGCTCGCCGAGGCCTACCTCAGCCGCGTGCTGCCCGCCGCCACCGACGAGCTCCCCGAGGCCGCGCTCGACGCCGTGCGCGCCCACGACCTGGTGGCGCCCCTGCGCGAGCGCCTGGAGCAGGACGGCTCGGCGGCGCTCTTCGACGACATGGAGATGCCGCTTCTGCCCGTGCTCGCCGAGATGGAGCGCGCGGGCCTCGCCGTGGACACGAGCGTGCTGGCCGCGCAGTCGGCCGAGCTCGGCGCCGAGATCTCGGGCATGGTCGAGAAGATCCACGCGGCCGCCGGGGAGAGCTTCAACATAGACTCCCCCATGCAGCTCAGCCACGTCCTCTTTGACGTGCTGGGGCTCCCCACCTTTGGCCTCAAGCGCACCAAGCGTGGCTACTACTCGACCAACGCCAAGGTGCTGGCTGACCTCGCCGCCGAGCACGAGATCGTGGCCGACGTGCTGGAGTACCGCGAGCGCTCCAAGATCAAGAGCACCTACCTCGACGCCCTGCCCGCCCTCGTGCGCGGCGACGGGCGCGTGCACACCACGCTCAACCAGACGGTGACGGCGACCGGGCGCCTCTCGAGCTCCGATCCCAACCTGCAGAACATCCCCACGCGCTCCGAGCTGGGCCACCGCGTGCGCCAGGCGTTCACCGTGGCCGAGGGCAGCGTGTTTCTCGCCTGCGACTACTCGCAGATCGAGCTCAGGCTGCTGGCGCACCTCTCCGGCGACGAGCACCTGATCGCCGCCTTCTGCGAGGGGCGCGACTTCCATGCCGCCACGGCGGCGCGCGTCTTTGGCGTGGCCGCAGACGAGGTCACGCCGCAGCTGCGCAGCCGCGCCAAGGCCGTGAACTTTGGCATCGTCTACGGGCAGCAGGCCTTTGGCCTGGCGAGCTCGCTCAAGATACCGCGCGCCGAGGCGCAGGAGATGATCGACCGCTACTTCGAGGCCTACCCCGGCGTGCGCGCCTTCCTCGACGAGGCGGTGCGCCGCGCGCACGAGCTGGGCTACGCCGAGACGCTCTA
>DXBZ01000015.1 GCA_019116265.1 Candidatus Olsenella stercoravium | reverse complement strand
CGAAGGTGTCCACGAGCTTCTGGTAGAGACGCTCGCCCTTCTCGTCGCCAAAGGCGAGCTTGAGCGAGCGGTGGTTGAAGGGCACGGGCATGAGCGTGCCGTGGATGTTGGCGAGCACCTTGTGCTGATAGTCGGTCCACTCGGTGAAGCGCGAGAGGAACTCGTTCACGCGGTCGTTCACGGTGTGGTAGATGTGCGGGCCGTACTTGTGGATGAGAATGCCCGCCTCGTCGACGTAGTCGTAGGCGTTGCCGGCGATGTGGTCGCGGCGCTCGAGGACGCAGACCTTGAAGCCGCAGGACTCTGCGAGACGGCGGGCGCAGGTGGCGCCGGCGTAGCCGGCCCCGACGACGATCGCGTCAAAGGAGTCGGGGTTGAAACCGGCGGGAAGGCCCTTCTCGATGCTCATGAAAATCCTCTCTCTGCGCAAGCGCCAGGAAGCCAAAACGAGCGTACGCTCGCCCATTCGTCCGCCTGATTCTACCACCACGACCCTATAATGGTCCCTGGCATGCCCCCGACCGGCACACATGCACACAATCGGGGGCGCAAGGCAAAGCGGCGTCTGTGAAGGAGCTTCGATGAGCGATTTTCTCGCACGCATGAAGGCTGCGGCAAAGGCCTACAAGAAGACGATCGTCCTGCCCGAGGGCGAGGACCCGCGCACGATCGAGGCGGCGCGCAAGATCGTGGCCGAGGACCTGGCCAACCTCGTCATCCTGGGTGACCCGGCTCAGATCGACGTCGAGGGCGTCACGGTGATCGACCCGACCTCCCCCACCGCCCCCAAGCACGAAGCCTACGCGCAGAAGTTTGCCGAGCTGCGCGCCAAGAAGGGCGTCACGATCGAGCAGGCGCGCGCCCAGATGATGGACGCCACCTACTACGGCACCATGATGGTCAAGATGGGCGACGCCGACGGCCTGGTCTCGGGAGCCTGCCACTCCACGGCCAACACGCTGCGCCCGGCGCTGCAGATCCTGAAGACCGCACCGGGCACCAAGCTCGTCTCGGCCTTCATGGTCATGTGCACCAAGACGCCGGAGTTTGGCGCCGACGGCACGCTGGTCTTTGCCGACTGCGGCCTCAACATCGACCCGACCTCCGACGAGCTCTCCGAGATCGCCATCGCGTCGGCCAACTCCTTCGCCACCTTCATGGACGACGTGGAGCCGCGCGTGGCCATGCTCTCCTACTCCACGATGGGCTCGGCCGGTGGCGACACCGCCAAGAAGGTCCAGGAGGCGACGAAGTTCGCCAAGGAGAAGGCCCCCGAGCTCGCCGTTGACGGCGACCTGCAGCTCGACGCCGCCATCGTGCCCGAGGTGGCCGCCCTCAAGGCGCCCGACAGCAAGGTGGCCGGCCACGCCAACGTGCTCGTCTTCCCCAACCTCGAGACCGGCAATATCGGCTACAAGCTGGTCCAGCGCTTCGGCAACGCCGAGGCCTACGGCCCCATCCTGCAGGGCATCGCCAAGCCGGTGAACGACCTCTCCCGCGGCTGCGTCGCGGACGACATCGTAGGCGTCGTCGCCATCACCGCCGTCCAGGCCCAGATGGCCGAGATGCACGAGGAGTAGGCGTAATCTAGTTGCCCAAAAGGGGTCAGACCCCATTTAGGCAAGTTTTCGGCGGCCCGGCAGCCTATGGTTGCCGGGCCGTCTTCCTGTGCGGAGTCAGCCGCGCCCCAGCAGCTCCTCGCGCGTGTAGGCGCGTCCGGGGCCCTCCATGGTCTCAAGACGGGTGGTCCAGGGATCGTCCTTCACGGACGTGTCCTCGTAGACGCAGTTGAGGCCGTTTTGCAGCGCGAGCTTGATGAGCCGCTGGTCCATGGTAAACAGCGTCCCCGCCGTCCTTCTCGCCAACACGAAGTAGAACATGTCGTAGGGAGAGTGCGCAAGCCGCAGAGACTCGTTGAAGGCCTCAGGGTACAAGTCCCTCATTGGGACAAACTTGTCAACAAGGCCGACCGCTCGCTCGATCGTTCGGGCGACCTCGTCCCGGGTCATCATCCCCGCCTTGACGTACTTTGTGAACGAGCTGCATACCTCCCCATACAACAGGTCGACGCTGACGATCTGCTCTCCCTTGAGCGTAAGCCTCTCGAACTTGTGGCCCATCTCGGTCCCGCGCACAATCTCTATTGCGGCGCTCGTGTCAAGGACGATCATCGGGAATCACGCAGCTCTCGCACGATCTCGGCCGGCGTTGGAAAATCGTCCGGAATGTCGATCTTGGGTGCGGCATCGATCTCCGCAAAGAGGGCCTTACGCTTGGCAATGCGGGCCTGACACTCCTCCTCTTCCGTGAGCGCGCGCTCGCGGACCGTACCGCCGGGAATCAGGCGCAGGTGCTCCTCGATGGCAACGGTCGCCTGCTGGGCGAGGCTGCGGTGCTCGCGCTCGGCACGCAGCTTGAGCGCGTCGTAGATTCCCTGCGGCAGGTCCCGAATCTGCAGTGCCGGCATGTTCGCTCCTCTCGCCTGATGCGTTATGCATGCAGTATACATCTTCATACGTTCTGCATGCTGGCGGCCGCGCTGGATCCGGGTTTGGGTTCACATTGTTGGCATTCGCTCGGCACAAGAAAAGCCCCAGGCCTGTGACCTGGGGCTTTGTGGAGCGAGAAGGACGGTGGACCTGGAGCGTGAACCCAAACCTCTCAAATGGAATCAGGTCCCTGAGGGTTCCTACCCGTGCCTTCTTGCATGACGCGCAACGAGAAGCACGACAGAGCCAGCCACGGCAGCCAGGAGGGCCGGCAACGCAGAGACGTCGCCCGTGGCGGGAATCTCGGGCGTCTCGTCATTGTCGGGCGGCTCCTCCTCTGCCGAGGGCTCCTCCTCAGCGGGCGGCTCCTCCTCGGCCGGAGGCTCCTCCGGAAGGCGCTCGTCCTCGACGGCGAGCGGCTCGCCGGCAACGAGACCATCGTCGCCCACCAGCCGGACCTCGGCGGGGTCAACGCCTGTGGCGGCGGCGAGCGCGTCAACGTCGGAGCCGTCGAAACAGAGCCAGTACCGCTCCGCGGAGAGCGCGTAGCCCTCGGGTGCGGCGGTCTCGCTCACGTAGTAGAGCGCGCCTGACGAGAGATACGGCCCCGAGAACGTCGCTAGGCCGTCGTCGTCGGTCGTCGCCTCCGCAAGCAGCTCGCCCGCAGCGGAGTAGAGCCCATAGGTCGCCTTTGCGACCGGCGCGCCGTTCTCCGAGTCGGTCTTGCGGACCTGCAGGCTCAGGGTGGCAGGCTCGGGCGTGCGCCGGTCGCTCACCCTGAGGCCGACGCCCGCAAGTCCGGCTCCGGCCACCTCGGCTATCTCGTCGTCGGGCGACATCAGCCCCTCGAGCTCCGCGACGGCGCGGGGCCCCTCGAGGTCGGTGGGGTCGGTGCCCTCGTAACACCACCAGGCGCGCTC
Organism: Candidatus Olsenella stercoravium; assembly: GCA_019116265.1. Lineage (GTDB taxonomy): Bacteria > Actinomycetota > Coriobacteriia > Coriobacteriales > Atopobiaceae > Thermophilibacter > Thermophilibacter stercoravium. Next base: position 1,259 of record DXBZ01000015.1, on the reverse strand, counting down.
GTCGCTGAGCTCGTAGCCCTCGGGCGCCTCGAGCTCCTGCACGTAGTAGAGGTAGCCCGAGAGGAGCACAAACCCGCGCGACGGGTCCGGCCTGAAGGTCGCCCTCCCGTCCGCATCGGTGACGGCGGTGCCCAACAGCTCGCCGCGACTCGAGAACACTCCGTACGTCGCACCGGCGACGGGCTCTCCGGAATCCTGGTCGGTCTTCTCTATCGTAAGGGCGTAGTCCTCCGCACTCGAGGAGAACTGATAGCTCGCCGAGCTCGACCAATCCATGCCGTACAGCGTGCACGTCGCCGTGTTGGCCGCGCCGTCGGCACCCGCGCTCCCCACCGCACGGTAGGTCGCCTCGTACGTGAACTGACCGGGATCGAGAATCGTGAGCGTGAAGCCGCCACCGTCCTCGTCAACGGCGAGCTCGTAGTCTGCGCCCTCCGAGAGCACGCGGGCAACACCGTCCGTACCCGTCGCCGTCACGCGCAAGGACCCGCGCTCGTAGGCGAGTCCGTCCGCCATGTCATCACGAACCTCGATCGGGCCGGAGCCGGTGAGGTCGACGAGCGTCTCCTCGTCGTCTCCGCCCTCCGTGCTGTCCCAGACCGGGTAGGGTGCGTTGACGGTGACGACGAACGTCCCGGACGCACCGGACTCCTTGGTCAGGCCCGAGGGGAGCTTATTCGGCCGGAGGTATACAGTCGCCCAGCCCCCTGTCGTATAGGCATCGTTAGACGCCGGGTAGCCGCCATTCACTTGGCTCAGGTTCCCCAGGCTGTAGGTTACCGTCAGCTCCGCAGGCTCTCGGACCATCCAGCAAGTGCACCAGTCGCTTGTATCAACACCAAGCTCCTGAAGCGCCTCAGTTGTATCCTTCTCGTTTAGCGTCATGTCACAGAAGTGTTTGCCGTCCGGAGCGAAGCTGTCGATGCGCGTCAGAAGATATAGTTCGGGAACTTTATCGTAATCCGTCGGAAGAAACACGTAGCAAACCATGTCTCCATCGGACAAGTCCTCGCTATAGGGATGGAGCACATGGGTCTCACCCCCCCAGGCGAGCGTCACGGAGAGGCCGTCGGCATCTGTCAGATAATACCTATCTCCTGAGGCAGTCAGCAAGGTATCGCCAAGAAGGTAATGCTCAGAGTCATTGGAGTCAAACTGCCCGTTGTACGGGGGAATCTTCGCCCTGATCTCCCACTCGAGGGAGCCGTCCGCCGCCACCTCCCCAGACTTCTCGATTTTGACCTCCTCCGTGGGGTCGG
>DXBZ01000014.1 GCA_019116265.1 Candidatus Olsenella stercoravium | reverse complement strand
CGATCTCGTCGATGAAGACGATGCAGGGGGCGGCCTCCTTGGCCTGCTTGAAGAGGTCGCGCACGCGCGAGGCGCCCACACCCACGAACATCTCCACAAAGTCGGAGCCGGAGATCGAGAAGAACGGCACGCCCGCCTCGCCGGCCACAGCCTTGGCGAGCAGCGTCTTTCCGGTGCCCGGAGGACCCACGAGCAGAAGGCCGCGCGGGATGCGGGCGCCCATCTTGTGGTAGCGCTCGGGGTCGGAGAGGAAGTCGCGGACCTCCTGGAGCTCCTCGACGGCCTCGTCGATGCCCGCGACGTCGGCAAAGGTGACCTTGGGCCGCTCGCCCTCGACGGTGAGCGCCTTGGTCTTGGAGAAGGACATCGTCTTGTCCTGCTGGCTCGACATGCGGCTCATGTAGAAGACGAAGACACCCACGAGCAGGAGCGTGGGGACCACCGAGACGAGGATGGTCTCGATGAAGTCGCCGGAGCTCGTGTCGATTTGGTAGATGACCGTGGGATGCCGGGCCATGAGCTCGGCCAGAGAATCCGTGCCCACATAGACGCTCTGGTAGGGGACGAGCTTCTCCTCGTTGCCCTTGTCGCCCCCGTCCTCCCAGTACGAGCCGGTGACGCTGCCGTCGGAGGTCTTGTAGTTCACGTCGTGGACGCGGCCCTGCCTGACGGCGGTCACAAACTGGTTGGTGGGCAGGACGTCGGCGGCCTGCGTGCGTCCAGAGAGGGAGGAGCCCATGGAGTAGACCAGGTAGACAACAACGGCAAGGACGATCAGCGACGTGATCGCGTTTGCGCGGGACGGGCCTCCGGGGAGGCCGGGGCGCTGCGGCTCGGGGCCGTTCTCTGGATTGGGCACGGGTTCTCCTTGTCAGGTTACGCGTAGACCTCAGGCTTGAGGATTCCGATGTAGGGCAGATTGCGGTAGCGCTCCGCGAAGTCCAGGCCGTAGCCCACGATGAACTCGTCGGGCACGTGGGTGCCCACGTAGCGCGGCTCGATCGCGGGGCGCTTGCCGGAGACGTCCTTCACGAGGAAGGCGGCCACCTCGACGGAGGCCGGTCCGCGACCCTTGAGCAGGTCGATGAGGTAGGACAGCGTGAGACCGGAGTCGAGGATGTCCTCCACGATGAGCACGTCGCGCCCCTCGATCTTGGTGTCGAGGTCCTTGACAATGCGCACCACGCCGGAGCTCTTGGCCGCCTCGCCGTAGCTGGAGACCGCCATGAAGTCCACCGACATCGGGCAGTCAATGGCGCGCATGAGGTCCGCAGTGAAGACCACGGCGCCGCGCAGCACGGCCACGACCAGCGGGTTCTTATCGGCATAGTCGCGGGTGATCTGCTCGCCCATGCGACTCACGATGCCCCGGATGTCCTCCTCGGAAAGCAGGACCTCCTTGACGTCAGGATGCAGTGACTCCATGGCTCTCCCTTTCTCTGCGGCGCCCGTTGCTCAAGGATACCGCAGGAATGTGGCGCGCGGGGGCAGTCGCGGAGCTTCCCTTTGGAGGTTTGGGTTCATCCTCGCGGGCACGCAGCGGACACTTTCCGCAAAACCGCAGGTAACAGGTTGCTTCTTTGATAATTGAGGCGCCCGCGCCCGTGGCGCTGAACCCAAACCTGATTTCGGTTTGGGTTCAGACTCCGATCAGTTTGTTGCATTCATAATGTATCAACTGGGCTTTTGTCGCCCGGTGCTCGCTCCAGAATGAAAACGTGAACCCAAACCTCGGAGGGGCGGGAACAGAAGGGCTAGGAGGCCGACAAGAGCGTGAGCTCGAGCAGCCATTTCGTGGCAGCGGTGCAGCGGGCTCGCTCGTCGGGGCGAATCGGGGCCACCCACACGACCTCGCCGGTGGGTGAGGTGCGCGTCACGGGCACAGCGGCGCGGTCGTCAAGCGGCACGCCCGCCTCGCCGAGCAGGTCGGAGACCTTCTTGGACTGCCCGTGCATGCCAAGGGGGCAGAGCACGTCGCCGGGGCGGGGCGCGTCCACCCAGAGGCGACCGCCGCGCGCGGGGTCCACGCCTGCGGCCACGGCGTCGAGAAGGACCGACTCGCCGTCCCACTCCTGCGCGTGCGCGCGGGCGCGCGCCGCGGGATCGGTGCCGGGGGCGACCTCGACGAGGCGCGCCGTGAGCGCGCGGCCGTCCGCCAGCTCGAGCCGGCCGGGCACCTCGAGCCAAGCGGCCGAGGGCGCAGGGACGCCCGCGCGGGCGCGCAGGACGAGCAGCCCGTGCTCAACACGGGCGGAGACGCCCATGGGAATGGTGAGCGAGCCCTCCCCCGCTGCCACTGCGCGCAGGACGCCCGCAACGTGGCGGGCCTCGAGACGCGCGCCCGGGCAGACGGCGAGAAGGGCGGCGCGCACCACGCGGCGCGCGACTGCGACCTCGAGCGCGGCCAGGCGCGCGGCGTCCAGCACGACGAGCCCCTCGCCCTCCCGACGCGTGAGGTCGCGCAGGGCGCGGCCGGCAACCGCCGTGAGATAGGCGTCCTCGTCGGAGAGGATGTCACAGGTGGCGGCAAGGTTGGCCACCACGCGCGGGTTTCTCGCCCGCGCCACGGGCATGACCTCGTGGCGGACGTAGGCGCGCAGGTAGCGGGTGTCGGCGTTGGTGTCGTCCTCGCGCCAGACGATGCCGCGCATGCGCAGCAGGTCGCAGAGCTCCTCGTGCGTGCGATCCAACAGGGGTCGCACGATGCGGTTGCGACGGCGCGGGATCGACGAGAGGCCTGCGGCGCCGGTGCCGCGAATCGCGTTCATGAAGAACGTCTCCGCACGGTCGTCAGCCGTGTGCGCGGTGAGGATGCGCGCGGCGGAGCGCGGCGCCCCGGTGCGCTCGCAGAGCTCGTTGGCGAGGCGGGCGGCCTCGGCGTAGCGCAGCTCGCGGCCGGCGTTCTCCACGTTGTCGCCCGCGCGCGCCGCGAGTGCGGCCACATCGGCGCGCCGAATCGTGCACGGGATGCCGTAGCGGGCGGCGAGGTCGCGGACGAACTCCTCGTCCTCCTCGGCGTCGAGGCCGCGCAGGCCGTGGTTGACGTGCAGCACGTGAAGGCGCTCGCGGGCGATGCGCGCCTGGCCGCGACCGTCGTCGATGTCGAGCGTCGAGGTGGCGGCGAGCACGAGCAGCGCCGTAGAGTCGGCGCCCCCGGAGACCATGAGGACCACAGGGCCGGCGAGCTCGGCGTCGGGTCGGCCGCTCGGTCGCTCAAAGCGCCCGCCCAACGCGCCGTATCGACGAGAAACGCTCGGCATGGCCCACCTCCAACGGGTAACCTGTACTCCGGTGGCGCGACGAGCGCCACCTCCAGAAGTGTACGACAGCGAGAGGACCCCCATGACCCCCGAGATTCATCTGCACGTGCTGGCCAGCGGCTCAAAGGGCAACGCCGCCGTGGTGGAGGGGCCCGCAGGATCTGTGCTGGTGGACTGCGGCATCTCGCGGCGCGCGCTGCTCGGCCGCGCGGAGGAGCTGGGCGTGGACATGGGTCGCGTGGTCGCCGTGGTTCTCACCCACGAGCATTCCGACCACGTGGGCGGGCTCAGCGTGTTCTGCAACCGCTTCGACGGGCCGCTCTTTGCGACGGCGGGCACCGTAGCCGCGCGCCGCTACCTCACCGAGCTGCCGTTTGAGCTGGTGGGGCACTCGGACGAGATTGAGCTCGCGGGCATGCGCGTGCGGACGTTTCCCACCTCGCACGACGTGGCCGACCCCATCGGCCTGCGCTTCTCGACGGACGACGACGCGCTCGGCTTCTGCACGGACACCGGCGAGCTGAGCGAGGAGGCGCTCGAGGCGCTGACGGGCGTGCGCATCCTGGCGCTCGAGTCCAACCACGACGAGCGCATGCTGGCAACCGGCGACTATCCCGCCTATCTCAAGGCGCGCGTGGGCGGGCCGTGCGGCCACCTCTCCAACGCACAGGCGGCCGAAGCGCTGGAGCGGCTCATCGGTCCGGACGCCGAGACCATGGTGGCCATGCACCTCTCGCAGGAGAACAACCGGCCGAGTCTCTGCGTGCGCACGCTTGCGGAGGCCGTAGGCGCCGAGGTCGGCGCCGGCGAGGACGGGCGGGTGGAGGCCCGCACGCCCGACGGTCGCCTCACGATCTGCTGCGCCGCCCAGGACTGGCCGCTGTCCGTGTTCTGAAGGCGGACGCGCTCACGCCCTCCCGGCCGTCCCTTGCGGTTTTGGGACCATTGTTGATGTTCTTCTCGCC
>DXBZ01000169.1 GCA_019116265.1 Candidatus Olsenella stercoravium | reverse complement strand
CGCCCATCTGGCGCAGCGCGCCCACCTGGTCGGCCATGAGCGAGATGAGCGGGGAGACCACGATCGTGAGGCCGTCGAGCCCAAGCGCCGGCACCTGGTAGCAGATCGACTTGCCCGCCGAGGTGGGCATGACGGCCAGTACGTCGCGCCCCGCGAGCGCGGCGTCCACGATCTCTGCCTGGTGCGGGCGAAACTCCTGGTAGCCAAAGGTCTGGCGCAGTATGTCGATCGGCGTGGGCATGCGGCGCACCCTCCCGGGCGGACGGTTCTTCTCGCCCCCTTATTGTGCGCCTTTCCTCTGCGCGCGGTTCGCTCCGTTGAGTGTACGAGTTAGCCGGTCGCCAGCTACGTTGTCTTTCTCGCCAACTGGGCAAACGTGGGCGAGAAGAACGCTCAGGTGGCCATAACTCGTACACTCAACAAAGCGCGAGGCGCCCCTCCGACGCACCTCTCGCCGTTTCTTACGCGCGGCTTACATTCCGGCCGTTGCCGGTCGGTAACCTGAGTTACTCAGGCAATCATCGCCGCGACCCCGAAATCGGGGCACGTTGTGCGCATTCTTTCACAGGGGGCACGATGAGACGAGACGGGGATCTGGTGACTCGGGTCCTTGCCGCAAAGCGGGATCCTCGCCACGCAGACGACCTCGTACGCGACTACCTCCCGTTCATCAGGTCGGAGACCGCAAAGTTCATGGGACGGTCGCCGCAGCAGGGGAGAGACGACGAGCTGGGGATCGCCATGTTCGCATTCCACGAGGCAGTGCTCTCATATGATCGGGCGCGGGGCGCGTTTCTGCCGTTTGCGGCGATGAACGTGCGCAATCGTCTTGTGGACTTTGCGCGCAGGGAGCGCCGCCACGCCGACGTGCTTTCCCTCGACGAGGGGCGCCCCGACGGCGACGAGGGGGACGGACGCCCGCTCGTGGAGACCATCGCCTCCGAGCGGGACGAGATCGGCGAGCGCCAGGCGCGCGAGGCCTCTCGTCGCGAGATTGCCCAGTTTGGCGCGGAGCTCGAGTCCTTTGGCCTGACCTTTCTCGACGTGTCCGAGAACTGCCCCAAGCAGCAGCGCACGTTCGAGGCGTGCCGGCGCGTGCTCGACTGCGCGCGCAGGAACCCCGAGCTGCTCGACCGCCTGCTGCGGACGAAGAAGCTGCCGATGGCGGAGCTCTCTCGCAGCTCGGGGGTGGAGCGGAAGACGATCGAGCGGCATCGCCGCTATCTCGTGGCCGTCCTGCTCGCCTTCACGAACGGGTTCGAGATCATTCGCGGTCACCTGCGAAAGATCGTCCCGACAGGGGGTGACGGGCGATGAGCTATCTCGTCATGGAGTGCCGCCCGGCCTATGCCGTGGTCCTGGACGAGCGGGGGAGGTTTGTCCGTGTGCCCAACCTCGGCTACGAGGTGGGGCAGAGGCTCGACGACGTGGTGATGCTCGAGGCCGAGGTGCTTTCGTTCGAGCAGGCGAGGCCGAGAAGGGCGCGGCGCGGGCTCGTTGCGGCGCTCGCGGCCGCTGCGTGCCTGTGCGCGCTCGTCATCGGTGGCTTTGCGGTGTGGCAGACACCCATCGGCACGGTTCACATGAGCATCAATCCCGAGGTGGGCATCGACGTCAACCACTTCGATCGAGTCGTTGGAATCGAGGGAGAGAACGAGGATGGCGAGAAGCTCATCAAGGGCTTCTCGTACTACGGGCGCCCGATTGACGAGGTCTCCGATGACCTTGCGCTGCGGGCCAAGGACCAGGGCTACCTCGTGCCGGGCGGGACGATCAAGATCAGCGTCGAGTCCGATGACGAGGAGTGGCGCGTCGCGACGGAGGACCGCCTCATCGTCGAGCTTGAGGTGCATCTGGAGCAGCCGGTGGCCCCCGAGCCTGAGGTTGTCGGGGCGGACCCCGTTGAGGAGCCTCCGGAGCAGGTCGCGCCAGAGGCGGAGGCTCCGGAGGCGCCCGCCCCCGCTCCCGTACAACCCGCTCCCAGCTATGACGACGACTGGGATGACGATGACGACGGGGACGATGACGACTGGGATGACGATGATGACGACGGGGACGATGACGACGATGACTAGTCGGGAGAAAAAAGTTTCGAGGCGACCCCGGTTTTGAGACGGTCTCTCCGCACCCTCTCACCGTACGGCAAGAAAAGGGCTCAACCACCAAGGAGGACACCATGAAGACCACGAGCCTGAAGATGAGGGGCATCATCGCGACCGCGGCCGTCGGCGCCGCCCTTGTGGCAACCCTGGGAGGGTGCGGGGCCGCCCCGGAGGCGACCCAGGCCACTTCGACGGGGGCGCCTGCAGAGACGGCGTCGACGAGGGCGGCGGGCGTTCTGCTCCTGAGCGTCAACCCCGAGATCGAGATCGAGTATGACGAGAAGGGCCTCGTGACCGAGGTCGAGGGCGTCAACGACGAGGGCAGGGGCATCGCGGACGGCTACAGCGGGTTTGAGGGCCGGGAGTGCCGCGAGGTCGTGTCCGAGCTCGTGACCGAGATCTACGAGTCCGGACACTTCAACCAGACGATCGATGGCCACGACCGCAACGTCGTCGTCAAGCTCGAGCAGGGGTCGGAGTACCCCGGAGACGACTTCCTCGCGGGGATCGAGAGCGACGTTCGCTCGACCGTTGGCGGCTTTGGCCTGCAGTCCGACGCGCTTGCCGTTGCCCCGGAGCAGCTCGATGAGCGCGGCTACATTGGAATCGATGCCGCCAAGGACATCGTGCTCGCCCAGCTCGGCCTGAGCGAGGCGTCGTTCAACGACCATGAGTACGAGCTTGACGACGGTGTCTACGAGCTTGAGTTCACCTCGGGTGGCGTTGAGTACGAGTACGAGGTCGACGCGAGGACCGGCAAGGTTCTCGAGGCCGATGTCGACGGGAACGACGACTGGGCCGGACGCGACTCCTGGGACGACTGGCACGATGACCGCTATGACCGTGACGACGACTGGGATGACGATCGCGACGATGCCCAGGACGATTGGGATGACGATCGCGACGATACCCAGGACGATTGGGATGACGATCGCGACGACTGGGACGACCAGGACGACGGGGACGACCAGGACGACCACGACGACTGGGACGATGACGACGACCGCGATGACGACTAACTGACGGCGCACACGGGTCAATCGGGGCGGGGCGGCTCATCACGAGCGCCCCGCCCTTCTCGTCCTCCGGCCCTAGAACAGCTCCGAGAGCCCCTTCGCCCCGGCGCGTGCCGCCGACGCCGCGAGCTTGCCGAGCGCGGGGAGCAGCACGTCGCGCGACTCCTGGTCGAGGTTGCGGGCGGCCTCCGTGAGCAGTGCGGGCGCGCCCGCCCCGCTGAAGATCACGGCTCCCACGCTTGGTGCGCCGGACGCCGCGAGCGCTCGGAAGAGGGCGTCCACCACGCGCGGCGTCTCCTCGGGTGAGAGCGACGCGAGCCAGGTGTCCATGAGCTCGTGCGTGAAGATGGCGGCGGGGGAGAGCTCGTCGGCGTAGACAAAGTCGTCACCGGCTATCTCCCAGGTGAAGATGCTGTGCTGCTCGGCGCCGCGGGCGGTGCTGACGACCACGTGCGGCTCTATGGGCGTGTCCATGAGCATGCCCACGACGGACTCCTCGGGCACGGTCCGGTGGACGAGGCCGCGCACGCCCTCGAAGTCCTTCTCGTCCAGAAAGCCCGCCTTGAAGCCGGGACCGTCGTGGTCAAAGACGCGCTCGATCCGCGCACGGACCTCCTCGGGCGCGCGCAGCGCCGCGTAGGTGGCGAGGTTGCCGCCCTTGGAGTGACCGCCCACGTAGAGGCGCTGCGGCAGGTAGCGCGCGACGGAGGCGAGGTAGTCCGCCGCCATGCGCTGCGACGGCACGGGCGGGTCTACGGCCATGTCAAAGTTCTCGCGCCAACCGGTGAAGGTGTCGTCGGTGCCGCGAAAGCCCACGTAGGCAAAGTCGCGGTCGCGTCCGGCGGGGGAGCGCCACACAAAGGTGGTCGCCGAGAACTGCACGCGCTCCCCCTCGTCGAAGCAGGAGGCGTAGTCCCGGAGCTCGAGGTCGCGAAAGCGCGGGCTCGCCACGAGCGCCGCCAGCTCGCGCTTGACGCCCTCGGGGGCCAGGCCGCAGAAGAGGCCGTCAAAGCGCTCGGCCTGCAGCAGGTCGGAGAAGCGCGTCGGACGTGCGACCCAGGCCCGGAGCCGCTCCAGTGGCCCGCCGCGCCACAGTGCGGCGGGGATGACGCCCTCGCCGCGCACCATGCAGAACTGCGAGAGCGCCGCCGAGTCAACCGGGCCCAGCGGGCGCTCGTCGAAGCTCTCCAGGGCTGTTTCCAGGTACTCAAAGAGGTCCATGCATCGCCTTTCTCGCTTCTTTTGAGATACCCCAGAAACGCCGACCATACATACCTGGCAAAAAACCGCGTGAAATCGGTAGAACTTGACGGGTGTGTATGGTCGGCCAATCTATCCCTCGTGAGGGAAGCGTGATGAGCGGGCTCAAATGTTGACAGGGTAACAACCTCGTCGCTACTGTTGACCCGTTAACAGGTGAGGAGGGACGCGCCGTGGGGGAGACCCGCTTCGAGGACTTTGTGGGCATCATCGGTGCCCTGAACAAGGAGATTCAGCGCATCAAGAACGCCGAGGCGCGCCGTCTGGGTTTTCGCGGCTCGGACGTCATGTGTCTCTACTACCTCGTCAAGCACCCCGAGGGCCTCACTGCCGCCGAGCTGGCGCGCATGGCCGACGTGAGCCGCGCCGCCATGTCGCGCACGGTGGCGCACCTCGCCGAGGACGGCTTCGTGGAGGTCGACGAGGACACGACCTATCGCGCCCCCATCCGTCTCACCGACAAGGGCTACGAGGCGGCCCGCCCGCTCGACGACATCATTCACCGAGTCCTCGACGAGGCCGGCGGCGAGCTCGCCACGCGCCAGCGCCTCCAGATGTACGATTCGCTCAACCACATCCTCGAGAAGCTCAGGACCTTCGGCCGCTAGCCGCGCCCGAGCCCGGCTGGGCACAAGGAAGGGAAGATCATGGCTGTTCGCATTGTCACCGACTCCGGCATCGACGTCCCCGGCGGGAGCGACCCGCGCATCACGGTGGTGCCGCTCGGCATCACCTTTGGGACCACCACGTACGCCGACGGCGTGGACATCACCAACGACCGCTTCTATGAGCTGCTGATCGAGAGCGACGAGCTGCCCAAGACGAGCCAGGCCACGCCGTTCATGTTCCACGAGGTGCTCGCCCCGATCTGCGAGGCGGGCGACGAGGCCGTGGTGATCACGCTCTCCTCCAAGCTCTCGGGTACCCACCAGAGCGCCGTCACCGCCGCCTCCGAGTTTGACGGCGTCTACGTGGTGGACAGCAAGAACGTGACCATCGGCCAGACGATTCTCGTGCAGTACGCGCTGCGCCTGGTCGACGAGGGTCTCGGTGCCGCAGAGATCGCCGAGAAGGTCGCCGATGCCGCCGACCGCGTCTGCCTGGTCGCGCTTCTCGACACGCTCGAGTACCTGCGTCGCGGCGGTCGCATTCCCAAGAGCGTGGGCATGATCGGCGAGGTCCTCTCGATCAAGCCCGTCGTGGGCGTGGAGGACGGCGAGGTCGCGATGCTCGGCAAGGCGCGCGGCTCCAAGAACGGTCGCAACCAGCTGCACCAGCAGGTCGAGAAGCACGGCATCGACTTCACCATGCCGGTCCTGCTGGGCTACACGGGCCTCTCGGACAAGCTCCTACGCAAGTACCTCGAGGACAACCGTGCCATCTGGGAGGACAAGGTCGCCGAGGAGGACCTGCCCATCTGCTCGGTGGGCGCCACGATCGGCACGCACGTGGGCCCGGGCGCGATTGCGCTCGCGTTCTTTGCCAAGAACTAGCCGCAGCGACGATGCGTAGGAATCCGGCCGGTTTACGATCGGCCGGATTTCGTGCATAGAAAAGCGCTCCATTTACGGGACGGTTGTTATCAGGCGAGAAGAACGTCCGGCTGAAGCCTCATTTTCTGCGCACGGGGCTGTAAGCCGGGCGTTTTTCTGCGCGTCTCCGGCTCGACGTTCTTCTCGCCTGTAAATCGAACGCTTTTCTGTGCAGGATTTTTGTCCGACCGTATCTGGGCGCGTTTTCTGCGCGCGAGCTACTGCACGATGCGCATGACAAGCTGGATGAGCTGGTCGATGGGCATGGGGTCGTCCTCGGCGGTCCAGATGCGGATGATCGCCAGGATGCCCGAGAGATAGAACTCGCGCACCACTCGGCTGGCCTGCTCGTCGAGCTGGGCCTCGGGCAGGAAGAACCGGTCGACGAGCGGGCTGATGATCTCCTTGAGGCGGTCTGAGAACGCCGGGTCGCCGTGCGGGCTCAGAAGCACGCGCGTGTAGTCGCGCGAGCGCTGCGCGAGGCGCAGGATGAGTCCCATGTGCTGCGAGAAGTCGAGCGTGTCGCCTTGGAGCAGGCGCCCCTGCACCAGGCGCTCGATGTTGCCGAGCACCATGTCCTCGATCTCCTCGAGCAGCTCGTAGACGTCGTGATAGTAGAGGTAGAAGGTCGCGCGGTTGTAGCCGGCACGGTCGGTGATCTCGCGCACGGAGATCTTCTCGACGGGCCGCTCGGCGTAGAGCTTCCAGAACGCCTGGCGGAGGTTGGCGCGCGTCTGTTCGGTGACCTGCGGCTGCTTTCTCACGGTGCCTCCCTAGGCTTTGTGGCGGAGCCGAGAAGAGCACGACACTTGGGCTACGCCTGTCGAGAACAGGTTCTTCTCGTTCGCCGCCACCAGTATACTTCAATTTAGACAACACGCTGTCGAGCAATCGGAGCTGGGATGGCATACATCGAGTTCACGGATGTCGTGCGCACCTACGGCGAGGGCGGCGCCAAGATCAACGCCCTCGACGGGGCGAGCTTTGTCGTGGAGCAGGGCGAGCTCGCCGTCATCCTGGGACAGTCCGGCGCGGGCAAGACCACGGCACTCAACATCCTGGGCGGCATGGACAGCGCCACCTCGGGAACCGTGGTGGTGGACGGGCGCGACATCAGCCGGGCGGGCGAGAACGACCTCGTGCTGTACCGCCGCGCCGACGTGGGCTTTGTCTTCCAGTTCTACAACCTCGTGCCCAACCTCACGGCGCTCGAGAACGTGGAGCTGGCCACGCAGATCTGCCCGGACTCGCTCGACCCCGAGGAGACGCTCGCCAAGGTGGGCCTCGCCGAGCGCCTGGCCAATTTCCCGGCGCAGCTCTCTGGTGGCGAGCAGCAGCGCGTCTCGATCGCGCGCGCCCTGGCCAAGAACCCCAAGCTGCTGCTCTGCGACGAGCCCACGGGCGCCCTCGACTACCAGACGGGCAAGCAGATCCTGCAGCTTCTGCAGGACATGTGTCGCGTGGAGGGGATTACGGTCGTGATCGTCACGCACAACGCGGCGCTCGCGGACATGGCCGACCGCCTCATCCGCTTCAAGAGCGGGCGCGTCACGTCCATGACCGTGAACCCCGAGCCCAAGCCGATCGCGGAGATCGAGTGGTAGCGCATGGCCGCCCGCCGCGACACGTCAGCCTTTGCCAGGGGCATCGCGCGCACGGTGCGCGGGAGCCTCAAGCGCTTTGTGGCGCTGACCACGATCACGGCGCTCGGCGTGACGATGCTCGTGGGCCTGCGCGCCGCCTGCGTCGACCTGCGCAACTCGGCGGACCGTTTCTTTGACGAGCAGAACCTCTTTGACGTGCGCGTGCAGTCCACGCTCGGTCTCACCGACGATGACGTGGCCGCGCTCGCGGCGCTCGACGGCGTGGAGGTGGCGGAGGGCGGCTGGTCCGAGACCGCCTACACGACGGTGGGCTCGTCGTCCGAGAAGGTGGACGTCAAGGCGCTCTCGCCGACCGGTCTGAACGAGCCGCTCGTGCTGGAGGGGCGCCTGCCCGAGACCTCGGGCGAGGTGGCTGTTACCGAACGCTATCTCAAGGACTCCGGGCTCTCGATTGGCGACGTGGTGAGCTTTCGCGGGGACGACGCCTCGGACGACGCAAATGACGCGGACGAGAAGGACGAGGGGCTCGACGCGCTGGACTCCGGCTCGACCGAGGTCTTTGAGCGCGGCGAGTACACGATAGTTGGCTCCGTGCTCGACCCGATGGAGATTAACGCGGGCGAGGGCACGATGTCGTTCCGCTCGAGCGGCGGCTCGCAGTACTCGTTCTTCGTGGTGGCCGACGAAGTCGTTGACCAGAGCGTCTACACCGTGGCGTACGTCATGGTCGAGGGCGCGGAGGCGCCGCTGTGCTACTCGGCCGAGTACGAGGAGATCGTCGACGAGGTGTTTCAGGGCGTGGAGGACGCGCGCGCCGAGCGCGAGCGCGCCCGCGGCGACCAGATTCGCTCCGATGCCACCGACGAGGTCGACGAGGCGGAGGCCGAGGCGCTCGACGAGCTGGCCGACGCAGAGGCCGAGCTCGATGACGCGCAGCGCGAGCTCGACGAGGGTCGCTCCGAGGTGGCCGACGGCCAGCGCGAGCTCGACGAGCGGCGCGAGGACGCGATGGCGCAGCTCGACGGCGCGCAGGCCACGATCGACGAGAACCGCCGCGAGCTCGAGGTCGGCGCGGCGGAGTACGCGGAGGGCCTCGCGGAGTACGAGGCCGGGCTCGCGGAGTACGAGGCCGCGCTTCCTGGTGCCGAGCAGCGGCTTCGCGACGGCCAGGCGGCGCTCGACGCCGCGCGGGAGAACCTGGGCTCGACGGAGGTCCCCGAGCTTGGCATGACGCTCGACGAGCTCGAGGCCAAGCGCGACGAGATCCAGGCGGCGGTGGACATGCTGCCGGGGAAGATTGCAGAGATTGATGAGAAGGTCGGCGGCCTCGCCGACGGCCTCGACGCAGTGGCGTCGGGTCTTTCCGGCGTGAGCCCGACCGACTTTGGCCTCGGAGCCGCGGCGCAGGGGATGCGGGACGCGTGGGCGGCGGTCCAAGCGCTGGACCCGAGCGACGAGGCCGCCGTCGCGGCGTCGGTCGAGCAGCTCGGTTCGGTCGCGGGGGATGCCTCGGGCGCGCTGGGCGCGGTGCTGCAGGCGCTGGACGGCATGATCGCGGACATGCAGGAGGCCAATCCCGAGAACCCGCAGCTCGAGGTTCTTGTCGCCCAGAGGGAGCAGGTCCAGGAGCTCTCCGACGGCGTCTCCGGCATCGACGCGGCGGCGCTCGTTCACGGTCGCCTGGAGGCCGTGAGCGGCCTCGCCGAGGCGCAGGCGTACCTTCCGCAGCTCGAAGAGGCCGTGGAGCAGGTGAGGGCCGCGGCGGAGGAGAGGTTTGCCGAGAGCCAGGCTGCCATCGACCAGGGTTGGCAGGAGCTGCAGGACGCGTACGACAAGCTCGAGAGCGCCCGTGCCCTGCTCTCTGCGAGCGCCGAGCAGATAGCCAGCGGCCGCGCCCAGCTCGCCGAGGGACAGGCCGAGCTCGACCGCCAGCGCGAGGACGCCCTGGCCCAGCTGGCGGACGCACAGGCGCAGCTCGACGACGCGCTCGCCGAGATCGAAGACGGCCAGGCGGAGCTTGACGAGGGCCGCGCCACCTTCGAGCAGGAGCGTGACGACGCGTTCGCCGAAATCGCCGACGCCCGCGAGGAGATCGAGGACCTCCCTGACGCCACGTGGTACGTGCAGGACCGCTCGAGCCTCTCGAGCTACGCGAGCGTGGACTCCGACGCATCCTCGATCGAGGCCATCGGCACGGTGCTGCCGATCGTCTTCTTTGTGGTGGCGGTTCTGATCAGCCTCACCACGATGACGCGCATGGTGGAGGAGGAGCGCGGGCTCATTGGCCTCTACAAGGCGCTCGGCTACGGTCGCGCCCGCATCCTCTCCAAGTACGTGCTCTACGCGCTGGCGGCGTGCCTGCTCGGCTGGCTCGTGGGCACGGTGCTCGGCTTTGTGGTGCTGCCGGCCATCATCTTCACGATCTTCTCGACCATGTACGCGCTGCCGGGCTTTGTCTACAGCTTCGACGCGGCGTACTCGGTGGTCTCGCTTTTGCTCTTTACCGTGGGCATCGTGGGCGCGACGGCGCTCACCTGCCGCCACGAGCTGCGCGAGACGCCCGCCTCCCTCATGCTGCCCAAGGCTCCCAAGGCCGGAGCGCGCATCTTCCTTGAGCGCATCGGGCCCGTCTGGCGGCGCATGAGCTTCCTGAACAAGGTCACGGCACGCAACCTCTTCCGCTACAAGCAGCGCTTCCTCATGACGACGCTCGGCGTGGCGGGATGCGTGGCGCTGCTCGTCACGGGATTTGGCATCCGCGACACGGTGCTGTCGCTCTCGCCCCGGCAGTACGGGGGCGCCGGCGTAATCGGCTACGACCTCATGGCCGTGACCTCCGCCGACGACCTGGACGCCGTGACCGACGACCTCCTCGCCGGCGACGAGGTCGGTGACCTCGCGCAGATCTACGTGGACAGCGTGACCGTCACGTGGGGTGACGGCAAGGAGAGCGCCCAGCTCTACGTGGTGCCCGACGGCACGGACCTCTCCGCGTACGTGAGCCTGCGCGACGCTGCCGGCAACCAGATAGACCTCGACGAGGCCGGCGTCGTGGTGACCAAGGCGCTCGAGCAGGTCATGGATCTCGCCGAGGGTGACGAGATCAGCCTGCAGGACTCCACGCTCGCCGTGGGCAGCGCGCAGGTCGGCGCGGTGGGGGTGAGCTACCTGGGCGACGCCGTGTACATGAGCGAGAGCGCCTACGAGGAGGCGTTTGCAACGGAGCTCGAGCCCAACGGGCTTCTCGCCCACCTGACGGGTGACGCGGACGAGCAGGTCGCGCTCTCGGAGCGGCTCTCCGAGGACAGCCGCTATCTCTCCGTGGTCTCGACGCAGAAGCTGGTGAACGACTTCTCCAGCGCGTTCACGCTGATCAACACCGTGGTCTACGTGGTCATCGTGCTGGCGGCGGCGCTCTCGTTCACCGTGGTCTTCACGCTGTCAAACACCAACATCTCCGAGCGCGAGCGCGAGCTCGCCACCCTCAAGGTGCTCGGCTTCAAGCGACCCGAGGTTCACCGCTACATCAACACTGAGACGCTCATCCTCACCGGCATCGGCGTGGTCATGGGCCTGCCGATGGGCTACGCCCTGGCGCGCAGCCTCACGTGGATTCTGCGCATGCCGTCGCTCTACTTCGACGTGGTGGTGGACCCGCTCACGTACGTGATCGCCGCCGTCATGGCCTTTGCGTTCACGCTGGTGGTGAACCTCATCACCAACCGCGCGCTCGACCGCGTGGACATGGTCGGGGCGCTCAAGAGCGCGGAGTAGCCGTCCTGCTGGGTCTCCCCGCGCCCCCAAGCGAGGTTTGGGTTCACGCTTCCGCAGTTTCGCGAGTATCTGCCTGCAAACGCGCAGGTAACGACCCCGCTCTCATGCGTTGGCGTCCAAACATGAACCCAAACCGTTTTCCGGTTTGGGTTCACGAATGCGGGTCCGGGTGCTCGCGCGATTCACTGAGCTGGCGTTTTGCAACTGCTTACTTTCAAAATCGCAGAAACGTGAACCCAAACCATTCTATGGTCGTCGCTACCTCTCGCGCTGGGCGAGGAAGGCACGGGTGCGCTCCTCGCGCGGGTGGTCGATGACCTGTTCGGCCGGTCCCTCCTCCACGATGACGCCGCCGTCCATGAAGACCACGCGGTCCGCAACCTCGCGCGCGAAGCCCATCTCGTGCGTCACGATCACGAGCGTCATGTTCTCGGCCGCGAGCTCCTTGATGACGCGCAGGACCTCGGCAGTGAGCTCGGGGTCAAGCGCGCTCGTGGGCTCGTCGAAGTAAACAATGTCCGGGTGCAGGGCCAGGGCGCGGGCGATGCTCGCGCGCTGCTGCTGGCCGCCGGAGAGCTGGCAGGGCACCTTGTCCTCGCTGCCGGCGAGCCCCATCTTGGCGAGAAGCGCGCGGGCCTCGGCCTCGGCCTCGGCGCGCGGGCGCCCCTGCACGCACACGGGTGCGTCCATGACGTTGCGCAGCACCGAGAAGTGCGGGAACAGGTTGTAGTTCTGGAACACCAGGCCAAAGCGGTCGCGCGCCGCGGCCAGGACGCTCTTGTCGCCATAGGTGCCGCCACGTGCCACGGTGACGTCCTCGTAGGAGAGGTCTCCGCCGTCGAGGCGCTCGAGCAGCGTGAGGCAGCGCAGCAGCGTGGACTTGCCGCCGCCGGACGGGCCGATGATGGCCACGACCTCGCCGGGGACCACGGAGAGCGAGATGTCGTGCAGGACCTCCACGTCGCCAAAGCTCTTGCGCGCGTGCGCGAGGGAGACGACGGGCTGCGCGCTCTTCTCGGCAGTGCTTGTGCCCGTGCTTGCGCTAGTCATGGTAGTAGCTCAGCTTTCTCTCGATGCGCCCGGCGACGAAGTCGATGAGCAGGTTGAAGACCCAGTAGAACGCGGCCGCGATGGCAAAGGGCGCCATGCTCACCTGGCTCGCCACGAGCTGCTTTGCCACGGTGAACATCTCGATGACGCCGATGGAGAAGGCGAGCGAGGTGTCCTTGACCAACGTGATGACCTCGCCCGTCATGGCGGGCATGATGCGCTTGACCACCTGCGGCAGCACGATGCGGCAGAAGGTCTGCGTGCGCGAGTACCCCAGGACCTGTGCCGCCTCGTGCTGGCCGCGCGGGATGGACTGGATGCCGGAGCGGTAGATCTCCGCGAAGTAGGCCGCGTAGTTGATGATGAAGGCCACGATCGTGGCGTACCACTTGCTGTCGGTGGTGAGGCGGATGCCAAAGACGTAGTACGGCACAAAGTAGATGGCAAACATCTGCAGCATGAGTGGGGTGCCGCGCATGATGGAGATGTACAGGCGGGCGAGAAGCGCGAGCGGCTTGAAGCGGCTCATGCGCGCGAAGGCCACGAGCATGCCGAGCGGCAGTGACCCCAGTAGCGTGAACGCGAAGATCTGGAGGCTCACGAGGAAGCCCTCGGAGAGCATGCCGGTCATGGTGAGGAGGTCCACGGTGTTCCCTTCATACGGAGATGCCTAAAAGGGGTCTGACCCCTTTTAGGCATCCCGGGGAGGATCTGGGTCGGGGCGCTACGCGAGGCACCAGTTGTCGTAGGAGATGCCGTCGGCGGCGTACTTGTCACAGAGCTCGGCGACAAAGCCGTCCTCGTCCATGGCGCGCAGGGTCTCGTTGACGACGTCAGCGGTGGCGTCGTCGCCCTTCTTGAAGCCGACGGCGTAGTGCTCCTCGGAGAGGAACTCGTCGAGCTGGACGTAGGCGTCGGGCTTGGCGGCGAGCTGATAGGCGGCGATGGAGAGGTCACAGGCCACGGCGTCCACAGCGCCGGACTCGAGCTGCATGAAGGCGGTGTTGTAGTCCGGGATGGTCTCGAGGCCGGCGAAGGTGGCAGCGAGCTCGGCCTGGGTGGCGTCCTCACCAGCGAGCACGTTGTAGGCGGCGGAGTCGACCTGCGTGATGACGTTCTTGCCTGCGAGGTCGTCGAAGCTTGCGATGCCGGAGTCAGCGCGCGCGACGATGACCTGGCCGTTTATCATGTACGGCTCGGAGAAGGTGTAGTCATCCTCGCGTCCCTCCATGGTGAAGCCGTTCCAGATGCAGTTGATGGCGCCGCTGTCGAGCATGGTGTCCTTGGCGTCCCAGTCGATGGGCTCGAGCTGGACCTGCCAGTCGTTGCGCGCGGCGACCTCCTGGGCGAGCTCGAGGTCGAAGCCGGTGTACTCGCCGTCGTCGCCCACGTAGCCGTAGGGTGGATAGGAGGAGTCAAAGCCGACGATGAGCGTGCCGGTGTCAACGGCGCCGGTGCCGGCCTCGGTCGTGGGCTCGTCGGCGGTGGCGTCGTCGCTCGCGGCAGGAGAGCCGCCGCAGCCGGCGAGGGCGCCGACGGCGAGCGCGGACGTGGCGAGCGAGGTGAGGACGAACGACCTTCTGTCAAGCATGAGAGTTCCTTTCGCGAGGTCCTTCTCGGCTGGGTACTTTACTTTGCTAAAGCGCACGGTCGAATATACGCTTTAGTCAAGTGGAGCGCAAGGCGGTTTTCAGGGTAGTAACAGAGCGGCTATGGTATAGTTTCGCTGCACGAGGGAGTAGTGGCACGCCGCGTGGCGTGCGGCACGTCAACATACTGGCGGAGACGCCTGGCGCGCCTTAATCAACGAGACTCGCGACAAGGGGAGAGTCCTTGTCGCGAGTCTTTTCTTTTGGCACCGGAGAGGGGACGTCATGGGAATCGCGGAACTTCTGCTCATAGCCGTGGGGCTTTCGATGGACGCGTTTGCCGTCTCCATCTGCCGCGGCCTGGGCATGCGGCGTCTCAACCTGCGCACGGCGGCGGTGCTGGCGCTCTTTTTTGGCGGCTTCCAGGCGCTCATGCCCCTTATTGGCTGGGCGCTCGGCAGCCAGTTCATGTGGCTGATCGGGCCGGTGGACCACTGGGTCGCCTTTGTGCTGCTCGCCTTCATCGGCGGCAAGATGCTTTGGGGGGCGTTCCGCGAGGAGGGGGAGGACGGCGGCTGCGAGGACACGAGCGCCATCGACCTGCGCGAGTTTCTCGTCCTTGCGGTGGCGACCTCGATCGACGCGCTTGCGGCCGGCATCTCGTTCGCGGCGCTGAACGTGGACATCGTGGCGTCCGTCTCGCTGATCGGCGCCATCACCTTTGCGCTCTCGCTGGCAGGCGTGGCGGTGGGTCACTTCTTTGGTGCGCGCTACGAGAAGCCCGCGAGCGTGGTGGGCGGCGTCGTGCTCATCCTGATCGGCCTCAAGGTGCTGCTGGAGCACCTCGGTGTGCTGGCTGCCTAAGACGGCCGAGCCCCGGCTCTCCTAGGCCGGATATACCGTCCATGGGTCATAATCAACCGTTGGCGGGCTGCGCGAAGGGTACCGACGCCATCGCGGGCGATCCAGTGACATACTGGTTATGGGCTCAAATATACACTATATTGTATTTTATGGAAGTGAGGGAGACCGATCCATGCGCACCATGATCAGTAAGATGGGGCAGGCCGTTCGCGGCGTCGCCCGAGAGGTGTGCTCCGTGGTCCCCGGGTCAAGAATCCCGACCGTCAGCGAGCTTGAGGAGAGGTGTGGCGCCTCCCGAGGGAACGTTCAGAAAGCGCTGTCGTTTCTCAAGGAGAGCGGCGCCGTTACGCTGGAGGCTCATGGCCAGAGCGGGACGATCCTTACGTCGATCGACTATCTCTCCCTTGCCGGTTCCTGCGGGGTGACTTCGATCATCGGAAGCATGCCGCTTCCGTACACCTCACGATACGAGGGGCTTGCCACGGCGCTCTTTACCCTGATTGGCTCACGTGACCTACGGTCCTACATCACCTTTCAGCGTGGCTCCGGCCCGCGCGTTCAGATGCTCCTCGAGGGGATGACCGACTATTGCGTCATGAGCCGGCTCGCCTACGAAGACATCGTCAGTCGAGGGGCCCCTATCGTCGAGGCCCTGGCCCTCGGGCCGCTCAGCTACGTTGGCCGTCACGTGCTCATAGCTCGTGACCCCGGGCGCACCGACTGGAGGGGCGCTCGAGTGGGCATCGACGAGAGCTCGGTCGACCAGTGCATGCTTACCAGGAACTTCTTTTCGCAGACCGAGGTCGAGTACGTTCCCGTGCAATACATCCACATCGTTGAGGCGATCGAGTCGGGAGAGCTCGATGCGGGCATCTGGAACGAGGATGACGTGCATCTCAGGGCGTCGGGCCTGACGTTTAGGCCAATAAACAGCACGGGGGAGGCGGGCGAGAAGAACACTCGGGCGTCGCTTGTTGTGAGAAAAGACGATGCGCTCACGGGACACCTCCTGAGCTCTTTGGTTGACCCCGCGTCCGTGCTCGACGTTCAGTCCAAGGTCATGAGCGGCCAGCTTCCCGCTCGGTATTAGGCGACAGGAGGTATGCGTGGGTGAATTGACAGAGCGGATCGAAACGCTTCGCTCGCTCGGGGTCGTCGACGAGGCTGGGTATCGTGACCTGAGGCGAGTGGTCTCCCTGGTTTCCGAGGCATGTGGCATCGGGGCGGAGGACGAGCGACTCGCGCCGCTCGCGACCCATCTCGCCGCCGCTTTTGGGCGCGGGAGCAACGGCGAGGCGGTGTGCCCCCTCGGCCCGCAGGTGCTCGCGGACGTGAAGGGGAGCCCCCTCTACCCAAGAATAGTCGAGATTTGCGACGCGCTCACACGCTCCTTTGAGAACAGCCTCTCTGAGGACGAGAGAGACTTTCTACTTGTTCATGTTGGCGGGCTGCTTGCAGCGGTGCAGGCGCAGGAAGGGGGAGAGGATTCGTGAAAATCGCAATCGGCGGACAGATGAACAAACGGGAGATCAAGAGCTACATCGACGGGCACTCCGACGGAGGGAGGGTAACGTGTGAAATCTTTACCGACACCGAGGCCGCGATCAAGGTAAAGAGCGGGGAGTTCGACTATTACGTAGGTGCCTGCCAGAGCGGCGCGGGGGGTGCCCTCGCGATGGCGTATGGAGTTCTTGGCAGGGACAAGTGCGCCACTGTCGGCATGTGCGGAATCGCACCCAAGGAGAGCACGGTTGTCGATGCCGTCAGTCGCGGGTGCAAGGCCTTTGGCTTTACAAACGAGCAGGTCGACTCTGCGATGTGCCTGCTTTTGAAGCACCTCGTCTAGTGTTTTTGTCCTAAGAAAATACAAAATAATGTATATTAGGAGGGGAAATGGATTTCTTGAAGATGGCCATCTTCGCTCTCATGGGGGGCTACGCCACGTTCTTGGCAAACAGGACCATCGCCGTATATCACGATGGCCTCAGGCCCATGATGCCTGAGTTCATCAACGGCAACATCAGCCACCGAGAGATGCTCGGTATCTCATTTGCGATCTCGATCGGCTTCATCACTGGCTTTGCCATGCCAATAACTTTGGCGACGGGGATCATCGTTGTCCACATCATCCTTCTGACCGCAGACATCATTGGCGTTTCTGTGAGGAACACGATCGTGGCGGTCGCGCTGGGGGCTCTCTGGGGCGGCGCGGTGCCCGTCCTTCTTGACAGCATCATCGCGCTGTTCGGGATGCTTCCGGTCAACTTCCTCGATGCGCTCGCAGCCGTTGGGGACCCGATCACCTATGCGTTTGTGGCATTCCCGGCGCTTGCCGTTGCCTATCAGTTTGACAAGGTGAAGGGACTCGTCACCTTTGGCATTTCCCTCCTGGGGCGCATCGTCGTCGAGTTCGTGAATCCCGTGATGATAGCTGGCAACGAGGTCTCGCTCTCCGCAGAGGGTATCGCCATGCTCTGCGGCATGATCTGCCTCATCGTTTTTGCGGCGCTGGACAAGTCGCGCGGGGACGACTCCGGCAACAACCTGTTTGCGGACAACGTCAAGCGCATCCGCGGGAACATCAAGTGGCTGATTCCCATGGGAGCGATCATCTCTGTGGCGGCATCCTATCAGTGGATCGCAGGAGAGCCAATCGCCGCCGCCCTTCTCGGAAAGGGAGACGTCACGTCTGCGGCCATCGTCGCGTTTATCCAGGCTATCGCCTTCCTGCCCCTCGTTATCACGACCGCCCTGGTCAGCGGTGTCTATGCGACCAACGGCTGGTGCGACTGGCTTGAGGGGCTGGGATATATCTCCCCCAATCCCATCGTCGCGGCTGTTCTTGGCGGGGCGGCCATGGGCGTCGAGGTTATGGGGCTCGACCGAATCGGCAAGTTTCTCAATCGATTCCCGGCGCTGAAGTCCTCCGGCGACAATATCCGCACCGCCATGACCGAGATCCTCGAGGTTGCCCTGCTCGTGGGTGGCATCAACGCCGGCAACACCATCTGGGGAGGCACGGGAATCTTCATGGTCGTCGCCCTCTATCTCCTGAACGAGGCGCTCGGACGACCTGTCATCAAGATGGCCGCCGCTCCGCTCGCCTCGATTGTCGTGGGCGTGCTTGCCAACATCGCCGCCGTGATCGGCGTTCTCCCGGTGGCGTAACTGCCGCGCTGCCGATGGCCCGAGAGGTTTGTTGCCGGGCCATCGGCAGCGGGTCGTGCCGCTCGGGCTGCCACGCCTTGTCTCGCACGTCACCTCAGGTCGTGAGGAGGACATGAGGATGAAAACCTATCCGCTGGCGTCTCGCTCTCTCGAGGAGGCCCTGGAACTCCAGTTCAAGACAGTCGACAGCATCACTCGGCACTTCACGGGATTCGAGCTGCTGTGCCTGGGCGACCTTGGGGTCCGAAGGGACATCGGCAGGCCGGCACAAACCTCGCTCGTCGAGCGCGTGTTTGCCGAGACGTTTGACGCCGAGGACGCGGCTCTTGTCAGGGGCGCGGGGACGGGATCGCTTCGATGGTCGATGCTTGCCGCGTTTGGCCAGGGAGCGACGGTGCTCGTGCACGACGCCCCCATCTACCCAACGACGAGACACTCGCTCGACTCAATGGGGTGCGTGACGCTCAGCGCAGACTTCAACGAGCCCGATGCTCTTGCCAGGGCGTGCGAGGTTCATGCCGAGAAGATTGACGGGGTCCTCGTGCAGCACTCTCGCCAACGGCCAGACGATAGGTATCGGCTTGGCGAGGTCATCGCGCGTGTGAGGGACGTTCTTCCCGATGTGCCCGTCGTGTCCGACGACAACTACATGGCGGCCCGGGCGCGCGCCCTCGGATGTCAGCTGGGTGCCAGCCTCTCGACCTTCTCGTGCTTCAAGCTCTTGGGCCCTGAGGGCGTTGGGGCCGTGATCGGCACGGCCGAGATGGTCGATCGAGTAAGAAAGCTGCAGTATTCGGGTGGGTCGCAGGTGCAGGGGCATGAGGCGATGGCGGCTCTACGCGGGCTCGTATACGCACCCGTCGCTCTCGCAACGGCGGACAGGGTACGGCGCGAGGTGGTGGAGAGGCTCTGCTCGGGAGAGGTTCCCCACGTTGTTGACGCGGCTCTTGCAAACGCCGAGAGCGGTGACGTCCTTGTCGAGTTCGACGGAGACATTGCGGAGCGGGTTCTCGAGCTGGCGCCCGCGATGGGCGCTGCCCCCCATCCCGTCGGATGCGAGAGCAAATACGAGATCTGTCCGCTCTTCTATCGAGTCAGCTCCACCTTCCTCAGCGAGAGGCCATCGTGGGGCAAGCGCGTGATCCGCATCACCGTCATGCGGGCGGGTGCGAGCACGGTAATTAAAATTCTAAATAAAATCATGGCCGCGGTTGATGGTGCGGCAAGGTCAGTCTAGGCTTCGTGGGAGGCCACATGTTTCTTGATAGGCTTTTGGAGACTAACCGCTCCCTCGCCGAGCTCGCGCTCGTTTGGCAGCGCGACGGCGTCGTGTTGCCAAACACCTATGTCATCGATCTCGACGCAATTTGCGAGAACGCGCGGACGATTAAGGCTGTCGGTGACAGGGAGGGCGTCAAGCTCTATTTCATGCTGAAACAGCTGGGGAGAAACCCGCTTGTCGGAAAGGCTCTCGCGGAGATGGGCTTTGATGGCGCCGTCTGCGTGGATTATCAGGAGGCCCTGGTGCTGAGCGAGGCGGGTGTTCCGCTCGGCAACGTGGGACATCTCGTGCAAACGCCCGTTGCCGCGTTGGGCCGCATTCTCGCGGCGCGCCCGGACATCGTGACCGTCTATTCGGTCGAGAAGGCCGCGCAGGTCGGGGACCAAGCTCGTCGACATGGCCTCACCCAGCCCATCATGCTGCGCATTATCGACGAGAGAGACACGCTCTACCCGGGTCAGTACGGCGGATTTCGTCTTAGCGAACTTGACGCTGCGGTCAATGAGCTGGAGCGGATCGAGGGGGTGAGGGTTGCGGGAGTCTGCTCGTTTCCGTGCCTCCTCTTCTCCGAGGAGAAAGGCGATATCGTTGCGCTCCATAACGTCGAGACGGTGCGCGCCGCAGCTCGGACGATCGAGAGGAGGGGGTATAGCGACCTGCAGCTCAATATGCCGTCGGCAACCTGCGCACACTCCATTCCGGTTGCTGCGGCCGCGGGCGCGACGCACATGGAGCCCGGTCACGGACTCACGGGCACCACGCCGTACCACGCGGCCGAGCCCGACGCACCCGAGAGGATTGCGTACGTGTACGTCAGCGAGGTGAGCCACAACCTCGATGGTCATGCGTACTGCTATGGGGGCGGGCACTATCGTCGCGGGCACGTCGAGAATGCCCTCGTGGGGACGAGCCTTGTCAATGCCAGGCGCATGGGCGTGCGTCCTCCGTCTGACGAGTGCATCGACTATCACTTTGAGCTCTCCGATCGTGCGCGGGTGGGCGACGGGGTGCTGATGTGCTTTCGTACGCAGATGTTTGTCACCAGAAGCGAGGTTGCCGTTGTAAGCGGGCTCTCCTCAAGCGCCCCGCGCCTGGAGGGCATCTTCGACACGCTGGGCCATCGCCTGCGCTAGAGGGCGAGGAGGGAGAATCGTGGGGGGCAAGTTTGTTGTCATCGTCCTTGACGGCTTTGGTGTGGGGCAGATGCCCGACGTCGCAGAGGTGCGGCCCTCGGATCTTGGGTCAAACACCTGTGCCCACATATTTGAAAACGTCCCGGGGCTCGTGTTGCCCAACCTTGCTGATCTTGGACTTGCCAACGCCTGTGGCAGGGAGTGCCCGGGGATGTCTTTCTCGTCACGGGCCACATGGGGCAAGGCGGCGCTCGCACATCAAGGTGCGGACACCTTCTACGGACATCAGGAGATCATGGGCACGCGACCTCCCACGCCGCTCATCGAGCCGATTCAAGCGGTGGTCGATGACATTGAGCGGGCGCTCAGCGTCGCGGGGTTCTCCACGCGACTCTTCGTCTCCGAGGCCTCGGGCCTTCGCTTTGTCATCGTCAACGGTGCGTGCACCGTGGCCGACAACATCGAGTGCGATCCCGGCCAGGCATTCAACGTGACCGCCGCGCTCGACGACATGGATTTTGAGACGGAGCTCGAGGTGGGCCGCATTGTCCGTAGGATTGCCAAGACCCCGCGCGTCATCACGTTTGGGGGCCGAGGGGTGCACCTTGATGACCTGCTCGCCGCCGTGGAGGAGCACGGCGGCTACATTGGCGTGAACGCGCCCGCCTCCGGCGTCTATGAGCGCGACTATCACTGCATCCACATGGGCTACGGAGTGGACGAGAGGGTCCAGGTCCCCTACATCCTAGGCGCTCGTGGCATAGGGGTTCATCTGCTCGGGAAGGTGGCTGACGTCTGCGCCAACCGATTTGGCGAATCCGAGTCCATCGTGGACACCCATACGGTGCTCAATCGCGCCCTCGAGCTCGTTCGAGAGCCAGGTCCGGCATTCATCTGCGTAAACGTGCAGGAGACCGATCTGATGGGCCATAGGCAGGACGTTGGCGGCTATGCCGAGAAGCTTCGTGTTGCTGACGGACTGATTGGGCAGATTCGAGCGGCGCTCACCCCTGAGGACGTGCTCATAGTACAGGCGGACCATGGAAACGATCCCACGATCGGTCATCCTCACCATACGCGAGAATACGTGCCCCTGCTTATTGCTCACGAGGGTGCGCCTGCGGGGTGCATCGGCGTGCGCTCCACGCTCTCTGACGTGGGGGCGACGGTTGCTGACTACTTTGGTGCCCCCATGCCAGAGAGTGGCACGAGCTTTTTGGGCCGGATTATGGGACGGGAGTCACGACTATAGGCACGCTTCCGCGATGCGACGGCGGAGTTCGTCGATGCCTAGGCCGGTCTCGGAGGACGTAATCACCATCTGTTCACGTGAGATTCCGAGCTGGCGTGCGATGGCGGCCGCCTGCTGCGTCTGCTTGGAGCGTCCCAGCTTGTCTGCCTTGGTGAGCGCCACTACAAAGGGAAGGTCGCTCTCCTTGAGGAAGGCGACCATCTCGTGGTCGAGGCGCTGGGCGTCGTGGCGGATGTCCACGAGCGCGATGACGAGGTTAAAGCTGCGTTCCTGCGCGAAGTATCCGGAGATGAGGTCGGCCCAGCGCTGCTTTTCCTTTTGGGAGACCTTGGCAAAGCCGTAGCCGGGCAGGTCAACAAAGCGAATGCCGTCTACCTCGAAGAAGTTGATGTTGGCGGTCTTGCCGGGCGTGGCAGAGACCTTCACGAGGCCCTTGCGTCCGAAGAGTTTGTTGAGCAGCGAGGACTTGCCCACGTTGGAGCAGCCCGCCACGGCTACCTCAGGGGTGGTGGAGGCGGGAAGCTGCGCCACGGTGCCGTAGGAGGCTTCGAAGCGTGCGGTCTGGTAGTTGATGGCTGCCATGGTCGTCCTTTCAAAGCGGGGCCGAACCCATTCTATCTGCCGACGCACTCTGAGGCATCCAGTCTGCAATTCCTTCGCTCGTGATGGAAAACGGGAGATTCGTTTGCAAAAACGCGGCTCGTGATAGTGTTTTTCACTGCCTCAGAGGCATTTGATTTTGCGTTTTATACCACCAACTGGGCAAACGTCAGAGGTGTGGACGAGGGGGCCGTCACATCCCGTAAAAAACACTATCACGAGCCGCGTTTTTGCAAGTCGGGCTGGCAAAATCCATCACGAGCGATGTTTTTGCATCCGAAAGGGATCGGGTTGGCTGGCGAGTTCGTAAAGACCGCGGGTTACGGGGACAGCCTGCCCGGCGAGGCGGTGTCGACGGCGCCTCGCTACGTGAGGGCGCGCTACCCGGTAAGCCCGCCTGCCACAGACGAGAGCGCAATTAGCACTCCCACGATGGACTCGCCGCCGAGCACGCCGGATGCAACGACCACCCCTTTCTCCTCGGGATTGGCAACACCGCGCTTCTTGCAGATGTGCTCGTAGGCCCACTTGACCCCCGCGCCGAGCGCCGCCGTAAGGGACATGTAGAACGGCAGGTACACGCCCAGGCCAAACATCATCGCCGGCAGTCCCGCCCAGTAGAGCGCAATGCCGCCAAGAAGCCCGATCACAAACCCCGGAACGCTCGGGATGCCGGATACCATCGTCGCCACCACGCTCGCCTGGGCGGAGACGAACATCTGGCCGGAGCCAAACGCGCCCGGCCCGTACGCGGAGAACAGCGTGACCAGCACGGCCACCGCCACCACGGTGCCCAGCAGCGCGCCGATCGCCTGGCCCACCCACATCGCGCGCGGGCTTGTGCCGATGATGGCGCCGGTCTTGAAGTCGCTCATGACGTCCCCGGCCAGGCCGCACGCCACGGCAACCACGCCGGCCACGTAGAAGAGCTGCACCTGGCTTGCATCGGAGAACGCCGCCACGGCCAGCAGCACGATGAGACCAAATATCTCCATCGGGTCGATGCCGGTCTGTCCCACGGACTGAGCGCTCATGATCGTGGTCACAAAGGCGAGGAGAACCACGGCCACGGCAACGACCGGCCCCAGGCCGAGTCCGATGCACACGAGCAGCGCCGCCGCTGCCACCATGAGGGCGAGCACGCCCGCGTCGAGTCGGCTGCGCCGGCTCCTGTCGCCGACGAGCTCGCCGCGCCCACGCAGCAGTCCTGCCGCGTGAGGCAGGATGTCCTTCAGCACCACGCCCGCGCCAGACCCCATCATGAGGCCCATGCCCAGGCTGGAGACGATGCCCTGCGCCGTGGTCACGTCCCAGAGCCCGGCGGCGCTCCCGCCCACGATGATGCCGAAGTTGCCCACGAGCGCCCCGACAAACCAGAACGCCACGGCAAGGCCGCCCACGAGAAAGCCCACGGCGAGCATCTGCGGAGAGTTGTAGATAGCAAAACTCACACCGGGGACAGGCAGCTGCGCCACGAGCGTGGGCATCCAGCCCAGCGCATCGCGCGCCACGCACCACAGGCCCGCCAGGCCCATCGATCCAAAGAGCCGCCGCCCGGTCACCCCGCCCGTCTTGGTTGCCATGAGCGTCTCGGCCGCAGCGGTGCCGATGGGGTACTCCAGGTCCGACTCGTCCACGAAGCGCCGACGGATCGCCGCCGTGCACACCAGCCCCAACAGCGTGCCGGCGAGTGCAACGACGAGCATCTCGACCCAGCTCACCTCGTCGGCCAGCCCGAGCATCCAGATGCCGGGGATCGTGAAGGCGAGGCCGCCCGCCACCATGGAGCCGGCGGACATCACGATCTGCGTGACGTTTGCCTCGTTGAGGCTGCGGTGCCCAAAGGCCCGCAGCAAAAACAGCGCAACGATGGAGGTGAAGATGGTCGGCCACGGCAGCGCGCCCATCTTGAGGGCGGTGTAGACCGAGGACGCCGTGATGATGACGCAGCCAACGCACCCGATGGCTATGCCAACGGGGCTCAGCTGCCCGCGCCACGAGGCGCGAGAGCCCTTCTCGCTCATATGTGCTCCTTCGTATATCCGCTCCCCCTCAGCGGGGAGTCGGGTTACGGAACGGACTGGTACAGTATATAGAGAACGCACGAGAAGAGCGACGAGTTTACGGAGGCTCCATGAGAGACAGCGCCGAGAAGAGCGTGCTTGCCGTCGACGTGGGAAACACGGTGACGGACCTCGGGCTGTTTGCCGGGGACGGGCTCGTTGGCACCTGGAAGCTCACGACCCCCGAGCGCCTCACCGCCGACGAGGCCTGGCTGCGGCTCAGGGAGGTCCTCGGCTCGCTGGGGGTCGATGACGCGGCCCTGAATGGGGCCATTCTGGGCTGCGTGGTCCCCCCGCTCTCCGATGCGTGGCGCGAGGCGCTCTCGCGCGTCTGCGGCGCGCGCCCGCTCGTCGTGGGACCCGGGCTCAGGAGCGGCGTGCGCATGCGCTACGACGACCCGGCGGAGGTGGGCGCCGACCGCGTGGCCGACGTCGTCGCCGCCCGCGAGCGCTATGGGTCCCCCGTCGTGGTGGTCGACCTCGGGACGACCACCAACTTTGAGGTCATCGACGAGGCGGGAGACTTTATCGGGGGCATCATCGCCCCCGGCGTCGCCCTGGGCGCCCGCTCGCTCAACGCCGCCGCCGCGCGCCTGCCCATGATCGAGCTCAGGGCGCCGTCGTCCGTGATCGGCCGCAACACCCGGGCCGCCATGGAGTCAGGCGTCGTGCTCGGCGAGGTCGCGCGCATAGACGGCCTGCTCGATGCCATTGCCTCGGAGACCGGGCGCCACGCTCCGGTCGTGTTGACGGGAGACGGCGCGCCCGAGATCGCCCAGCTGCTCAGGCACGAGGTCAGGGTTGACGAGACGCTCGCGCTGCGAGGCCTCCACGGCATCTGGAAGGCCAACCAGAGGCCTCCGCGCGCCTAGCCCGGCGCCGGCGCGAAACGGCGTCGCTCCGCCTGCGGCTCAGTCCTCGTAGTAGGCGATGTCGTCGCCGCACATCGCCCCGTGCGCTGCGTCGAGGGCGCTTACGAGCGGGGTGAGCGCGTCGAGGTTGGAGCTGATGTCGGTCATGATCACCATGACGTAGTCGCCCGTGTCGGAGAAGACCACACCGGCGTCGTTTGAGGACTCGAGCCCGCTGCCGTCCGCCGGGTACCAACCGGGCTTGCTCCAGACCTCGCAGGTGTCACGCAGCTGCTCGCCGATGGGCGACCGATTGGTCTGGGCGAGAAAACCCGCGAGCTCGTCCGAGCCGGCCTCTCCGGAGGTGCCGTAGCGGTAGATCTCCTCCCAGATGGACGCGAGCTCGTTGGCCGTGGTCTCGGGATAGTAGTAGACACCGCCCTTCTTGGCCGCCTCGGGGGCGCCGTTGGCAGTGAGCCACGAGGCGTACGCCGAGAGCCCGTAGGTGTCGAGAAGGGCGTGGTAGGCGTCGTTGCTCGAGTTGATCAGGCAGTCGGCCACCGTGCCGGACATGCTGCCCGCGCCTCCGTTGGTCTCGTAGATCCAGGTGCAGTACGAGGCCTTGATGCTGCTCGCGGGGTACATGACGGCGTCCGCGTTGTACCAGATTCCCCGGCGCGACTCGAGGTCGACCAGGGCGACGCAGACGGTGTAGCCCTGATCCCTGAGCGCTCCGATCTGCTCCGTGACCTCGTCGAGCTCCGGGTAGGTGAGAAAGGCGTCCGGTGCGGTGACGGTGACGCCGTCATCGGTCGTGGAGGTGCGGACGGGAGCCTCCGCCATGGTTACGGCACGCGCGGGCTCGTCCTGGACGATCGGCTCGTCCTCGTCGCCCTCCCCCTGGTCGGCGGTCTGCTCCTCGGGCTGCGCCTGCTGCCCGGCACCCTCCGGCAGGCGGGGGAGCAGCAGCGTGGCAGCCGCTGCGCCAACGACGAGCAGCGCAACAACAAAAGCGGCGATGACGATTCGCTTGCGCATGAGACCTCCCAACGCTCTCATTGTCGCACAGGAGGGGGCGAGAAGAACAGTGCGCCCGCGCCCGGTCGTCCGTGTAGATGTTGTGCCAGGACGAGTTTCTGCACAGGTTGTGCAATACTACGCAGGCTGTGAAGAAACTCACGGAAAGGCACTCATGCAGGAATGCGTGCTCAGCACCGATAGGCGCAGCGTCCGCACCCGCCAGGCCCTGCGCGACGCGCTCGCGCGCGAGATCGACGCGACGGGGGACCTCTCCCGCGTCACCGTGACCTCGGTGACGGAGCGGGCGGGCGTCACGCGGCGCACGTTCTACTCGCACTTCAGGGACATCCCCGACCTCGTTACCCAGATCGAGGACGACGCGCTCGCGGAGCTGCGAGCCCCGCTCGCCCGGCTCGCCGCGTGCCACCTCGACGAGCTGCGCGACGCGCTCGACCACGGGCGCCCCGCGCCCGGCGCCGCCGAGCTGCTGCGCTGCGTGCGCGACCGGGGCAACTACCTGCGGCCGCTTCTGGGCGAGGGCGGCGACCCCGCCTTTGCCGAGCGCATCAAGAAGGTCGTCTACGAGGTCGTGGGTCCGCGCGCCCTCGACGGCCTCAACCTGCGCGCGCTCGGCCCCCTCTTTGACTACTACCTCACCTTTGCGATTTCCGCCGAGGTGGGCGTGCTGCTGCGCTGGCTCGACGGCGGCATGCGCGAGGACGTGGGCGTCATGGCCCGCCTCATGACCGCGCTCATGTTCGTGCGCCCCGGCGACCTCTACGACAACCCTATCGACCTTGACCTGCCCAGCTTCGCCCTTGCCGCGATGTGCTCCGAGGAGGACAACTGATGACTGACAAGACCGCCGCTTCCATCCAGGCCGAGAAGAACGCGCGCAAGCCGCTCGAGCTCAAGGCGGACGGCGCCGAGCTCTCCCCGGCGCGTCCCACTGACTTTGGCCACGCGCACCTGCGCCTGGGCATCGACGTGGGCTCCACCACGGTCAAGCTCGCCGTCATCGACGACAACGACAACCTCGTCTACGCCAACTACGAGCGCCACCACACCGATGTCCGCGCCACGGCCAAGGAGCTCTTCGCCCGGGCCCGCAAGGTGATCGGCGCCGCGCCCATGCGCGTCTCGATCACCGGCTCCGGCGGCATGCTGCTCGCCAACTGGCTGGGCCTGGAGTTTGTCCAGGAGGTCATCGCCTCCAAGCGCGCCGTGGAGACGCTCATCCCCCAGACGGACTGCGCTATCGAGCTCGGCGGCGAGGACGCCAAGATCATCTACTTCGACAACGGCATCGAGCAGCGCATGAACGGCACCTGCGCCGGCGGCACGGGCGCCTTCATCGACCAGATGGCGAGCCTGCTGCACACCGACGCCGCAGGCCTCAACGAGCTTGCCAAGGACGCCACGCAGATCCACCCGATCGCCTCCCGCTGCGGCGTCTTTGCCAAGTCCGACGTCCAGCCTCTGCTCAACGAGGGCGCAAAGCCTGCCGACATCGCCGCCTCCATCTTCCAGGCCGTTGCCAACCAGACGGTCTCCGGCCTGGCGTGCGGCCACCCCATCCGCGGCCACGTCGCGTTTCTCGGCGGCCCGCTCCAGTACCTCTCGGAGCTCCGCAAGCGCTTCTACCTCACGCTCAACCTCGACGACGAGCACATCATCGTGCCCGAGAACGCGCACCTCTTTGTGGCCACGGGCGCGGCGCTCGCCGGCGAGTCCGAGAAGTACGTCACCTTTGACGAGGTGATTCGCCTCCTCGAGGAGCTCAGGGACGTCCAGGGCTCCGAGGTCGCGCGCCTCGAGCCGCTCTTTGAGTCCGAGAAGGACTATCAGGAGTTCAAGGAGCGCCACGACAAGCAGGTGGTCCCCAAGGGTGAGCTCGCCACGTACCAGGGCCGCGTGTTCATCGGCATCGACGCCGGCTCCACCACGATGAAGTGCGCGGTGGTCGGTGAGTCCGGCGAGCTCCTCTACACCTGGTACGGCAACAACAACGGCGACGTGCTCGGCACCGCCCGGCACATCATGGACGGCATCTACGACCGCCTGCCCGAGGGCTGCACGATCGGTCACGTGACCACCACCGGCTACGGCGAGCAGATCCTGATCGAGGCCCTGCGCGCCGACTCCGGCGAGATCGAGACCGTCGCCCACCTGCGCGGCGCCAAGGCCTTTGTGCCGGATGTCCAGTTCATCCTCGACATCGGCGGCCAGGACATGAAGTGCCTGCAGGTCAAGGACGGCGTCATCGAGCACATCATGCTCAACGAGGCATGCTCCTCGGGTTGCGGCTCCTTCATCGAGAGCTTTGCCGTGTCCATGAACATGAGCGTCCAGGAGTTCGCGCAGGCGGCCGTGGGTGCCAAGAGCCCCGTGGACCTGGGCAGCCGCTGCACCGTCTTCATGAACTCCCGCGTCAAGCAGGCGCAGAAGGAGGGCGCGACGATCGGCGACGTGGCGGCGGGACTGTCCTACTCCGTCATCAAGAACGCCCTCTTCAAGGTCATCAAGCTGCGCGACTTTGACGAGATCGGCCAGTGGTGCGTCGTCCAGG
Organism: Candidatus Olsenella stercoravium; assembly: GCA_019116265.1. Taxonomy (GTDB): domain Bacteria; phylum Actinomycetota; class Coriobacteriia; order Coriobacteriales; family Atopobiaceae; genus Thermophilibacter; species Thermophilibacter stercoravium. The sequence goes on along the minus strand of DXBZ01000169.1, from coordinate 17,113 downwards.
GCGGCACCTTCATGTCCGACGCCACCCTGCGCGCCTTTGAGGTCCTGACCGGTCGTGACGTCATCCGCCCGGACATCGCGGGCTGCATGGGCGCCTACGGCGCCGCCCTTCTCGCCCGCGACCGTGCCGGCTCCTATGGGACCTCGCAGATTCTCTCCCGTGAGGATATCGACAACCTGCAGGTCAAGCACACCAACGTCCACTGCGGTCGCTGCTCCAACAACTGCCTGCTCACGATCAACGACTTTGGCGGCGGCCGTCGCTTCATCACCGGCAACCGCTGCGAGAAGGGCGCCGGCGGCTCCAAGGCCAAGAAGAACGAGGCGCCCAACCTCTTTGAGTTCAAGAACAAGCTGCTCTTCGACCGTCCGGTGCTCCCCGCCGACGAGGCGCCGCGCGGCACGGTGGGCATTCCGCGCTCGCTCAACATGTACGAGAACTACCCGTTCTGGCACGCGTTCTTCACCAAGCTGGGCTTCTCGGTGGTGCTCTCAGACCAGACCTCGGCCAAGACCTATGACGCGGGCATCGAGTCCATGCCGTCCGAGAGCGTGTGCTACCCGGCCAAGCTCTCCCACGGCCACATCATGAACCTCATCGAGAAGGACCCGGACTTCATCTGGATGCCCTGCATCCGCTGGGAGCGCCAGGAGGACGAGGGCGCGACCAACCACTACAACTGCCCGATCGTCATGAGCTACCCGCAGGCGCTCGGCCTGAACGTCGACGAGCTCGGCACGGGCTCCAAGATCGAGTTCTTGGCCCCGTTCATCCCGTATGACAAGAAGAAGGAGCTCAAGCGCCGCCTCTACGAGCTGGTCTCCGAGCAGCGCGAGAAGGACGCGGAGGCCGGGCGCGGTCGCGTGCGCGGTGCCCACATCACCCGCGCCGAGATCGACGAGGCCGTCAACGCTGCCTGGGAGGCCGACCTCGCCTTCAAGGACGCGATGCACCGCGCCGGCGACGAGGCCCTGCGCTGGATCGAGGAGCACGACGCCCACGGCATCGTGCTCGCCGGCCGTCCCTACCACAACGACCCCGAGATCAACCACGCCATCCCCGAGCTGGTGCACTCCTTTGGCTTTGCGGTGCTCACCGAGGACTCCGTCGCGCACAAGATGACGCCCGAGCGCCCCATCCGCGTGATCGACCAGTGGATGTTCCACAGCCGCCTCTACCGCGCGGCGCGCTTCGTGGCGTCCAGAAACGATCTCGACCTCATCCAGCTCTTCTCGTTTGGCTGCGGCCTCGACGCCCTGACCACCGACCAGGTCCAGGAGATTCTGGAGGCCTCCGGCAAGATCTACACCGTCCTCAAGATCGACCAGGTCTCCAACCTGGGCGCGGCCCGCATCCGCATCCGCTCGCTCATGGCCGCCCTCACCGAGCAGCGCGACGAGCTGCGCCGCGCGGCCAGTCGCGGCGAGGTCCGCGAGGTCGAGCCCGTGGGCGTCAAGAACGCCGACGGCTCGCTCGAGCGCGCCCGCGCCACGCAGGAGGGCCGCGTGCCCGTGTATCGCGAGGCCGCCAGTGCCGCCTTCGAGAAGGTCCGCTACACCGAGGACATGCAGAAGGCGGGCTACACGATCCTCGTTCCGCAGATGGCGCCGATCCACTTTGACCTCATCGAGGAGCTGTTCAAGAGCAGCGGCTACAACGTGGTGCTCTTGCCCTCCGTGGACCAGGGTGCCGTCGAGGCTGGCCTCAAGTACGTCAACAACGACATCTGCTACCCGTCGATTCTGGTTACGGGCCAGATCATGGAGGCGGTGCTCTCCGGCGAGTACGACCTGTCGCGCCTTGCCGTGGTCATCACCCAGACCGGTGGCGGCTGCCGTGCCACCAACTACATTGCGCTCATCCGTAAGGCCCTCAAGGACTCCGGCCATCCGGAGATCCCGGTGATCTCTCTCACCGCAGCCTCCGGCTTGGACGAGAAGAACCCCGGCTTCAACGTCCTCAAGGACCCCGGCCTGCTCATCAAGGCCGTCTACGCCCTGCTCTACGGCGACCTCATCATGCAGCTGCTCTACCGCGTGCGCCCCTACGAGGCCGAGCCCGGAGCGGCCGACGCGCTCTACGACCGCATGATGGCCGACGCCAAGGGCGTGATCGTGGGTGGCGGACGCAAGCGCTTCTACGATCTCTGCCAGCGCACGGTCGACGCCTTCGAGGCGCTGCCGCTCGTGAACGACCGCTCCAAGCCGCGCGTGGGCGTGGTGGGCGAGATCCTGGTCAAGTTCCACCCCACGGCCAACAACCAGGTGGTCAAGGTCATCGAGCAGGAGGGCTGCGAGGCCAACGTGCCGGGTCTGGTGGACTTCTTCCTCTTTGGCATGACCAACGCCATCAACACCAACGCCGAGCTGGGCACCAAGGCCACGAGTCGCCTGTCGCACATGGCGGGAATCAAGCTCATCGAGGGCTTCCGTGAGCCCATCAACAAGATGCTCGCAAAGACCACGCGCTTCTCGCCCTACCCGGACATCTTCGAGCTCGCCGGCAAGGCGGAGCAAGTGCTCTCGCTGTGCAACACGATGGGTGAGGGCTGGCTGCTCACGGCCGAGATGTGCGACCTCATCGAGACCGGCACGCCCAACATCGTGTGCTGCTCGCCGTTTGCGTGCCTGCCCAACCACGTGGTGGGCAAGTCAGTCATCAAGCGCCTGCGCCAGATGCACCCCGAGAGCAACATCGTGGCTGTTGACTACGACCCCGGCGCCTCCGAGGTCAACCAGCTCAACCGCATCAAGCTCATGATCAGCGTGGCCAAGGAGAACTATCGCACCAATCGCGAGGGCGGCTTCCGTCTGGAGAACCCGGCCGACCCGGTGACCAACGACGCCGTGGCGCCCTACACGGGCAGCACGCGCTTCGACGACTCCGTGGCGACGGGCGGCGGCTCGGCCTGCGGCGTGCACGGTCACGGCGGCGGCATCGAGCTCACGCCCGAGCAGCTCGCCCAGATCGAGGAGGCCAAGCGAAGGACTGGCGTCAGCAAGTAGGGGAGGGGCATCGGCCCGTCCGGTCTCGCCCGCGTCCCGGCATCGCCCGGGACGCGGGCGTCGCTCGTTCGGGCCCCGGGCCGCGCGCCCGTCCCGGGCACGCGTGCGGGTTATGGACGCTTTCCGGCCCGAAACCGACTGCAACCCGCACCAACCCGAAACGCGTGCGGGACGCGGACGCCTTCCGGCCCGAAACCGTCCATAACCCGCACGCGCTATCATGGGAGCCTGGAAGGAGGGGGCGCTGTGGTCAGACTGGTCTTCATCGACATGGACGACACGTTCGTGGGCCCCGACAAGACCATCCCGCGAGACAACCTCCGCATCCTCGACGTTGCCGCCGAGCGCGGGGTCCAGTTCGTCCCCTGCACCGGCCGCAGCCTGCGGGGCGTCCCCCGCGAGCTCGTCGAGCACCCCTCCGTGCGCCACGCCGTCTGCGGCGGGGGAGCGCTCGTCTACGACGTTCGATCGGGCCGGGCCATACGCGAGGTGCCCATCAGCAAGTCCCTCGTCCGCGCGCTCTACGCAGACGTCCGCGGCCAGCGCGTCGCCTTCGACCTCTTCACCCCGTAGGGCGTCTTCGCCTCGCGCGAGAACCTGCCGCTCTACGACCTGGTCGAGATGACCGAGGCCACGCGCCGCATGGTGCTCTCACAGCGCACCTTCGTCGACTGCGGCACCGAGGAGCTCATCGAGCGCGTCCCCTCGATCTGTCGCGTCAACGTCCTTTTTGCGGACGAGCGCGGCCGCAGGGCGACGCGGGACGCGGTGGCCGTGCGTCCCGGCCTCTTCGGCGCCTCGTCGATACCGATGAACCTCGAGGTGACGAGCGCGGAGGCAACCAGGGGGACGGCGCTGCTGTGGCTCTGCGGGCGCCTCGGCGTCGACGTCGCAGACACCGTCGCCTTTGGCGACTCGGAAAACGACGTCTCCATGCTCGACGTCGCGGGCGACGCGGTCGCCATGGAAAACGCCTCCCCCGAGGTCAGGGAGCACGCCCGTCACGTGGCGCCGCGCTGCGAGCTTGCCGGGGTCGCGCGCTACCTCGAGCCGCTGCTCGCCTGAGCCCCGACGCCCCGGGCGCTAGAGCATCACCCAGGGCAGGCGCGACTCGGGCATGATGATGCCGAGAAGAACGATCAGCGTGACGGCGATGATCGCGCCGAGCACGAACTGCATGACGGTGTTGCCAGTGTTGCGGCCCGCCCTGCGCTTGAGGACGAAGGCGGTCTGGGAGCCGTCGGCCGCCTCGAGCGCGTCGCGAAACGCCTTGGCGCGCTGCGCGCGGGGGCTGCGCCGCTGCCAGACGAGGGCGAGCAGGCCAACGATGAGAATGGCCTCGGTGACGCGGACGGCTATCTCCAGGGCAGCCTGGTCGGTGTGGGAGAGGGCGATGAGCGCGAGCGCGCACGCCACGGTCACCGCCGAGATGATGCCCATGACGGCCGTCTCGTAGACGTCGGTCCCCTCGATGACCTTGACCATGAGCTCCTCGTCGCCCTCGATGAGGAGGGAGATCTTGACCTTGAGCGCCTTGGCGAGCGCGAGGAGCTGCTCCTGGGCGGGAAACTCCCTGCCGCCCTCCCATGCGGCGATGGTCTCCTGGCTCACGCCGGCCTTCTCGGCCAGCTTGGCCTGCGACCAGCCCCGTCCCTCGCGTAGCTTGGCGAGCGTTGAACCAAACTCCATGTCTCTCCAGTCGTCGGCGCCCCGTGTCGGCGCCATTCTTGCGCATAAATATGGAGAAAAAATGGAGAATTGTAAGCATTTCGCAATAAACATGCAGTAGTATTGAAATACTATTCAATACATATTGCGGACGAGTAACTAGCGGTTGAGACTGCGTCCTAGGGGAGCTCGTCTGACACGAAAGAGTGACAGACGGGTTTCAGCGCAATAAATACCTGAAAACTGGCCTAATTATAGGAGAAATGACCGCGTTGCGCATCAACTGAATCAACGAAAGAGGCTCCTGTCGCCCGCACTTCTCTCCTCGTCTGCGTATGCAAAAAATGTGTAGAACACCAGAATTTTGAAAGAAGAATATGCAGACATAGAATCAAGGCAACGCACCAGGACAGAGGAGGCAGACATGAGCGAGCTCGTTCTTCCCAAGGTGACCGTCATCCTTCGCGGCTACGAGACCAAGCAGGTCATGAGCGTCGTGGAGCAGCTGGTGGGCACCAAGGTCAACTCCATCGAGGTGGCCAGCAACTCCCCGCACGCGATGGAGTCCATCGCGCAGGCGCGCAGGGAGTTTGGCTCGGAGGTCCACGTGGGCGCCGGAACGGTCAAGAACGCCGAGCTCGCGCGCCAGGCGATCGACGCGGGCGCCGAGTTCATGCTCTCGCCGATCATGTTCACCCCCGAGATCTTTGGCCTCGCCCGCGAGGCGGGCGTCATCACCGTGCCGGCCGCCTTCAGCCCCACCGAGATCCAGCAGATGATCGACATGGGCGCCGACATCGTAAAGGTGTTTCCCGCGGGCCAGCTCGGCCCCGACTACATCAAGGCCGTGCAGGCGCCGCTCGGGAGGCTCCCGCTCATGGTCGTGGGCGGCGTGAACGTCGCCAACGTCCAGTCCTACTTCGACAAGGGCGCCACCTACGCCGGCATCGGATCGGGCATCTTCGACCCGGTGGACATCGAGGCGTGCGACTCCGCCAAGCTCGCCGCCTCCGTGCGCAGGCTCGAGGAGTGCGTCGTCTGGTAGGCGTCCGCGCGCGGACGCAGGGAAAGCAAGAGAGAAGAAGGAGAGAAGAGCATGGCAGATCTGAGCTTTGACAGCTCGCTCGTCGTCCGCATCGACGAGGAGGGCCTTACCTGCGAGGACGTCGAGCGCCGCCTGGCGGCCGCCCTCGAGGAGCAGGGCTACGTGAAGGACACCTACGCCCAGGCCATCGTCGACCGCGAGGCGAACTTCCCCACCGCGCTCGACATGGGCGGCCTCAACGTGGCCATCCCGCACTGCGACGTCGTCAACGTGAACCGGGCGGCCATGTGCATGGGCGTCCTGGCGCATCCCGTCGACTGGCACAAGATGGACGAGCCCGACGAGACGTGCGGGGTCTCCGTGGTGTGCATGCTCGCCCTCACCGAGGCGCACGCCCACCTCGAGATGCTCCAGAAGGTGATCGCCTTCGTCCAGGACCAGGAGCTCGTCGGCAAGGTCATCGCTGCCGCAGACGCCGACGAGGTCTTCTCGCTCGCCGGCGCGCTGCTCGCCTAGCGCGCACCCACAGGGTCAGCGGCGCACCACAGGGGTGCGCTGAGATGCTCTCGCAAGGAGAAAGGAAGAGAAATGGCAAAGCGTGTTCTCGTGGCCTGCGGAAACGGGGTCGCAACCTCCACCGTCGTGGCGGCAAAGATCAAGGACTACTGCGCCGATCACGGCGTGGCCATCCAGGTCACCCAGTGCAAGATGCTCGAGCTGCACGACAAGGCCAACGACTACGACCTCGTGGTCACCTCCGGCAAGTTCAAGGACGCCGACGTCAAGACCCCGATCATCATGGCCATCGCCCTGCTCACCGGCATGAACGAGCAGGCCACGCTCGACAAGATCGTCGAGGCGCTCAAGGACTAGCCGGCGCCCCGCGCGCATCCGCCGACGCGCGGGCCTCGTCGGCCCGCGCGTCACCCGACCGTCCCAAACGTGAGAAAGGAAAGGCATGGACGCATTCCTCGAGACAGTCAGCACTGTCTTCCAGGCGCTCATCAACGCCGGCGCCTACGTCATGCTGCCGATCATCATCACGATCATCGGCCTTGTGTTCCGCATGAACATCGGCAAGGCGTTCAAGAGCGGCATCACCATCACCTGCGGCTTCGTGGGCATCAACCTGCTCGTGAACCTGCTCAAGTCCGCGGTCTCGCCGGCGGCGAGCGCGATGGTCGCCAACTTTGGCCTCAACCTCGATGTCACCGACGTGGGCTGGGGCGCCATCTCCTCGGTCACCTGGGCATCGCCGATCGTTGCCTTCCTGGTCTTTGAGATCCTCGGCATCAACATCCTCATGCTGGTCCTCAAGCTCACCAAGACCATGGACGTCGACATCTGGAACTACCACCACATGATGATCGCCGGCATCCTGGTGTTCTTCGTGACCAACAACATCGTCTGGGCCCTCGTCGCAACGGCCTTCACCGCCGTCATGACGCTCAAGTTCGCCGACTGGACCTCGCCTTTGATCGAGCACTTCTTCGGCATCCCCGACGTCACGCTCCCGACGATCTCCTACACCTCCTCGATCATCATCGCCGCGCCGCTCAACTGGGTGATCGACCGCATCCCCGGCCTCAACAAGGTCAACGTCTCCATCCGCAACGTCCAGAAGTACCTGGGCATCTTCGGTGACCCGATGATGCTCGGCCTGATCTTGGGCTGCGCCATGGGCGCCCTGGCCCTCATGCCGGTCGACCAGATCTTCCTCACCGGCGTCAACGTCGCCGCCGTCATGGTGCTCATGCCCAAGATGACCGCCATGTTCGTCGAGGGCCTCATGCCCATCTCCGACGGCGCCCAGAAGTTCACGACCAAGCACTTCGGCGGCCAGTCGCTCTCCATCGGCCTTGACGCCGCGGTCGTCGTGGGCAACCCCGAGGTCATCACCACGGCCCTCATCATGATCCCGGTCACGATCTTCCTCGCCTTCATCCTCCCGGGCAACCGCATGATGCCGCTCGCCGACCTCTCCGTCGTCACCTTCCGCGTGGCGCTGGTCGTGGCGCTGTGCCGCGGCAACGTCTTCCGCTCGATCCTCATCTCCATCCCGGTGATGGCCGCGATCCTGTACGCCGGCACCTTCGCCGCGCCCTACCTCACGGACCTGGCCACCTCCACCGGCCTGTCCTTCGACGGTCAGATCGCCTCCATGGCCGGCCCGTCGCTGACGCAGACTGCGATCGTCTTCTGGACCTGCATCTCCGAGAACGCAATCATCCTCGTTCCGGTTGCCGTCGTCATCTTCGTCGCCGTGTGGTTCCTCGTCGAGAAGAAGATCGGCATGGACAAGATCGAGGCCTACGCCGCCGAGTACGAGGAGATGGAGTAGTCACCCATCTCGTTTGAGGTGGCGGGTGCCGCCGGTCGGGTGGTGCCCGCCACGTACCCAGAGGGGGAAACCATGGAACGTGCAATCGACAAGCTGGAGCCCTTCCAGCGAGCTATCTCAAAAGCCCACCTGGCCGCAGCCGGCGTCGCCGTGGACTCGCTCGAGAACCCCGACAAGCCCCTCATCGCCATCGCCAACAGCTGGAACGAGGTCTGCCCGGGTCACGAGCCGCTCAGGAAGCTGGCCGAGGAGGTCAAGAAGGGCGTGCTCGAGGCCGGCGGCGAGCCGATCGAGTTCAACACCATCGGCATGTGCGACGGCATCGCCCAGGGCCACGCGGGCATGCGCTACTGCCTGCCCCACCGCGAGATCATCGCGGACTCCTGCGAGGCCATGATCGTGGGCGAGGGCTGCTTCGACGGCGTGGTCTACCTCGGCAGCTGCGACAAGATTATCCCCGCCATGCTCATGGCGGCCGCCCGCATCGACCTGCCGGCTGCGCTGGTGACCTGCGGGCCGTGCTACGACGAGATCAAGCCCTCCGAGTCCAAGGCCCTGCGCGCGCGCTTCCTGGCCGGCGAGGCCACCGAGCGCGACGTCATCGAGGGCACTCTGCGCTACTACACCGGTCCCGGCGTCTGCCCGTTCCTGGGCACCGCCAACACCATGGGGTGCCTCACCGAGGGCCTCGGCATGATGCTGCCCAACGGGGCGCTGTGGCCCTCGTCCACGAGCCAGCGGCGCTTCTCGGCCCGCCAGACCGGCGCCGCCGTGGTCGACCTCGTCCGCCGCGGCATCAAGCCGTCCGACATCATGACCCAGGCCGCGATCGACAACACGGTCAAGCTGCTCGCCTCCATCGGCGGCTCGCTCAACGCCCTCATCCACCTGCCGGCGCTCGCCGCCGAGCTGGGGCTTGAGTGCACCTGGACGCAGGTCGCCGAGATCACGTCCAAGACGCCGGTCATCTGCAACGTGGTGCCCAACGGGGACATCTCATGCGTGAACCTGTACAAGGCCGGTGGCATCCCCGCCGTCCTCGAGACCATCGCGGGCGACCTGGACACCTCGGTCATGACGGTCACGGGCAAGACGCTCGCGGAGAACCTCGAGACCTCGGTGCTGCGCTGCGACCGCTCGGTCATCCGCACCCAGGACGACCCCGCCTCCGTGGCCAACGGCATCCAGGTGCTCTACGGCAACCTTGCCCCCGAGGGCGCGCTCGTCAAGACCAGCGCCGTGCCCGCCGACCAGCACGTCTGGAGCGGCACCGCCATGGTCTTTGACTCCGAGGAGGAGGCCTTCGAGGCCTACAACGCCCACGCCATCAAGCCGGGCACGGGCGTGATCATTCGCTACGAGGGCCCCAAGGGCGGTCCCGGAATGAAGGAGCTCCACCGCGTCACCGAGATCATGAAGGGCATCCCCGACTCCGCCGTCATCACCGACGGGCGCTTCTCCGGCGCCTCGGGCGGCCTCTCGGTCGGCTACCTGTGCCCCGAGGCCTTCGACGGGGCACCCATCGCCCTCGTCGAGAACGGCGACAAGATCAACATCGACCTCACCCGCAACCTCATCGAGGTCGAGGTCTCCGACGAGGAGTTCGCCCGCCGCAAGCAGGGCTGGAAGCCCGTTGTCCACGAGAACGGCGGGCACCTGCTGGCGCGCTACGCCAGGCAGGTGAGCTCGGCCAAGACGGGCGCGGTCATCGGGTAGCCCGACGCGCTCGGTCCTGCCGGGGTCGGGCGGCGCTCTGGGAGATGGCGTCGCCCGGCCCCCGTGCCCCTCTTTGTGTGCGCTGTCGGGACTCCGCCGCGTCTTCGAGGCTCGTGGCGGCGGCCAAGGGGTAAAATACCCTCCGGACGGTGTGCATTATGGGAAAGGGACACGACGTGTCGGATTCGTTTGTTGTCGCGTCGTGTGCGGCGACGTTTGGCATCTTTGACACAAGCGCGGTCGAGCGACTCGAGGCGGCGGGGTGCACGGTGCGCGTCAACCCGTACGGCCGTCCGCTCTCTGGGGACGAGATCGTCGAGCACGCGCACGACAGCGACGCCATCGTGCTCGGCAACGACTACCTGGACGCCGCGACCATGGACAGGCTTCCCAGGCTGAGGCTCGTCGCGCGCCACGGCGCGGGCTTCGACGGCATCGACTTCGCCGCCGCGGTGCGGCGCGGCATCACGATCACCAACACCCCCGGGGCCAACCGCGAGGAGACGGCCGACCTCACCTTTGCGCTCATCCTCGACCTGGCCCGCATGATCACCCAGACCGTGACGCAGCTCAAGTCCGGCGTGTGGAACAAGATCCCCGGGAGGAGCCTCTACGGCAAGACCATCGGGATCATCGGCGTGGGCGCTATCGGCATGGCGGTCGCGGCGCGCGCGATGGGCTTTGGGATGGACATCCTGGGCTACGACATCGTCCAGCGCCCCGAGGCGTCCCACTACGGGTTGCTCTACACGGGCCTCGACGAGCTGCTCGAGAAGTCCGACGTCGTGACCATCCACGCGCCGCTCACCTCGGCGACGCGCAACCTGTTGGGTGCCCGCGAGTTTCGCCGCATGAAGGAGGGCGCGCTGCTCATCAACACGGCGCGCGCCGGAATCGTGCGTGAGTCCGCGCTCGAGCGCGCGCTGCTCTCGGGCAGTCTGGGGGGCTACGCCGTCGACGTCTACGAGCGCGAACCGCCGACGCTGCCCAAGTTCTACGAGCTGCCCAACGTCCTCACGACCCCGCACATCGGCTCGGCGACGCTCGAGGCCAACCGGCGCATGGGCGACGTGGTGGCCGACAACATCATCGCCTTCAAGGACGGCAAGGAGCCGCCCAACCGCGTGACGTTTGCGGACCGGGTGCGCTTCTCGTGACCCAGGGGGCGAGCGACCTAAGGAGACGCAGTGGTTAAGCTCGTGTTCGTCGACATGGACGGGACCTTCCTCGACTCCGAGAAGGCCATCTCGCCCGAGAACGCGTCCGCGCTCGACGCGGCGGCCTCCCTGGGGGTCATGTTCGTCCCCTGCACCGGGCGCAACCTCGCGGGCCTGCCGGCCGAGCTGCTCCGCCATCCCAGCGTGCGCTACGCCGTCTGCGCAAACGGCGCCGTCGTGGCCGACGTCGCCACCGGGAGGACCCTGCGCGAGGTGACCATCGAGAAGGACCTGGTGCTCGACCTCTACCGGAGGCTGCGCGACCGCCCGATCACCTTCGACCTCTTCGCCGACGGGACCGTCTACACGCAGCGCGAGCGCTACCCGCTGATCGACCGCCTCGAGCTCAGCGACGCCACCAAGGAGTTCGTCCGCGGGGTGCGGACCGTGTACGACGGGAGCCTCGAGGACCAGCTCGCGCGCATCGGGGACGTGTGCCGGCTGAACGTCTTCTACTGGCGCGACGAGGACCGCGACGCGGTCTGCGAGCTCGTCGACTCCGAGCCCGCCCTCAGGCGCACCTCGTCGCTGCCCTGCAACATCGAGATCACCGACCGCTCCGCGCACAAGGGCGCGGGGCTGCGCTGGCTCTGCGACCACCTGGGAGTCTCGGCGGGGGAGTGCATCGCCTTCGGTGACGGCGACAACGACCGCACGATGCTCGAGGCCGCGGGGGACGGCGTGGCCATGGGCAACGCGACCCCCGAGGTCAAGGTCGTCTCCGACCACCTGACCTCCTCCTGCGACGAGTCGGGCGTGGGGCGCTACCTCGCGCCGGTCTTCGCCGCGATCGCCGGTCAGGCAGCCTCGGGGCCGCGCTAGCCGCTCGCCGCGAGGGAGGTGACGAGGCCCCTGACCTCGTCCGCGCCGGCGGGGGAGTCGGTCGCCACGAACACGGTGTCGCTGCCGGCGACCGTGCCGAGCACGTGCGCGAGGCGCGCCTCGTCGACGGCGCGCGCCACGCTCGGGGCGGTGTCGGGCTGGGTGAGCACCACCACGAGGCTCTGCCCCGGGGCGCTTCTCGCCTCCACCACGAACTCCGAGAGCACGAGCTGCAGGTTGAGGTCCTCCTCGAGGACGTAGAGCCCGCCCGCGAGCTTCCGGAGGTGCATCTCGGAGACGTCGCGCGAGACGGTCGACTGCGTGCAGGCGAACCCCCGCTCGGCGAGCGCCTCCACGAGCTCCCCCTGCGTGCGGACCGACTGCCCGCGCACGATCGAGCGAATCGCCTCCTGCCGTTCGTTGCTGCGCCTCATGCTCGCCTCCCGTCGCCCTGCACAGAAGCATACGCAAAACGGCCGCCGCCCGGGGCGGGGTCGGCGTGAAGTTACGGCGCGCTGACGCGGCGCGGGCGCCCCTGCGCTAGACTAGCAGGCGTGAAAAGCCGCGACCCCCTGGGAGAACCCATGTCCGACGTCCTTGAGCGCTTCATGCGCTACGTGCAGGTTGACTCGCAGTCCGACCCCGACAACATGGACGTGACCCCGTCCACGACGCGCCAGCACGAGATGGCGCGCTTTCTGGGCGACGAGCTGTGCGAGATTGGCTGCGCGGACGTTGTCGTGGACGAGCATGCCTACGTCACGGGCACGCTTCCCGCCTCCGCCGGTGCCGAGAAGTGCCCGGCGCTCCTGCTCTGCGCTCATATCGACTCCTCGCCCGATGCTCCCGCCGCCGGCGTGCGCCCGCACGTGGTCCACTACGAGGGCGGCCCGCTCGTGGCGGGAATCGTGAACGGCGAGCCGGTCCAGACTACGCCCGACCAGGTCCCCGACCTCGCACAGTTTGTCGGCCAGGACATAGTCTGCTCCGACGGCACCACGCTCCTCTCGGCCGACGACAAGGCTGGCGTCGCCGAGATCTGTGCGCTTCTCGCCCGCCTCGTGGCCAACCCTGAGCTGCCGCATCCCACGATCAAGGTCGCCTTTGTCCCCGACGAGGAGATCGGCCACGGCGCGGAGCTGCTCGACCTCGACACGCTCGGGGCGCGCTGGGGCTACACCGTGGACGGCGAGACCCTCGGCGAGTTCAACTACGAGTGCTTCTCAGCCTGCGAGGCCACGGTCGTCGTGCGTGGCGTGATGGTGCATCCGGGCAGCGCCAAAGACGTGATGGTCAACGCGATCACGGTCGCCTCCGAGTTCCAGCAGCTGGTCCCCGCCTTTGAGCGCCCCGAGCACACGGAGGGTCGCGAGGGCTTCTATCACCCCACCGACATCGAGGGCACGGCTGCGGACGTCACGCTCTCCTACATCCTGCGCGACTTCGAGGCGGCGGACTTTGATGCCCGCAAGGAGACCTTCCGCAGGATCGCTGCGTTTCTCAACGACCGCTACGGTGAGGGCACGGTCACGGTGAGCTTCCGCGAGCAGTACCGCAACATGGCCGAGAAGTTCGGCGAGGCAGAGAGGTGCCTCATCGACTACGCCCTCGAGGCCAATCGCGAGGTCGGCGTCGAGCCCGTGCTCGTGCCCGCGCGCGGCGGCACCGACGGTGCCCAGCTCACCTTCCGCGGGCTGCCCTGCCCCAACATCGCCACCGGCGGCTACAACGCCCACTCCGTGCGTGAGTTCGTGCCGGTGCGCAGCCTCGAGCTCACGGTCGACCTGCTCGAGCGCCTCGTCGCCAAGTTCGTTGTCGCCCCGAGCGAGGAGGCCTAGCTTGGGCAGGACGCTGCTCGTCGCCGTTGCCCTGGTCGTGCCTCTCGTTGCCCTCGTGGTCGAGCACGTGGGCAACGTCCGCATCGCCGAGCGCCACCACAGCCACCACGACACCTACGTCGTCTCGGCGGAGTTCACCCGGTCGCTCGTGCTCGCCATGTCATTCATGGCGGCCTTGGGGCTGCTCGTAGCCTGGCTCTGCGACCAGGACGTGTTTCTTGCCGACGAGGTCATGGCGCTCGCCTTCTTTGATGCGTTTCTCGTCACCTGCTTTGTCATGTGGAGCCTCATCTGCCGCTACCGCGTCTCGACCTTCAGCGACAGCATGGCGGTCACGCCGCCGCTCGGCCCCAAGGTCTGGGTGCGCTACGACCAGATCGACCGGCTCGAGTGGTCGGGCCTGCGCGTGGGCAGGGGCTTTAGGAACCTCGTCGTGTGGGTGGGCGGCCGCCGCGCGGTGACCCTTCTGGGCATCGTGGACGTGGAGCAGATCATCATGAGCATCGACCGCTTTGACCTGTTGCCGCGGAAGAACTAGGAGGTTTCCGTGATCAGGCTTGTCCTCTCGGACATGGATAACACGCTCGTCCCGTTTGGGCAGGGGCGCGTCTCGGCGCGTACCCGCGAGGCAATTCACGAGGTGCTCGACGCCGGCGTCCTCTTTGGGCCTGCCACGGGCCGTGACTACGTGGAGCTCATGCGTTTCTTCCAGGGGGACGAGAGCGGCTTCATGACGGGCATCTTCTCCAACGGCAAGCGCGTGCGCGCAGACGGGCGCTACGTGCGCACCGTTCTTCTCGACCATGAGTCGCTGGTGCGCATCGACGAGGCGCTTCGTGGCGAGAAGGGCATGTTCTTGGTGTGCTATCCGGAGGCCACCGACCTCACTAACCCCGCCTACGGCGTGGGCGCAACGCGTGAGGAGCTCGAGGTCTTTGCGCGGCGCTGCTCCTTTGCCGGCAGGGTCGCCGACGTGGTGCCCGACGAGGACGTCATCGCGGCGACCATAGCCTGCCCCGGACCCCCGGAACGCATGGAGCGCTGTCGTGCGCTCGTTGCCGAGGCGGCGCCCGAGGTGAGGGTCGTCTCGCCCTTCCCAGAGTGGTTTGACGTGCTGCCGGCGGGCGTCTCCAAGGCAGATGGCCTGGAGGTCCTGCTGGAGGCGCTGGGTGTTGGCCTCGACGAGGTCGCCGTCTTTGGCGACGCGGAGAACGACCTCACGATCATGCGCAAGGTCCCGCACTCCGTTGCCGTGGCCAACGCCACGGACGAGGTGCTGCGCACCGCACGTCACCGCGTGGGCGCGAGTGCCGACGAGGGCGTGGCGGACGCGCTTTTTGAGATTGCGCGGGCGACAAGAGCGGGCGAGCAGCCCGCGTTTCTGAGGGAGGAGACCCTGTGATCAAGCTCATCGCATCCGACATGGACGGCACCCTGCTCGACGAGGACGCCCGGGTTCCCGAGGAGACCTTCGAGCTGATTCACCGCCTGGCCGAGAAGGGCGTGCGCTTTGTGGCCAGCTCCGGTCGGCGCTACGACACGCTGCGCTGGTTCTTTGAGCCCGTGGCGGACGAGATGGACTATGTGGCCTCGCTCGGCACGCAGGTCTACGCCGACGGACGCCTCTTGGACCGCGAGGTCTTCTCCACGCTCTCGGTGATGCGGCTCTTTGAGACGTGCCAGCTCTTTGACTGCCTTCACCTCGCACTCTACGACGCGCATCACGCCTACCTGCTCAACGACCAGAGCAGCTATCTCCGTGAGCTCGACAAGGACCTGCCCGACGCGATCTGCGTCTTTGACCCGCCGTCGCCGGACGTGAGCATCATCAAGGCCGCCATCTGCTGCGATCGTCCCGAGCAGATCATGGACATGGCCTACGTCCTGGAGCGCGAGCTCTCCGAGTGGTTCACCTTCCTGCCGAGCGGCTCGCGCTGGATCGACGTGACGCCGCGCCACGTGAGCAAAGCCACGGGCCTCGAGCAGGTCATGCGCTACTGGGGAATCGAGCCCAGCGAGGTCATGGCCTTTGGCGACTCGATGAACGACTATGCGATGCTGCGCTTTGTGGGGCATCCCTGCGTGATGGCCAATGCTCGCTACGCCGTGAAGCAGGTGGCCCAGCGCGTGATCGGATCAAATGCGGATCACGCGGTGCAGTCCGCGATGCGGGAGCTGCTGGAGAGCATCTAGCGCCGCTGCGGGCCTGCTATCATCGTTGTGGCGGCCACAAGCAATGGGAGGAGACCTCATGGCGCTGCTGAAGGAGTTCTGCGCGGAGAACGTTGAGCGGGTGCCGGCGGCGATCGCCGCGGGCGCCGGCAGGATCGAGCTCTGTGACAACCTTGCCGTGGGCGGCACGAGTCCCAGCTACGGTGTGATCCGCGCTGCTGTCGCGATTGCGCGGCGGACGGGTGCCGCCGTCATGGCGATGGCGCGCCCGCGCGGCGGCGACTTTGTCTACACCGCTGACGAGGAGCAGATGATGCTCGACGACGTGGCGATGGCGCGCAGCTTGGGCGTGGACGGCGTCGTGTTTGGCTGCCTGACCGCAGACGCCGAGACGGGGGAGCCGGTCGTTGACCGCGAGATGACGGCGCGCCTCGTCGCGGCGGCGCACGGTCCCGTGACCGACGGGGAGGGCGCCGAGGTGTCTCCCGTGGCGGTGACCTTCCACATGGCCTTTGACGAGCTTTCCGAGGAGCGCCAGCGTGAGGCCATCGACTACCTCGCTGACCTAGGCGTGGAGCGCATCCTCACGCACGGAGGCGCCGCCGGGACGCCGATCGCAGACAACCTCGCCCGCCTGCGGCGCCTGATCGAGCACGCCGCCGGCCGCCTGATCATCCTGCCCGGCGGCGGCATCACCTTTGAGAACGCGGAGTCCGTCGCCGCAGCCCTCGGCGTGAGCGAGGTCCACGGCACCAAGATCGTGCGGCTGAGCTGAGGTTCTTCTCGCCCTTGGCGAAGGGGGCGCACCGGGTCGCCCGACGTGAAGGGGGCGCGCCGGGCCGCCCGACGTTGAGTGTACGAGTTTTCTTGCGCACGACCCTGGCGTCTCATCGCCAACTGGGGAAACGCTGCCAAGAGGCCTTGCCCCGATGGCTCTTGTGGGCTAACTCGTATACTCAACGAGAAGAAGGCTTATAGGACAAAAAGTGTGTCCGGCTAGTCCCAGTCCATCCGGTAGGGCTCCGAGTGGTGGAGCTCCGGCCACACGGCGGCGTCGCCCCACCGCGGGATGGCCCCCTCTAGCCTCTGCCGCTCGCCCAGCCGGTCGTAGATCGCGGCGATCGACCGGTCCGTGGGCATGACGCGCAGGATCTCGGCGGCCGGCAGCGGGTCCGGGCTGTGCGCGTAGCACCACCAGAAGACCGCCTTGAGCCTGCGCTCGACGGAGAGCCCCCTGTGGTCCCTGAGCATGGCCCTGAGCCGCGCGTTGACGCCGTCCTCGATGCTGT
>DXBZ01000168.1 GCA_019116265.1 Candidatus Olsenella stercoravium | reverse complement strand
CGGCCGGGCATCTCCCCGGTCACCTCTCGCAGAAGAGGTGACCGTTCGCGCCCTTTATCCCATATCCGGTTTTCAAGGTTCCTATCAAAAGTCTCCGGAATTACCCTTGACTCCTAATAGCAGGTCTCTCGCCCCGCAACGCGAGGCTTCGGCCCTGTGCGTCTCGGACTCTCGGAGGGAGGCTGGCGCGTCATCACGTGATTGACGGCGCAAAAAGCCGCACAACCGGAGCTCCGTTGTGCGGCAAAAAGGTGGCTTGCGCCCAGAAAAGTCCACACGATTTTAGACGAATTGACTGTACGGGCCTTGGTTGCGGAAGTCAAGCAGGGGCGAGAAGTTCTTGTCGACGCTTGACACGGCGTGGGGAGTGCCCATAATGGGGCTCGAAAATCCCAGCGGATTTTTCCGGATGCCGCCATCATCTTTTCGCCGCTCACCTGTCCTTGGGCAGATGGGCGGTTTTTCTATATCGCGGTTTCCGGCGAGAGAAAGGGCAGCGTATGGCAAGCGATCTCATCGACCTCATCAAGACGCGCAGGAGCGTGCGCAGCTACAAGGCGGACCCCGTCCCCCAAGAGCTGCTCGACACCGTGCTTGAGGCGGGCACCTACGCGCCCACGGGCGGCGGGCACCAATCGCCGGTGATCGTGGCCGTGACGAGCCCCGAGACCCGCGAGCGCCTGCGCGCGCTCAACGCCGCCGTCATGGGCAAGGAAACCGACCCGTACTACGGCGCGCCGGCCATTGTGGTGGTGCTCTCCGACGGCGGGCGCGGCACCTTCGTGGAGGACGGCTCCTGCGTGCTCGAGAACCTCATGCTCGCGGCGCACGCCGTGGGCCTCTCCAGCTGTTGGGTCCATCGCGAGCGCGAGATCTTCGACAGCGAGGAGGGCAAGGCGCTCCTCAAGGAGTGGGGCCTGCCCGAGGCGCTGCGCGGTGTGGGCGCCATCGCGCTCGGCTACGCCGACGGCCCCGAGCCCGCCGCTGCGCCACGCAAGGACGGCTACGTGGTGCGCGTGTAGCTCAAACGATTCACACGTTCCGGAAAGGGGCGCTCTGCCGGCAGCATCGATGCTCCCAGCAAAGCGTCCCCTGTCCGCCTGCGTCGCTAAAGACGAGTCCTCACGCTGCTCACGCCGTGGAGCATCTTCACAAACGCCGGATCGTCGTGGTTCACGATCTCGCTGTGGTCAAGGGTGAGCTCGGCAATCTGCGCCATGTCATCTGCGGTAAGCTCGAAGTCCCACACGTCGATGTTCTGCTCCATGCGGTCGCGGTGCACGGACTTGGGGATAACCACCACACCGCGCTGGATGTTCCACCTGAGCGCCACCTGCGCCGCAGTCTTGCCGTACTTCTCGCCGATCGCGATGAGGACGGGGTGCGTGAAGATGCCGTGGTTGCCCTCGGCGAAGGGACCCCACGCCTCGGGCACCACGCCGTACTCGCGCATCGTGGCAAGCGCCGCCTCCTGTGAGAAGAACGGGTGCAGCTCCACCTGGTTCACAGCAGGCGTCACCTCGACGGTCTCGCAGAAGTCCGCCAAGCGCGCCGGATAGAAGTTGCACACGCCTATGGCGCGGATGGTGCCAGCGCGGTACGCCTCCTCCATGGCGCGCCAGGCCCCCACGTAGTCACCGAGCGGCTGGTGGATGAGATAGAGGTCCAGGTAGTCAAGACCGAGCTTGTCAAGCGAGGTCTGGAGCGCCGCCTTGGCACCCTCGTAGCTCGCGTCCCGCACCCAGAGCTTGGTGGTGACAAAGAGCTCCTCGCGAGGCACGCCGCTCTCGCGAATGGCGGCGCCCACCGCCTCCTCGTTCATGTAGGCCGCCGCCGTGTCGATGAGGCGATAGCCGCAGTCGATGGCGTCGAGCACCGCCTGCTTGCATACCGCAGGGTTGGGTACCTGGAACACCCCCGAAGCCCTCGCACGGCATCTCGATACCGTTGTTGAGCGTCACGGTCTGAACGTTTGCCATGGTAGATTCCCTTCTCGCCTAATCGCACCGTCCTTTGACCCCACCATCATGCTGCGAAAAGCGAATGCCGCGCCCTACGCATTCGAGCAGTTAGCATGCATAACGTGCATACTGAGAAGGACACACCAGAACACGGGAGACGCCCAGGACCATCGAGCAGCTCGAGCACATAGCCTGCGTCGCACGAACGGGATCCATATCCCGCGCCGCCGCCGAGCTCCATATGTCCCAGCCTGCGCTCAGCCGCTCCATCCGGCGGCTTGAGGACGAGCTTGGCTGCGGCCTGTTGCGCCGCACCGCGAACAGGTCGGCGCTCACCGAGGCGGGCTGCATCGCGGCAGACTACGCCGACGACCTGCTCCGCACTTATCGGCGCATGCGAGACGAACTGTCCTCGCTCGAGACGCGCCGACGCACGCTGAGGATCGGCACCTGCGCTCCAGCCCCGCTCTGGCGCGTCACGCAGCTCGTGGTGGAGACAACGCCCGGCACCATCGTCGCTTCGGAATCCCTTGATGAGCAGCATCTGCGCCGCGGACTTATGGAGGACACGCTCGATGCCACCATCACGCTCAACCCGCTCGTGCTCCCCGGCTTTATCTCGCAGCCCATCATGACCGAGAACCTCTCGGCGCTCCTGCCGCGCACGCACCCGCTCGCGAGCAAACAGACGCTGCGCTTTTGCGACATCGACGGCGAGACCTTCCTCATATACACCAACATCGGCTTCTGGCGCAGCATCGTCGAGCGCGAGCTGCCGCATGCGACATTCCTCTGGCAGGAGGATCGCTCGATGTTTGAGATTCTGCTCTCCACGAGCGATGCTCTCGCGTTTAGCACCGAGGCGGCAACGCCGTATACATCGCATCAGACCGAAAACGTTGCCCGCGTCGCGGTCCCGCTCAGCGACGCCAGCGCCCGCGCGACGTTCTATCTTGTGTATCGCACGGACGGGCAGGGCAAGGGCTCTGAGCTCATCGAGCGCGTGCTACCACGGCTCTCTCGCTGAGCCCCTCCCCGCGCGCACTCGTTGCGCCTCTCGCTAGAGCCCGAAGAGCCCCGCCGCCGCGGCCATCTTGTCGGCAACCTTCACGCCAAAGGGACAGCGGCCCTCGCACGCGTGGCAGGCGATGCAATCCCCCGCATGGGCATCGAGCGCGCGATAGTGGTCGCGCACAGAATCGGGTACCTCGTTGTGCAGGGCGGCGAGGTCGTAGAACTTGTTGACCGTGGGAATGTCGATGCCCTTGGGGCACGGCGCGCAGTGGCCGCAGTAGGTGCACTGACCCAGGTAGGCGTGGCGCGGCGCCCCGGCGAGCACGCTCGCATAGTCGCGCTCCTCGGCAGAGGCAGTCTCGTAGGCAACGGCCTCGACCACGTGCGCGGGCGTGGAGAAGCCCACCATGATGCTCGCTACCGCCGGGCGCGTGAGCGCGTAGTGGATGCACTGCACGGGCGTGAGCGCCACGCCGAAGGGCGAGGTCGCCGCGTCGAGCAGACGGCCGCCGGCGTACCCCTTCATGACGGTGATGCCCGTGCCCGCCTCCTCGGCGCGCGCGTAGAGCTCGGCGCGGTCGGCGTTGATGCCGCCCTCCCCCACGCCCGTGTAGTCGCCAAAGAGGTCGTCGAGGTTCTCGGTCGCGGGCATCATGTCAAAGGCCGGGTTCACCGAGAAGAGCATCATCTCGATCTCGGGGTTCTCGGCAACGCGTCGCGCGACCTCGGTGTTGTGCGTGGAGAGACCGATGTGGCGGATGGTGCCCGCCGCGCGCAGCTCGCGCACGTAGCGCATGAAGGGGCTGTCGCCCAGAACGATCCGCTCGTACTCCTCAACCTTGTCCACGTAGTGGATCATGCCCAAGTCGACGTAGTCGGTGTGAAAGCGCTCGAGAAGATCCTCGAAGGCCGGCCTCACCAGGTCGAGGTCGCGCGTGCGCGTGTACTGCCCGTCAACCGTGACCGACCCCAGGTGCCCCTGGATGACCCAGCGCTCGCGGCTGTCGAGCTCCCGGAGCGCGTCACCCAGGTTGGAGCGGCGCGTGGCGTCGTTCATCCAGCAGTCGAGGATGTTGATGCCCGCCTCCTCCGCGGCGCGCACCACCGCAAGCGTCTCCTCGGGCGAGCGGTCCATCCACTCGCCGCCAAAGCCGATCTCGCTGACCATAAGCCCCGTGCTGCCCAACGTCCGATACCTCATCACAGCCCCCTTCGGTTGGCTTCCTCACCATGATACGTTCGCCCGACGCCCCAACGTGGGCTGCGCGAGGGGTCGCTCCTGGGCACGATGAGCTACCTGCCCCCCATCATGTGCCAGCCGCGTGATCCGCGACCTCTTGGGGTGGGCGTAGGGCCCCTTCGAGAGGTTTGGGTTCGATATTTTGCTCTATCAGGAGTAGCGGATTTTGGCGCAAGCTTCTGACCAGCACCTTTACAATCTTGCCCAGACGATCCTCGCTCCAGATGAACCCAAACCGATTTCCGGTTTGGGTTCAATTATCACCGCTCGCCGAGATATCGATTGAGCAACTAAGCTGTGACCTGCGCAAATGCAAACGGGCACTGAGCCCGAGCCACAACGGTGAACCCAAACCTCAAGAGCGTCGCCTACCGCAACGATCGGGCGAGAAGGACGTCGACGAGGACAGCGCACGCGAGCGCCGGAACCGCCCCGAGCAGCCCGACGAGGCAGACGGCAAAGACGCTGAGCACGCCACCCGCGAAGGCCGTGAACTGGAAGGATCCCACGGAGCGCACATGCCCGGGGTCGTCGAGGGCGGCGACAAGCACGAGCGCCACAAGCAGGGCCCAGGCGAGCAGGACCGCAGGCGCTGCGACGACCCCAAGCAGGTGGGCCATCGGGACCACGACGGCCGCAGACGCCGCCAGCGCCAGCACGAGCAGCGGCAGCGCGTCGAGCAGAAGCAAGGCCAGCGGCGCGGACGGCAGCAGCTGCCGGACGAGCCGGTTGGCGCAGTCCGCGCGAAACACGTGGGCGATCGGCAGCGGCTCGCGCTGGGCGAGCGCCACGCCGAAGAACCAGCAGAACAGAACGCCCGCGTTCGCACCCGTGGCGACGAGCAGGGCTCCCGCCGGGACGAGCGCGCCGCCCCACAGGAGAACGCTGAGCGCCATCGACGGCTGCCGCGCCAGGCTCACGAGCGCATGGGAGACGTACGCCGCGCTCCCCCGCGCGAAGTGCCAGGTCCTTCTCGCCTGCCGACGGCGTCCGAGGCGACGTCGCCGACACGCCTCCTTGTAGGCGCCCGCATTGGCGAACGCAAGGAAGCTCAGGGACACGCGGGCAGCGTAGAGCTCGTTGTCATCTACGATAAAGGTCATGTCCGAACGGGAGGCCAGCCAGAGGGCGAGCGCGGCGATCACAACGTCGAGCAGCAGCGCCCCAAAGGTGACGAGCCAGCCCAGCAGAAAGACGAGCGTCGGCAGCGCAAGCGACAGAAGCCCGGCGAGAAGGGCAGCGAGCACGCCTGCGACGACCGTGACGAGCCGGCGGCGTCGCGGCAGGACGGCGCTTCTCGCCAGACCGAGGACGAGCGCAAGAAGCCGCGCGGCCAGAGCGAGCGAGGCGACGAGCGGGCACCAGGCGAGCGGTGCGGGCGCGCGCGTGAGCACCCCGAGCAGGTAACCGAGAAGCGCCGACACCGTCGCCACGACCAGGGCGCTCCCGACGAGCTGGACGGCAAGCAGCTCCTGCGGGCGCACAACGCGCGAGAGCCAGGCGATATCGGGCGAGGTCAGGCGCAGCGGGGTCTCCCGCAGGGCGGCCACGGCCCAGCACACGAGGGCGATCGACGGCGCGACCGCGAGCAGCAGCATCCCGAGAGCGCCCGCGAGCGAGCCCATCGCGTCCCGCGTGCCCTCGACGAGGTCGACCACCTGCGCCCAGGAGAGTGCGAGGACCACGGCAAAGATGGCGACGAG
>DXBZ01000167.1 GCA_019116265.1 Candidatus Olsenella stercoravium | reverse complement strand
AGGTATTCCGCGCGTGCTTTGCGGGCTTTGACTATGATACCGTGGCGACGTTTGGCCCGGACGACGTTGAGCGCATCCTGGAGACACCGGGGATGATCCGCTCCCGCCGCAAGGTCGAGGCCATTGTGGGCAACGCGCGCTGCTTTCAGCGCGTGCGCGAGGAGTTTGGCAGCTTCGACGCCTACCTCTGGGGCTTCTCGGACGGCAAGACGATCCTCTACAACAAGCACGCCGACGGGTGGATTCCCGTGAGCAACGGCCTCTCGGCGCGCGTGGCGGCCGACCTGCGAAAGCGCGGCTTCAAGTACCTGGGCCCCACGACGGTCTACTCGCACCTCCAGGCCTGCGGCATCATCAACGACCACAGCCGCGACTGCCCGCGCTACGCGGAGATCAACGCCCTGGGTCCCACAATCGAGAAGCGCCGCCACCTCGAGAAGGACGTGCGGCATTACAAGTAGAACTTGTAGCGAACATCTGTTCTAAACTCTGCTATACTCTCAACAAGGTACGAGGGCGACAAGAGCGGCACGGAGGCCCCCAATGGTACGTGTCGACGGGTGACCAGGGGCAACGGGGACTGGTCACACTTGTTTGTCTCGGGTGGGTTGGTACGCCCATCTTCCGGCACCCGCAAAGTCCGGAGCTCACAGTCTGTGCAGGTTGGTTTGCCGTGAGTGAGACGGGGGTTCAGCTATGGCCAAGAAGTCCATCAAGCAGTTTGACGAGAAGAACGACGAGCGAGTCTACGTATCCGTTCGTGAGACGTTGGAGTCCGCGCGCAGCAAGGTGGAGCGCGCCGTCAACAGCGCCATGGTCGAGGCGTACTGGGAGATCGGGCGCCAGATTGTTGAGGCAACGGGCGAGCGCGCGGAGTATGGGAAGCATCTGGTCCAGTACCTGGCAGAGAGGCTGACCGCGGAGTACGGGAAGGGGTTCACTCAGAGAAACCTCTATCAGATGCAGCAGTTCTATTTGGCGTTTCCAAAAGTGCACGCACTGCGTGCACAATTGAGCTGGACGCACTATCGTAGGCTGATGCG
The DNA here is from genome assembly GCA_019116265.1 of Candidatus Olsenella stercoravium. Taxonomy (GTDB): domain Bacteria; phylum Actinomycetota; class Coriobacteriia; order Coriobacteriales; family Atopobiaceae; genus Thermophilibacter; species Thermophilibacter stercoravium. The sequence goes on along the minus strand of DXBZ01000167.1, from coordinate 35,681 downwards.
TATTCCTGATCAGGAGCAGCGCGAGTTTTACATGAACGCTGCAGCAGACGAGCACTGGACTTCTCGTCAGCTCGACCACCAAATTGCAACGTTCTACCGCGAGCGTTTGCTCTCTTCGCAGGGTGAGAAGCGCGAACTCATTCGCTCTGAGATTCAACGTTCCGAGCCGGCGACGACAGCGGACGACTTCATCAAGGACCCGTACGTACTGGACTTCCTGGACCTGGGCGGTCGCACGGACTTTGATGAGCACCAGCTCGAGCAGGCGCTCATGACGCGGCTGCAGGAGTTCATGCTGGAGCTGGGACGCGGCTTTGCCTTTGTTGGCCGCCAGTACCGGCTCGATGGCGAGCAGGCGAGCTACTACGTTGACCTCGTCTTCTACAACATCAAGCTCAAGTGCTACGTGCTCATTGAGCTCAAGACGCGCCCGCTCAACGCCAAGGACGTTGGTCAGATGGACTTCTATGTCCGTCTGTTCAACGAGAAGTACGCGGGCACTGACGACAACCCGACCATCGGACTCATCCTCTGCTCGAGCTCCGACCGGACGGTGGCGAAGTACTCCGCGCTCGCCGACGGCAAGGGACTCTTCGCGTCGAGCTACGTCACGTGTCTGCCCACCGAGGAGGAACTGGCCGACGCCCTCGAACCCACGCGCCGTGCGATCGCTGAGGCTCGGGCGGAGCGAGACGAGTAATTCGTTTATTTGGATGTCGATGATTCTTCCTATTCGATCACGAACAAACGGGACGGTGAGTGCTATGGGTAAACTAGTGGAAGGGAGACTGAGGAGGCTGGTTCAGGTGATGTGGAGCTACGTGCAACTTGCCGATGAGACCCAGGTTGCCTACTCCGACCTTCGCGAGGACGGTACGCTCGAGGTTGCCGTAGAGAGGCCCGTTGACATGGGTTTCGATTCCGCGCGATGCCTGTTGCCGGCTCATAGGTGGTTTGATGTAACAGGTTTCTCGGGTGAAGAGCTGGCAGAACTCGACGTCTTTGTCCGGAATAACGCGCCGTTCATCTTTGAGCTGGCAGAGCGTCGTGCCTCAGAGCAGGCGATTGCCTAGATTGTGAACTCAACGCGTTCACAATCCTGATTCGGCTCACGCCGTGTGCCGAATCCTTGGCTTGAAGATTCTTGACGCAATGCGTCAAGAAAGTGCGCGCAGTGTGTGCACAATTCGAGACACGCCGTGTCTCGAATTGATGGGGTGCTACAGGTCAACCACGCGGACGTCGTGGCCGCGCTCGCGCAGCAGCGCGATCAGGTCCGACGTGGCGATAAGGACGGTCGCAGTGTTGTCGCAGGGGTGAACGGTCAGGCGCCCGGCGTCGACGAGCGTCTGGTCAATCACGACCTCCACGTGCCGCTCGGTGTCGTTCAGCGCGCCGAGTGGCGTGACGGCGCCCGGCACCAGGCCGAGCATCGCGCGCAGGTCCTGGGCGCTCGCAAACGAGAGTCGCCGCGAGCCCAGGCGCTCTTGGATCTCTCGCAGCGAGACGTTCTTCTCGTCCGGAAGGCAGACGAGGTAGTGCGCGCGGTGCTTGTCGTCCCGCAGAAAGAGGTTCTTGGCGCCGAGCTCGCGGTGGGGGATGCCTGCGGCCACGGCCTCCGCGACGGTGTAGACCGCCACGTGCTCGTAGAGCTCGTAGGCAATCCCCTCGCGGTCGAGCAGCTCCAGCGTCTCGGCTTTTCCGTACATGCGGACCTCCCGCAGCGCTACCATGTGGACAAGAACACGACGTCAGGAGACAGTATGGCAGACGAGCAGAACGTCCAGCAGCAGGCAGCCCAGGCGGCGGACGAGGTGATCACGGCCCCGGCCGAGAAGCGCCTGGACCTCCCGGAGACCGCGAGCAAGGACTTTACGTGGGAGGCTGACGGCCAGCGCATTGACTACACCGCCACGGCTGCCCACCTCGACGTCCGCACGGACACCGGCTCGCTCATCGGCAAGATGTTCAGCCTCTCCTACGTGGCCAAGCCCGAGGGCGAGAACGCCGACCGTCCCGTGACCTTCTGCTACAACGGCGGCCCGGGCAGCTCGTCGGTCCCCGTGAACCTGGGCGGCATCGGCCCGCGCCGCGTGGCCACCGACGGCACCGCGCATCTCTCGCTGCCCGCGCGCGTGGAGGACAACCCCCACACGCTGCTGCGCCAGAGCGACCTCGTCTTCCTGGACGCGCTCGGCACCGGCTACTCGGCCATCGCCGAGGGCGTGGACCCCAAGACCGTCTGGGGCGTGGACGGCGACGCGGACGCCTTCGCCCGCGCCATCGTCGCGTGGCTCACGGCCAACCACCGCTGGGGTTCGCCGGTCTACCTCTTTGGCGAGTCGTACGGCACAATCCGCAACGCCGTCCTCATGCGCGTGCTGGGCGAGAAGAGCGTGCCCGTGCGTGGCGTCATCATGCTGTCCGCGATCTTTGACTGGGTGCAGACCCTGCCCGGCGAGGACCTCTACTACCTGGGCATGCTGCCCACCTTTGCCGCGACGGCCCGCTACTTTGGTCGTGCCGGCAAGGGCGCGGACGAGCTCCAGTGGTTCGAGGACGCGATGGAGTTCACCGAGCGCGTCTACGCCCCGGCGCTCCTGCGCGGCGACCGCCTGCCTGTGCGCGAGAAAGCCTCCGTGGCGCGGCGCATCTCCAAGTTGATCGGCCTTTCCGCCGAGCAGATCGAGCGCTGCAACCTGCGCGTTGACCTCGACACCTTCCGCCGCAGCCTGCTCGCCGACGAGGGGCTGGTCACCGGTCGCCTGGACATGCGCTTCACCTCTGCCGCACCGCTGCCGGTCCAGGGCTCCACGGCCTTCTTCGCTGCGGAGGACCCGGCCGATGACGCGGTGGAGAGCGTCTGGCACGCCGCCTTCCGCGCGCACCTCGACGAGATCGGCTTTGCCGGTGCGCCCACCTACCTCGTGAGCAACTACGCCAAGGTGGGCGCGGCGTGGAACTGGACGCACGAGGAGCCCGGCACGGAGGAGCCCGCCACCGCGCCCAACGTCACCTACGACATCGCCGTGGCCATGAAGCGCAACCCCACGATGCGCCTGCTCATCCTCGGTGGCCGCTATGACGCGGCGACCACCTACTGGAACGTGGTGCACGACATGTCCTGCCTGTTCCTGCCGCCTGCCCTCAAGGAGCGCGTGAGCTACAGGCTCTACGGCTGCGGCCACATGGCCTACGTCGACGTGCCCACGCTCGAGGCGATGGGTGCCGACCTCGCGGAGTTCTATGCAAGATGAGTCAAAGGGACTGTCCCTTTGACTCATCCTATAATCGGGTCAGCCAGATTCTGCGTTGAGCTGGAGGCCATCATGCGCGAGAAGATCGACGTCGCCGAGTACGCACCCACCATCCTGCGCGAGCTGCCCAAGGGCGTGCTGCTCACCGCGAGCGCAGACAGCCGCGTCAACCCTATGACCATCGGCTGGGGCACGTTGGGCATCGAGTGGGGCAGGGAGCTCTTTGTGGCGTACGTCCGCAGCAGCCGCTTCACGTATGGCCTCATCGAGAAGAGCGGCGAGTTCACGGTCAGCGTGCCCATGCGCACGGGCGAGAAGGACCTCGACCAGCGCATCAACCGGATCCTCGCCGTCTGCGGCTCCAAGAGCGGCCGCGACATCGACAAGGTGGCCGAGCTCGGCCTCACGCTCGTGGAGGGCGAGGAGGTGGCCGCGCCGGCCATCCAGGAGCTGCCCCTCACGCTGGAGTGCCGCGTGCTTTACAGGGACGAGCAGGACGAGCCGCGTCTGCCGGAGGACCTGCGCGGGCGCTACTACTCCACAGACGCCCCGCACACCGCCTACTATGCACAAATCGTCTCCGCCTACCTCCTGAGGTAGCAAAACGGGGTCGCCACGAGGGCGGCCCCGGTCTGCGGGTCAGACTGTCGGCCGTCCCTACTTCTTGCCAAAGAGGCCGCCGAGCATGCCGCCGAGGTTGCCGGCGATGCCGCCCAGATCGAGACCTCCCAGGTCAAGCCCACTCAGGTCGAGGCTGCCGTCGGCGATGCCGCTCTTGACGCCGTCGACGATCTGGGAGAGGTCGCCCTCGCCGAGCTCGATGCCGGTGATGCCCTCGATGGTGCCCTTGGGATCGGAGATGAGCTCCTGCAGCTTCTCGGGCGCGTCCGCGAGGGCGGCGGAGACCTGCGCGATGATTGCCTGAACGTCCATGTGCTTCCTTTCGTCGTGCGCCGACGGTCGGCGCGCCTGCCCCTCTAGGGTAGCGGGTCGGGGCCCGGGGCGAAGGGGTTCAAACAGTCGGGGAGGGCCGCGGGCCCGAGCCCAGCCGCCCGCGCACGGCGGCGAGCAGCTCGGCGCAGCGCAGCGAGGCGGCGAGCGGCATGACGGGCGACTCGGTCTTGCCGGCGCACAAGAGCCCCACGAAGTGCTCGACCTCGCCGTAGAGGTCGTCCACGGGGTAGGGGAGCTCCAGCTCCACGGGCTTCTCGCCCGTCCGCTCCAGTCGCGCGCGCTCGGGCCGGTGCATCTGCTCGACCACGATCTGCCCCTCGGTCCCCACGAGCCGCGCGTAGCGCGTGTTGTCGCGGTCAGCGGCGGTGGCGAGGCGCGCGGTCCTCTCGCCGGCGCGCAGCTCGGCGTCGACGGCGCAGTCCACGCCGGCCTCCCAGCGCGCCTCCGCGCTCACGACCTCGAGCGGCCCGTCAAGGTAGTCCTCGACCCAGCCGGCGCAGTAGATCCCGGAGTCGAGCAGCATGCCGCCGCCCGTCGCCGCGCTGAGGTAGTCTCCGCCGCGCGCGATCCGGTCTCCCATGTTGTTGTGCAGAACGGCCTCCACGCGCGTGAGGCGCCCGATCGTGCCCTCGCCCACGAGCTCGCGCACGCGGCGGTACAGCGGCAAAAAGCGCGTCTTCATGCCCTCCATGAGCAGCAGGCCCTCGGCTCGTGCCGCGTTGGCGAGAAGGACCGTCTCCTCCGGGCTCACACAGAGGGGCTTCTCGCAGAGCACCGCCTTGCCGGCGCGCAGCGCGGCGAGCGCCCACGCGGCGTGCATGCTGTGGGGGAGTGCCACGTAGACGGCGTCGACGTCGGGCCGGGCGAGAAGGGCGGCGTGCGCGGAGCCGGCCACGTCGCCGAGCCTCTCGTCGGAGAGGGCGCCGTCCTCGCCCACGCCGTGCGCCGTCGCAAAGACGGCCGCCTTCGCGGCGCTTCGGCAGCTGAGGGCCACGAGCTCGGAGTGCGGCTCGTGCGCGAGACTGCGCGCAAAGCGCTGGGCGATCCTGCCCGCGCCGACGATTCCCCAGCGCACGCTCTTCTCGGCGGTTGCTTCACCAGCGGATGACATGCGTTTCTCCCACACGGCAACAGAGGGCGTCGCTCGGTACTATACCTGAGTTTTTCTGCTGAGAACCCGAAGGGAACACCGCAGGGAACCCCGAGATCTGTCGTCGCGCGCCAAAGCTCTCCTTCATGCGCCGCCCGCGTCGAGGCCGCCCGCGCGGGCGAGGAGGGCCCCTCCGCCGCGCGGCCGCGTCGTGAGACAGACGGCCCGCTCCTTTGTCTCAGTAGCCCTCGGAGCCCAGGAGCCTCTTCAGGAGTGAGAACTCGTTCCTGCAGAACTGGTTGAGGCGCTCGACCTCGGGCCGGCGCTGCCCCTCGAGCAGCACGAGGCACACCGGAGTCGCGGGCGCCTCGGCCGGGTCCAGGTCGTGCATCGCGGCAAAGGGAAGGATGCTGAGGGCCTTGAGGTTGACCCCCATGATGTAGCCGTTGTGGTTCTCCAGGTGGTCGACAACCCCCTCGTTGGTGCTGACGTGCTCGAGGGGGGAGCTGAGCCCATGTCGGCGACAGGTGACCAGCACCGTCTCGTTGAACCCGTCGATCCTGTCGTTCCAGAGGACGGGGTAGGGGGCGAGGTCGGCAAAGCTCAGCTGCCGCCTGCCGCGCAGCGGGTGCCGCCGGCCAAGGAAGACGCCCGGCGTGACCGTCCCGATCTGGACGCAGGTGCAGCCCGGGGCGCTCAGGCGTCCGATGGTGAAGAGGGCGTCGAGGTTGCCGGCCCGAAGCTCCGTCAGCGCCTCGGCACCAATGCGGACGGAGAGGCTTGTCTTTATCCCAAGGGACTGCGTCATGAGGCGCGCCACGATGCCGCAGATGAACTCGTGCTTGGAGAAGGGCGGCGTGACGAGGGCGAGCCTCAGGTCGCTTCTGGGGGTCGGCTCCCTGCCCCAGGCGTCGGCCAGCTGCCCTACGGACTCGAAGCTCTCGACTGCCTTGCGGGCCGGTTCGAGCAGCGCCTCCCCGAGGGGCGTGAGGCGCACCCCTCGTCCCTCGCGCTCAAACAGCTGCCCTCCGAGCTCCTCCTCGAGCTCGTGCATCGACTTTGAGACGGCTTGGACCGTGACGTTCTCCGCTCGTGCGGTGGCGGAGAAGTTTCCCAGGCACGCCGCTCGATAGAAGAACTGGAGCTGTCGGATGTTCATGATTGCCCTCGCAGAACGGATGGCAAATACCAAGACAGGGTAGGTACGAAGTCGGGAACGCGTCAATTGGCGAGAAAGACGCGCGCCTGAGCCTCAACCAGAAATTGATTATCCGGCATGTGGGGACGCCGCGGCTTTGAGGCTTCATTAAGTTAGGTATCGTTCAGCACGTATGCCTGTCTGAGAAACACCTGCCAAGGAGCCTGCATGACCCCAGAGACGCAGCCGCAATCCGGCAACTCCACGCAGAAGATGCCGCTCGCCTACCGGCTTTACGGCCTGTTCTGCATCCTGCTCGGCATCTATACGTTGTTCGCCGTGGTGGTGTTCGCCGCGCTCATGACCTGGGCGCTCCAGACCGACCCGTCGATGATCGTCGTTGGCTCCGATCTCACGCTGCCGGTGGTCCTTCTCGTCATTTCGTACGCGATCACCTTCTTCGACGGCATCGCGCTCGTCTTCTTTGGTCGCATGCTGCGCAAGGGCAGCCGGCGTAACGCCGCGCGCATCTCCCACGTGCTCATCGCGACGTCGGTGGCGCAGGTCCTGTTCAGGCTCATGCTGCAGGGCGTCGACCTCTCGCTCGTCCCTGACGCCATCCAGCTCTTCCTGCTGATTGCGGTCTCGGTCACCGTGGACCCGACGCTCAAGGAGGAGCGTGCGCTCAAGCGCCACGTGCGTGACATGGTGGAGCGCGAGGCGGCCGAGGAGGGTATGCTCGGGCGCGACTACGAGGGCAGGGGCTACATCGAGCTCAACTTCTTCAACCTGTTCTGGGTCTTCGTGGTCTGCTGCGTGCTGGGGCTCGTCATCGAGACCGTCTACCACTTCGTCGTGGTGGTCCCCGGAGAGATCCAGGACCGCGCGGGCCTGCTCTTTGGCCCGTTCTCGCCCATCTACGGCTTTGGCGCCGTGCTCATGACCGTGGCGCTGAACCGCTTCTACAAGGCCAACCCGGCGATCATCTTTGTGGTCTCCGCCGTGATCGGCGGTCTGTTTGAGGCGGCTACCTCGCTCTTCATGGAGTTCGGCTTTGGCGCCGTGGCCTGGGACTACTCCGGCTCCACGATCTTTGGGCTCTTCCCGGACCCGATCGCCGTGATCTTTGGCGGGCGCACCTCGACGCTCTTCATGTGCATGTGGGGCGTCCTCGGCTTTGTGTGGATCAAGCTCTGCCTGCCGTGGATGCTGAAGCTCATCAACCTCATCCCGTGGAAGGTCCGCTACTCGTTCACCGCGCTCTGCGCCGTGCTCATGCTCGTGAACGGCGTCATGACGCTCGAGGCGCTGGACTGCTGGTTCGAGCGGCTCTCGGGGATTCCTCAGACCACGCCCGTCGAGCGGTTCTACGCCGAGCACTACGACGACGCCTACATGGCGCACCGCTTTGAGTCCATGACGATCACGCCGGACGACTCCGCGCGCGTGGACGGCGCCGGGCGTGCCGACGCGACGGAGGTCGACGAGTCGCTGATCGAGAGGGACGCCGACGAGACGTTCGAGGACGTCGCGTGACGGAGGAGGCGGATCGGAGACGCCCGCGCCGGGGGCTGCGCGTTCTTCTCGGCCTGCTGGTGCTTGTGGTCGTGGCGGGCATCGCGCTGGCGATTGCCGTGTGGTACCGGCTCGACCAGCGCAGTCGCGGCGAGGGCGTGGTCCGGGCCCCGAGCGAGTTTGCCGCGCTGGAGGGTTCGACCGGGCGCACCGGCGCCTTCACCGCGAGCATCGACTTCACGAGCATGTCCACGGGCGCCGAGACCATCTCCACCGAGGTCGCCTGGGATGATGAGTGGTTCTTCCAGGACCCCACCGTCTACAACCACGAGCTCGCCACCACGTGCTCGGTGCTCTCCGCCGTGGCCAACTCGGAGTCTGCGTACTACCAGGCGGGCTCGAGCTCGCCGGCCTACATGGAGCAGGCGCTGGCCGAGCTGGGCTTTGAGGAGATCTCCACGGCGTCCTACCAGTACCGAAGCGAGATTTTCGACGAGGTCGTCGACTTTGTGAGCGGCGCGGACGACGTCGTTGCCTACTCGGTGGCCACCAAGCGTGTGGCCAGCGCGGATGGGGCCGAGAAGACCCTCTTTCTGGTGTCCATTCGCGGCAGCTATGGGTCGGAGTGGCTGAGCGACCTCAACATGGGCAGCGCGGCCGACTACCAGATGGACGAGATCACGCACGAGGGGTTCTCGGAGGCTGCGCGCGAGATCGTGGACGAGCTCGCGGCGTGCATTACCGACGAGGCCGGCCTCGACGGCACCGACGACATCTGCCTGCTGTTCACCGGGCACTCGCGCGGCGCCGCGACGGCCAACATCGCTGCCGCGTACGCCGACGAGATGAGCCAGGGCCTGCGCGTGCTGGCGCCGCTCTCGGGCATCTACTGCTACACCTTTGCCACGCCCACGGTCACGACCTTTGACAACGCGAGCGACGCGCTCTATGACAACATTTTCAACGTCATGAACCCGAGCGACATGGTGCCGCGTCTGCCGCTCGCCTCCTGGGGCTACGAGCGCTACGGTCACGACCTGTGGCTGCCCGGCTACGGCGACGAGGGCTTTGACGCCGCGCACGCCGCCATGTGCGAGGCCTTCGAGGCTAACACGGGCGTGGGGAGCCCCTACGTCCCCGAGGACCGCGAGCACGTGGACAAGCTCGTGGCCGACCTCGGGCGCGAGATTCCCACGGCTGAGGACTTGGCCACGCTTGGCGGCGCCGCGACGGTCATGAAGGACCTTCTCGCCGACGTGAACCCCATGCGGGTCCTCTACGGCCACTACCCGAGCGTCTACATCGCCTGGATGCAGTCGCTCGACTCTGTGACAATGGGGTCGTAGCCGACTGTTGCCAATTGAGGGGGAGAGGGCATGACGGACGTTCGAGAAGAGATCGCGCGCGTGCTGACGGATGCCTGCGACGAGGTGGACGTGCGCCTGGAGGCGTTTCTCGCCAATCCGGACGACGTCGAGACCATCCACAAGCTGCGCATCTCCATCCGCACGCTGAGGAGCCTGCTGGCGTTTGCCTCCCCGTTCCTCAAGTGCCTCCGTCATCGCCTGCTCCAGGCGGACCTGCGGTCGGTGGTGATAGAGACCTCGCGCCTGCGCGAGTACGACGTGATGCTGAGGGACGTCCGCGCGCTGGGTGTGCCGTGCGGCGAGCTCCCTGAGAGAATCGGCGAGCTCCGTGACCTCGAGCGCAACCGAGTGGTTGGCGTCATGCGAGGTCGCCATACCCGCCAGGCGCTTGCCCGCGTTCGTAGGCGCGTGGAGTCGCTTCCCTGGAAGGACTCCGTGCTCGAGCGCGGTGTGACGCGAGACGATGTGCTCGCCGTCTTTGACGAGCTCGTGCGCACCGTGGACGAGGGGTATGCCGTCGTCGACCGCGCGGACGCAGACGCCGTGCACACGCTGCGCAAGCGCTCCAAGCGCGTTCGTTACGTGGGGGAGTCGTTCGGCGCGCTTCTCGGCGAGCGGGCGGTTGCCGAGGGCGCCCGGATGAAGGGGATCCAGGACGAGCTCGGTGACGTCTGCGACGCCCGCGTCAACGCGGGGATGGCGCGTGACCTTCTCGCCCTGGGGCTCTCCGACGAGGCACGCGGCGCGCTCGAGGCCCTTCTCGGCAGGAACGAGGGGTTCGTGGAGGAGTTTGTGGCGGGCACAGCGCCTGGTAGCGTGGATTAACACGCACGACGTGTTTTGATTCCCTATATTCCAAGCTGAGATTTACGCACATTGCAAACCGTGCGCGTTAATCGGCGCGGGACCCTTCGTGGCGCACGGAGATTTCGGCGGAGCGGGCGGTGTCGAGCAGCTCGGCGTTGCGGGCGTTCATGGTGCCGAACCCGCTCACGCAGCAGATGACCTCGCGGCAGCCGAGAAGGACATCGCGGGCGCGCGCCACTGACTCTGCGCTCACGGGCTCGAAGTCCCGCTCGAAGATCGCCTGTGTGGCAAGGCTGCGCGCAAGCAGGCCGTCCGCGTCGTGCTCGTGCAGCACGCCCGTGGCAAACGGCGTGCCCTCGCGTGTGAGCCGTCGGAAGCAGGACGCCCCCGTCCCGCCGCCCGCGATGACAAAGATCTCCGGCTCGCCCTCGGGCCGCGTGAGCTCGACGCTGCCGAAGGACGGGTCGTAGGCGCCTGGCGCCAGGTCGTAGAGTTCGGCGACGCGCTCGGCGGTGAAGACCTCGTCCGGCGAGCCCTGACACAAGACGCGCCCTTCCTTGATGCAGATCACGTGGTCGGCCGCCTTCTGGGCGAGGTCGACCTCGTGCAGGGACGCCACCACCGCGATGCTGCGCTCGCGCGCCTCGCGCCGCAGGAGCTGCAGGACGTCCAGCTGGGAGCGCACGTCCAGGTATGACGTGGGCTCGTCGAGCAGCAGCACGCGCGGCTCCTGGCAGAGCGCCCGGGCGAGAAGGACGCGCTGCCGCTGGCCGTCGCTCACGTGCGCAAAGTCGCGGTCCGCGAGCGCCGTCACGCCCGTCGCGGACATCGCGGCGGTGACGGCCTCGTGGTCCTTCTCGCCCAGGACGCCGAGGCGCCCGGTGAACGGGTAGCGGCCCGCCTCCACAACGTCGCGGCAGGTGAGGAGCTCCGTCTGCGGGCGGCCCGTGAGCATGACGGACATGGTGCGGGCGCGCTCTGTGGCGGGGGTGTCGTCGAGCGCGCGGCCGAAGAGCTTCACGACGCCGCCGAGCGCGCGCAGCTGCCCGGCGACAGTGCGCAGAATCGTGGTCTTGCCGGATCCGTTGGGGCCGATCAGCGCCACGACCTGCCCGGGCCTCACCGCAAGGCAGACGTCGCGCACGAGTGCCCGCGCGCCGTGCCCCACCTCGAGCCCCCGCAGCTCCAGCGAAAACGGGACGTGTTCAAAAGAGCTGCTCGAAATAACACGTCCCGTTTTTGCAGTCATCGGGGGCTCCTGCGGAGCATGAGGGCGATCACGATCGGGGCGCCAAAGACGGCGGTGACGGCGCTCACGGAGAGCTCGACCGGCGAGAAGAGCGTGCGGGCCACGAGGTCGCACCCGCAGCAGAAGGCGGCGCCCGTGAGCAGGCACGCGGGCGTCACCAGCAGTGGGCGCGACGAGCCCACCCCGCGCCGGGCCAGGTGCGGCGCCGCGATGCCCACGAACGACACCGGTCCCGCGAAGGCCGCCACGCACGCCGAGAGCAGGCTGGACACGAGCACGATGAGCATGCGCAGCGCGCCCACGTTGACGCCCACGCTCTGTGCGTAGGGCTCGCCGAGCTGGTAGGCTCCGAGCGGCTTGGAGAGCGCAAAGACCGCCGCGCCGGCGGCGAGCACGACCACGGCGACCACCGCCGCGTCGGCCCACGTGGCGCCCGAGAAGCTTCCGCGCGACCAGTTGTCCAGGTTCACGATGGCCTGATCGTCGGCAAAGGCCACGAGGAAGTTCGTGGCGGCCGAGCAGATGTAGCCCACCATCACGCCGGCCACGATGAGCATGCTCTGCGAGCGCACGCGCCGCGAGACGAGCAGCACCGCGCCCATCGTGACGAGCGACCCGGCGAGCGCTGCCGCGACGGAGGCCGCCGGGCTCATGACCTGCCCCGCTCCCAGCACCACGATCATCACGACGGCCACCACGAGCTTGGCGCCGGAGGAGACGCCCAGCACAAAGGGGTCGGCGATCGGGTTGGCAAAGAACGTCTGCAGCAGAAAGCCGGAGAGCGAGAGCGCCCCGCCCAGAAGCACCGCCTCGATGACACGCGGCAGGCGGATCTGCCAGACGACCTGCGCCGCCGTGGACGCGTCGCCGGGACCTGCGGCGAGGATGCGCAGCACCTCCGCCGGCGTGGTCTCCACGCTGCCCAGGCAGAGGCTCGCCACAAAGAGCCCGACCAGGCCGAGAAGAACCACCAGGTCAAAGGCAATCGCCCGACGCATCCGCCCGTCCTTGTCGCCCGTCGCGCGCGCCACGCTAGTCCAGCCTCCAGACGAAGGTCGTGGGCTCGCCGGTGTCGCCGATCGCGGCGCGCAGGTCAAAGATGATGCCGGCCATGCTCGTGATCTGCTGGTAGAGGTTGGAGTCGCAGGCCCAGACGTTGCCCTCGCGCACGGCGCGGAAGTCCGCGAGCAGCGCGTTCTTCTCGACAAGCTCTGAGAGGCTCGTCACGCCGTCGTCGATCGTCCCGTTGTAGATGATGACGTCGGCGTCGCGCGCGCCCTCGTAGAAGCGCTCCATCTCCACGGTCACGGTGGTGGGGGAGGCGTCGGCCGCGCCCTCCTCGGCAAAGCTCACGTATGCGCCGCCCGCCGCCTCGATCATCTGGCAGAAGTAGTCGCCGGCGCGGCGCGTCACGGCGGCGCCGTCCTCGTTGATGTAGAAGAAGGCCACGGTCCTGCCGAGCGAGCCCTCGGCAGCGGCCTCCTCCACACGGGCCGCCACCTCGTCAAACACGGCCGCCGCCTCGTCCTCGCGGCCAAAGACCGCGCCCATGAGTTTGATCCACTCCAGACGCCCGAGCATGTCCTCCTCGCGGCTCGACTGCTCCATGAGCACGGTCACGCCCAGCTCCTCTAGCTTGGTGCGGACCTCAGGGACGTGGTCGATGTTGGTGTTCTCGATCGCGAGCGGACAGCCCGTGGCGGTGATGAGCTCGTAGTCGGGCTCGCGATAGAGGCCGCCGTAGGTGATGGTGCCGTCCTCCAGGCGCTCGGTGAAGGCGGGGACGGGGGAGTCCTCGGCGCGCACGGACGAGACGCCCACGGCGTCGAGCGCGCCGATGGCATCGACGAGGCAGATCATGCCGGTGGAGACCAGGTAGACGTTGGCGAGCGGCTGCCGTACCACGGTAACGTCTGCGGGCAGGCCCGCCGGGGGCTCCGCGCCTTCGGGCACGACGAGCAGGCGGTCGCCGCTGGCAAGGCTTGCGAGCCGGCAGCCGTCTTCATAGGCATCGAGTGTGAACTGTGTGGCGTGAGAGAGGGCCACGGGCGTGCCCCTGCCGAGCCTGGGCCCCTCGGCCTGCTCCCCACCCCCATCACTGGAGCACGCGGCGAGCAGGGGCGAAAGAAGTCCAAGACCAAGTGCGCTCCTGCGAGAAATGGGCGTCATGCGTGCTCCGGTTCGACGAGATTTGACCCTCTCATGATACGTCTGGTCGACGCGAGTGCGCACAGCCGTCATTTTCCGCCTGCCGGCGATGCAAAACAGACTGCTGTGTACACTCGCTACTTTTACTGCCCGCAGAGTGCCCGACGAATGAGCTGGGAAAACGCCACGGTCCCCGCGTCAGTGAGGTGCACCCCGTCGTCCACCAGATACTCGCTGTGCCCCTCGCTTTCCCCGCACCAGTCGATGATGCCCACGTTGGCGTTCTCACTGGCATAGCGCCGCAGGATCTCGTTGTTCAGGTCCTGCAGGGGATAGGGGCTGCGAATGGTGACGAAGAACATCGGCTTGCCGTCCACGGCGTCGATCAACGCCTGTACCGTGGACTCGTCACGGATGAGGCTGTTGCCGCCCAGCGCAAAGATGACGACGTCGGGGTCGTAGCCGCTGGCCACGTCAGCTGCATAGATGTCTTGGCCCACGTGGAGCTGTCGGCTCACCGCGCCGTCAACGAGCGCCTCGGGCAGCACCGCCTCGAGCGCGGGGGTGGCGCCCTCGGTCACGGAGTCGCCGATGATGAGGGCTCGGGCATCGCAGGTCCCGCTCGCCTCGTCATAGGTCCACAACTCCCAGGGGAGGTTGTCGGGGACCTTCTCTGCAACGGGGCCGCTGGGTTCGGGCTCGGCGGGCTCAGGCTCCTGCGCGGCACCGTTGCCCTCTGTCTCGCCGTCGGAGGGCACGTCCGTCGTGGGTTCCGCCTCGTCCCCCGTCGTCTCTCCCTGGGTCGCAGCGAGCTCTGGCCGCAGCGTAACGGCGCGCTCCCGCGATACCGCCTCCCAGTCAACGGGCGCAAAGGCAAGAAGCCCAACCGCCCCGGCAGCAAGCACGCCGAGGCAGGCAGGCACTGCCGCAGGCGCTGTGCCGCGAGTGCGCCGTCCTTCTCGGCCATCCTTGAGCAGGCGCCCGCACGGGGCCTCGACCAGTCGGTAGAAGATCTCGGCAGCGAGCAGGACCAACGTGACCTGCAGCGCCTGCTCCCACCAGGCGGGAGCCGTCGTGCGCGTTGCCGGATTCATGAGGATGAGCATCGGATAGTGAACGAGGTAGACCGAGAAGGACCTCGTACCGAGCCAGCGCAGCGGAGCCAGTGAGAGTGCCCTGCCGAGCGGGCTCCCGGGCACCTGGGCACAGGCGAGAAGGGTCGCCGTGCCGACCGCCGCCGCGAGGTATCCGCCGCGGTACATGAGCGGGTCCTCGCCGTTTGCGAGCACGAAGCCGCAGGCGAGCGCCGCGAGGCAGAGGCAGCCAACAATGGTGGCTGCGACTCGCGTGCCTGTGGCCGTCACGCCCTCCGCGTCCCTCTTGCCCCGGCTCGCCGGGAGAATCGCCGCCACGAGCGCGCCTGCCAAGAGCTCGGCGGCACGGGCGTCTGTTCCGTAATATACGCGTGCCGTGTCTCCGAGCGGGTCGTAGAGCAGCGCCATGACCGCAAACGACGCGAGTGCGAGGACGCAGATGAGCGCCACGGCGCGCCGCCGCATGTTCGTGCGTCCGCACGCGGAGCGCCAGACGGCCATGATGACGAGCGGCCAGATGACGTAGAACTGCATGACCACGCCGAGGTACCACAGGTGCGTGAGGGGCGAGGGAAGGCCTGCCGCCTGGAAGTACGAGACCTGGCGGAAGATGTAGGACCAGTTGCTGAAGAAGAGGGACCCGGGCAGGGCGTCCGCCTGGACCTTGGGCAGCAGGCTCGGGCTCGCGACGTAGGTCGCGAGCGCCGTGAGCGCAACGACCACGAGCACCGGGGGCAGCAGGCGCACGACGCGACGCAGAAGATAGTGACCATAGCTAAAGCTTCCGCGGTCAAGCGCTCCCATCACGCTGCGCGTGGCGAGAAACCCCGTGATGACGAGAAACACCGTGACTCCGAGAAACCCGCCCGCGAGCACCGAGGGCCGCAGGTGGTAGAGCACGACGCCGGCAATGGCGAGCGCGCGCAGCCCGTCGATGGCGCCGATGCGGTGTGCGGACGCTGGACCTGTGGTCGCCGCCTGCGCGTTGACCTCGGTGGGCTTGTGGGATGAGCTGCCGGGAGTGGTGGTTGCGAAGTGCGCGGCCCTTCTCGGCGTGGTCGTCTTGGTGGCTTGCGTGTGAGTTGTCATGTGGCCCCCTTCCGGCCTTCCATTGTAGGGGGTCCGCGACGGTGCGCCTGGTGGCGCGTGACGGTTATGCGCAGTGCCGACGGTTATGCGCGGTGCTGCAGCGCTTCGTTTTTCTCGCCAAGCCTTTGACGTTGGGATATAGAAAACGAATCTGTGTGCATAACCGACGCAAGTGCGCATAACCGACGGAGAAGAGCGCGCCTGCAACCGGCAACACGCTCAGAATCATGTAAGGTTTCATGTGTTGGCGAAGGAGGCGGGGTATCGACGTGACGTATGTCGCAAGCCGCCGAGAGGAGCTGCCATGCGCGTCGAGAAGATCGAGCTGCCGGGAGCTGGTTACGGGGCAAAGATTCCCACGCTCACAGCCTACGTGCAGGACAACATCGAGGATCAACCCGCGCGTCGGAGGCCGGTCGCGCTGATCTGCCCGGGTGGTGGCTACGCGTTTTGCTCCGACCGCGAGGGCGAGCCGATTGCCCTGGCTCTTCTCGCCCGTGGCTACCAGGCCTTTGTCCTTGACTATACGGTGACCGACGCCACCGAGACTGCGCCGCTGCTGCCCGCGCCACAGGTCGACCTCGCCCGCGCGCTTGCTCTCGTACGCTCTCGTGCCGATGACTGGCGTGTGGACGGGGCGCGCATCGGGCTCGTCGGCTGCTCCGCCGGTGCGCACCTGTGCGCAACGTACGCGGCGCTCGCGAAAGACGACGCGTTTCTCGCCCGTGCCGGAGTTTCCGACACGGAGGCGTGCGTCGCATGGCAGGTGCTCTGCTATCCGGTTGTCGACCTCGATGCAGGCTGGCCGCCGGACCCCGCTTACGCTGCGCGAATCTGCGAGGAGGGCTCTCTGCTGCGGCGCGCCCAGGACCTGGTGAGCGACGCCACGCCTCCGACCTTCCTATGGCACACGGCAACGGACGAGACGGTGCCGGTCAACAACGCCTACCTCTACGCCGCGGCGCTCGCCCACGCCGGAGTGGACCACGAGCTCCACGTCTTTCATGCGGGTCGCCACGGGCTCTCCCTGGCAACCGAACAGACCGCCCATTATCCAGGTGACGCCATCCCGCATGTGGCGCATTGGGTCGACCTTGCGGCGGAATGGCTGGGGGATATACGTCCCGACTGTACACGGACGTCAAATTAGGTCCCGCCTGAGGGTAAAAACAGCATCTGTGTACAGTCGGGAGAAGTAGACGGCCCCTAGTTGTCCGAGTCGCCGGACAGCCAGGGGCCGTGAGGGCGGGCGAGAAGGACTTACAGCTGCGGCTCGGGCTCCTTCGTGAGGTCGCGACCCAGGCGCTCGAGGCGCTTGACGTCGGTCTCCGCCTGTCCCTCGTGCCAGTTGCCGCGCTTGGTGTGGTCGGGGTCGGCGGGGTCGTTCCACAGGCGCTCGGCCACCGGCGCCCACGCCGCGGCAGCAGCCGCGGTCTTCTCCCGCAGCTGCTCGGGAGACTCCTGCTCCACGAGGTCCGTGCAGTGCGCGCCCGTCTGTGCCACCATGCGCGGCAGGTCGTCCGGGTTCTCCAGCATGGGGCAGGGACGCAGGTGGTTGGTGTTGAACGGCTGGCCCTCGTAGTACTTCATGAAGAGGGGCGAGCGCAGCGCGTCCAGCAGGCTCGCCTCGTGGATGTTGGCGTTGGCGTAGTGGATGAAGACGCACGGCTCAACGTCGCCTGCGGCGTTGATGTGCAGGTACCGGCGCCCACCGGCGATGCAGCCGCCAACGTACTCGCCGTCGTTCTGGAAGTCCATCGTGAAGAGGGGCTTCTCGCCGCGCATCCGGCGCACAAAACGGTACATGCGCTCGCGTTGCTCGGGCGTAGGCATGAGATCGGCGCTCGCCGCGCGGCCCACGGGCATGAAGTGGAAATACCAGCAGAAGAGCGCACCCTTCTCGATCATCCAGTCCATGTTCTCCTCGGTGGCGATGGCGTCCGCGTTGGCGCGCGTCCAGCACGCGGAGATGCCGAAGGGCAGGCCGTGTTCGCGCAACAGGTCCATCGCCTGCTCGATCTTGACGTAGGTGCCGTTGCCGCGGCGGGCGTCGGTGGTGTGCTCGTTGCCCTCGGCGCTGATGGCGGGCACAAAGTTGGCCACGCGGATCATCTCTTGGCAAAAGGCCTCGTCGATGAGGGTGGCGTTAGTGAAGCAGAGGAAGGCGCAGTCGGGGTAGCGCTCGCAGATGCGGATGAGGTCGTCCTTGCGCACGAGAGGCTCGCCGCCGGTGTAGATGTATACGTGCACGCCCAGCTCGCGACCCTGGTCGATGATCGAGCAGATGTCCTCGTAGGAGAGATTGAGCGCGTGACCGTACTCGGCCGCCCAGCAGCCGGTGCAGCGCAGGTTGCATGCGCTCGTGGGGTCTAGGAGGATTGCCCACGGGATGTTGCACTGGTACTTCTCGCGAGCCTTTTCTTGCGTGGGCCAGGCAAGGACGTTGGCGTCCACGAGGAAGCTCTTGAGCAGGCGGCCGCGCACCTCGGGGTTGAGGCGGAAGATGCGCATCATGAGCTGGTACCAGTTGCTTTGGCTGTCGATGGCGTGACGAAACGCCGCGCGCTGCACCGGAAAGACGTCCGCGGGAACGTACTTGTCCACGGCATCCATGAGCTTGGGGATGCGGGTCTCGGGGCTTTCGTCGACATAGTCGATGAGCTTGTAGAGCGCGGCGCGCTCCGCCGCCTGGGTCAGCGACATCTTTGATCCTTTCACTGGGTGCGGTTGGCTTTCCGTTTATACCCAGTTATGTGTAAACCCACAAACGTGGAATAATAAGGATGTCTCTTCCGTGAAAGGGGAGAGGGCGATGCCTATTCCACAGACGGGCGGGGTGTGAGGAATATGTCCCAGGGCGAGAAGAACCAGCAGGCCGAGAGGGACGGCAAACGCGTTGACCGCCGCGTGCGCCGGAGTCGTCGGGCCATTATCGAGGCCTTTGACCGCCTGATCATGGACGAGCCCATCGACCAGATCTCCGTGAGCCTGATCGCGCGCGAGGCAGACGTCGACCGCAAGACCTTCTACCAGCATTTTGGCTCTATCGACGGGCTGCTCGACGCAATCGCCGAGGATGTGGTCTCCGAGCTGCTGGACAAGGTCGAGTGCGCCACGCGGGCAAGCTCGGACGGCTCCGAACAACGCCCCCTGCGCGCCTTCCTCGCGGCCCTCACCGAGCATCTGAGCAAGAACCTCCTGCTGGGGCAGCGCTACTGCGAGCACGTGCCTTCCGAGCTGCTGTTGGAGCACCTTGCGCGGTCGCTCGTTCGTCAGTGCGTGGACAGGGGGTTCGTGAGCGAGGACATCCCTGACGACGAGCTGGAGATGCTTCTTGCCTATGGGCTCGGCGGACTCTTCTCGTTGTATCGTTGGTGGCTGCTCTCGGGCAGAAGGCTGACGATTGCCGAGGTGACGCAACTGGCCTGTCAGCTTGTCGAAGATGGTGTGTCGTCGTTCTTGGAAGAGGGAGCGTGGGCGCTCCGATAGTCGGCGACGGTTATGTGCAACCTTGACGGTTATGCGCACCACCGGGGCGCTTCGCTTTTCTCGCCAAGCCTTTGACGTTGGAATATAGATAACGAATCTGTGCGCATAACCGTCGCGAATGCGCATAACCGTTGGCGGTGCGCATAGCCGTCGGCAAGAGGCCCGCCTGCCGGGGTGAGCGGCGGGCGGGCCTGTCTCGGCCGAGTCTGCGAGAAGGGCTACTTCACCGTGAGCACGGGCACGTCAACGGAGCGGAGCACGCCAAAGCTGACACTTCCGATCATGCCGCGTAGCGCTCCCAGGCCGCGCCGCCCCATTACCACGAGGTCGATGTCGTGGCTCTTCACGTAGTCCGCGATGCCCTCCACCGGGGAGTCGGCGATGATCGCGTCCGCCACGATCTTGCACTCCGCGTCGTCGCGCGCCTGGTCGATGACGGCCTGGGCGTCGGAGCTCGCTCGCTCGACGGTTGCCTCCATGATGCGCTCGTAGGTACTTGGGTCGCCGAGGGCGTAGGGCACGTCAAGGCTGCCGTCGCTCAGAAGCGTGGGGTTGGGAAGCGCTGCCGAGGGGATGACGGTTACCACGCTGATCTTTGCCTCGGGATAGGGGCCCGCCAGGCCGAGCGCGATGTGAAGGGCGCTCTTTGCGTGGTCGGACTCGTCGTAGGGGACCAGGATGTTTTTGAAGTACATGGTTACCTCCCTCAAGACGAAACCGGGACCTACCTGCGTTATACCCGTCGCGGGAACAAAGCCCCGCGAGGTCCGGCGAGCGTGGCCGAGAAGCCCGTGGACGCGTGGCAAAGTGGCCTTTGCCGAGGGTCACCTATGATGTGACAAGAGGGTTGGGCCGGGTGTCACGTCTGCAGGGGAGGCGCTCATGGACGTCACGGTGCTCATGGAGAACAGCACGCCATCGAGCCGTCTTGCCGCGCGGCACGGGCTCAGTCTATGGCTCGAGCTCGCCGATGGCGGGCGCGTGCTCTTTGACATGGGACCTGACGAGGCATTTCTCGCCAACGCGCGCGTGCTCGGCGTTGATGCGACGTCGGCGGACCTGGCGGTTCTCAGCCACGGGCACTACGACCACGGCGGTGGCCTGCCCGCGTTTCTCGCCGCTTGTGCCGCCACGGGGCGCAACGTGCCCGTCTACGTGCGAGAGCACGCTTTCGAGAAGCACGTCTCCGGTACGGTCGCGCATCATCACGATATTGGTCTGGATCTGGCACTCGCTAGCGATCCCCGCGTGCACGTGGTGCGCGAGAAGCGCGATCTTGGCGGCGGGGTCATGCTCTTCTCGACTGCTCGCCGGGCCCATCCGACCGCCCGCTCAAACGCGCGCCTGCTCATGCGAGGTGCGGACGGCGGCTTGGTGCCCGACGCCTTTGCACATGAGCAAAGCCTGCTGGTGGATGACGATGGCCGGCGCATCCTGGTCTCCGGTTGCTCTCACGGGGGCATCCTCAACCTTATGGACGCCGCGGAGGAGCTTCTCGGTTCGCCGCTCGACGCGGTGGTCGCGGGCTTTCATCTCATGGACCCAAGCGGAGGCACGGTGGAGGACGCAGAGGCCACACGCGCTCTGGCGCGCGAGCTTGCCGCACGGCCCGCGCGCTACTTCACGTTCCACTGCACTGGGACAGACGCGTTTGCATTGCTGCGTGACGGGCTTGGCGAGCGCGTACGCTACCTGCACGTGGGGAGTTGCGCTACGATATAGCAACGATTCCCGATGAGGCGGTGGTTGCCATGCCGCGAGTTTGTCATCTGTGTGGGACGAGCGTTCCCGATGGGGCGGAATATTGTCCGACGTGTGGCGTGTCCTGCTCCGATGGCCCCTCAGGGTCTCAGGCTCATAATCGCCGCAGCGTCGTTGCGGTTATCGTATCCTGCGCCGTGATCATCGTCTGTGCCTCGGTCGTTGGCTGCCTGTGGTTCTTCAAGGCGGGGCCGTTTGCGACCGCAGAGAGGGTCGTCGTGCTGCTGGATGACATTCCTGACGAGGCATTCCGCACGTACCTTGCGGAGAATGTAGACACCAACGAGACGGGCGCAATCTCCGAGGAGGAGGTTGCCGCCGCGGTTGCGTTTGGGGCTGCGGACGAGCCCGACGAGAAGGGCAACGGGCTCTGTGGGCTGGGAATCTCTGACCTCACGGGAATCGAGTACTTTACCAGTCTCGAGAGCATCGTCTGTTCCGACAATAGCATCGCGGAGCTTGACCTCTCAAAGAACACGCAGCTCACAGAGGTGATTTGCAACGACTGTGAACTCGGGGAGCTCGTTGTCCCGTCTACGGACGAGCTGAGAACCGTGCATGTCACGGGTAACCCGGAGCTGGGGCAGATCGATCTCTCGGGGTGCCCGTCGCTCGACGACGTTCTTCTCGACGAGAGCACCCAGGTTTTGGGAGCGGCTCCTGACGAAGACTTTGACGCGGTGCCCTTGGAGGATCTGGCACTCGTCTACTGCACGGCGGGCGGGACTCCCAGTGAGGGAAGCCTTGGGCTTGTGGGGCCGAGTGGACCTGGCGAGGATGCCGACTTTGATTATCAACTCGTCTTCCTCTTGGTCTACAACAAGCAGTTTGGTGACCGCGCGTCACTGGGCATTGGGACCAACGCGTATGGTCTTGACTACGAAGACGAGGATGGCGTGCACCTGGTCATTCCTGACGAGACCGTGCGGCAGATCATCATGTCTTTCTACGGGAGCTGTCCGGATGACCTGAGCTATCTTTCCGATTCTGGCCTTGAGCCAGTGCGCGGTGGCTGGCGCATGGGGGCTGCCGATGGCCCGTTCACGCGTACCATCGATACGCGCGACTGGCAGATCTTTGGCAACTACGTCTCGTTTGTTGCCGAGGTCACCTATGTCGACGGCATCGCAGATCACGTGGTTGCCACGTATCAGGTGACCGCGCGACGCAACACGGACAGCATCTTTGGCTACAGCCTGTGCGTGCGGCCGGAGCGCACGGCGATTGATGTACTGGAAGGGACGGGGACGGAGCTCGAGCCCGAGCCCGCGCCCGCGCCGGAGGAGATCGACTACTACGCCTACGCCGTCGAGAGGCTGGATGCGGCGGGAAAGATTCCTGATGGATACATCGTTGACGTGGACTCCGAGACGGCGGACACGCTCCGGCTGCACGTGTACGCGGACATGGGCACCCACACGGCGACCGGCGGCTGGTACGAGCTCGACAAGAACACGCTTGTGATTACCGACATCATCTTTGGCGGAACAATCTAAGGGACGAGAAGATCATGGCTACTCCCGAGTTCATCCTGCGTTTGCGCGAGAAGATTGGTCACGACCTGCTGTGGCTTATCGGTGTGACTGCCTATGTGGAGGACGGCGAGGGTCGCGTGCTTCTGGGTCGGCGTGCCGATACGGGGGAGTGGGCGCTCGTCTACGGCATCAACGAGCCGGGCGAGGAGCCGGCAGACACCGTGATTCGCGAGGTCGCGGAGGAAACGGGCGTCGACGTGGTGCCCACGGACCTGGTGCGCGTGCGCGCCCAGCATCACGAGACTGTCTACGCCAACGGCGATCGGACGCAGTACCTGGACCTCATGTTCGTGTGCCGCCTTGCCGAGGGCGGCAGGACCGAGCCGCGCGTGGGTGACGACGAGAGCCTCGCGGTGGGTTGGTTCGCGCCGGATGCGCTGCCGGAGCCGCTCGCGGCGTCAACGGTTGAGCGCCTTGCCGCCCTCGCCGCATGGCGCGAGGCGGGCGCGAGCAGGGCGCTCTTCTCGTTTGGGGAGTAGTCCGGGGCGCTACGCTACCAGCGGATCGTGTAGGGGTCCTTGGTGAACGAGCAGAACGTGGCGGTCACGTTCTCCAGCGCGAAGACCTCGCAGTTGCCGTCGTCCGCCGCGTACATGGGCTGCAGCTCGGGATACTCTGCGAGCACGGCCTCGCGCGCCTCAAGGCGGTCGTCGAGTACGGCGTCGGCCTCGAGGCGCAGCCACGAGCCGTCGGCGCCCGTTGCGCAGATCGCCACGCGCGGGTGGGCGAGCATCTGGTCGGAGACGGCCTTGACCTTGCCGGTCTGGATGTAAAGCTTGCCCTCGAACTTGGCGATGGTGCCAAAGGGGCGCACCTGCGGGTCGCCCTTCTCGTCCACGGTCGCCAGGAAGTACGTGGGATTGGCCTTGAGATAGGCGAGGACCTCGTCCATGGTGGCTCCTTCCGCAGCGGCGGATGTGATCGTTGGTGCTACTTTACTCCGCCTCGGGAGCCGTACGGGCGGTTGTTTACTGCCCCAAGGATTCTTCTATGTGGTCGCTTGAGGCGCGGGGCCTATTGGTGCTCGTAGTGAGCAAGGCACATGCTCACGAAATCGCGCATTTCGGCACGGAAGTCCGTCTCAGGGCGCTCGATCTCAAGGCGCCTTAGCGCCTCGGCGATGAGCGGGTTGCTCCAGCAGGAGCTGACGAGGCCCGTGGCATGGTAGTAGACGGCCAGCAGCAGCGTTTCCACGTGCTCAGGTGCGATACCTATGACCTGCGGGAGGTGCTCGCGCATCTCAGCCACGTGCGCGTAGTAGCCGCGCTTGAAGTCCATGAGGCGCTCGACGGTGACGTTGGTCTCCACGATGGTTGTGAGCAGGTCGCCCAGGCGGAAGTACTCCTGGTGCTCGGCTGCGACGTTCGCCCAGGCATCAGCGGCCTCGGCAGGGGCGAATTCGTGTCCCTCGGGGAGGGCAGCGAGAAGCGCCTCGAAGTAGGCGTCGCATTCGTCTGCCGTGAGCAGGAGGAAGATCTCCTCCTTGGTTGTCACGTACTTGTAGAGGTTGGCACGCGACCAGCCGAGTTCCTCGGCGATCGTGGTGAGCGTGATCTCGTGATAGGGGCGCTTCGCGAACTGGCGGCGGACGGTGCCCTTGATCTCGTCGAGACGCTGCTCCTTCTGCTCGGGCCTTCTCGCCCTTATGAACTCGGCCATGACTCCTCCGTACGGTTGTTGCGCAAAGTATACCTCAGCTAAACCGAAAATAAGCGAAATAGCGTCACTTATATCTTTACAAGCGACGTCGCGTCACTTAGAATGGGGCCAACCCACGAGGAAGGGAGCTTATATGCTCGGCAATTTCACGTACCACAACCCCACCAAGCTCATCTTTGGCAAGGACGCCATGGAGGCCCTCGCAGCGGAGCTTGCGGCCTACGGCCCGACCGTCCAGCTCGTCTACGGCGGCGGGTCCATCAAGCGGAACGGAATCTACGACCAGGTAACGGAGGTGCTCGCGGCGGCGGGCAAGACCGTGGTCGAGGATGCGGGCGTTATGCCCAATCCCACGGTCGAAAAGCTCTACGAGGGCGTCGCGATTGCGCGAGAGAACCACGTGGATCTCATCCTGGCCGTGGGCGGCGGCTCGTGCATAGACTACGCCAAGGGCGTGGCCGTCTCGGCAAACCTGCCGGAGGACGTGGACCCCTGGCAGAAGTATTGGGTGGATTTTGACGAGCCGTCGTCCGACCTCGACGTCATTCCCGTGGGCTCCGTGCTCACCATGGTGGGCACCGGCTCCGAGATGAACTGCGGCTCGGTGATCACCAACCACGAGGCCAAGATGAAGGTCGGGCACGTCTTTGCCGACGCGCGCGTGTTCCCGCGCTTCGCCGTGCTCAACCCCGAGTTCACCTACACGTTGCCGCGCTACCAGATGGTCGCCGGGATCTTTGACATCATGAACCACATCACCGAGCAGTACTTCTCGGGCACCGACGACAACACCTCCGACTACCTGGCCGAGGGCCTCATGCGCAGCCTCGTCGCCGCGAGCCGCGCGGCCGTGCGCGACCTGCATGACTACGAGGCGCGCTCCAACATCATGTGGTGCGCCACCTGGGCGCTCAACACGCTGGTGGCCTGCGGAAAGGCCACGGACTGGGAGGTCCACATGCTCGGGCAGGCCGTGGGCGCCCACACCGACGCCACGCACGGCATGACGCTCTCGGCCGTGGCGCTCCCGTACTACCGCCTGGTCATGCCGTACGGCGTGGAGAAGTTCGCGCGCTTCGCCACGAGCGTGTGGGGGATTTCGCCGGAGGGCAGGAGCGCCGAGGAGCTCGCCGCCGCAGGCCTCGACGCGATGGAGGCCTGGATGCGCGAGATCGGCTGCGTGATGAGCGCGGGCGAGCTCGGCGTCACCGAGGACATGCTCGAGGGCATTGCCGACTCCACGCTCATCATGCAGGGCGGCTACCACCCGCTCTCTCGCGACGAGGTCATCGAGGTCTTCCGCGCCAGCTTGTAGGCCTGGCCTCGCGTCCTTCTCGCCGTTGCGGCAAACCAATCAGGAAAGGACCATCATGCGAAGGAACATCGGCAACGCGCTCGCGCTCTACCCCATGCCCGTTACGGTAATCGGAGCGATGAACGGCGACGAGCCCACCTGGACGCTCGTTGCGCACGTGGGCATCATCGGCCACAATCGCGTGACGGTGAGCCTGGCCGCTGCGCACTTCATCAATGATTGCATCAAGAAGACTGGCCGCCTCTCGGTGAACCTGGTGAGCGAGCCCATGCTGCCGCAGGTAGCCGTGGCCGGTGCGGTCTCCGGTGCCAAGCAGAGCAAGGCGGGGCTCTTTGGCTGGGAGGCGGCGGAGAACGGCGCGCCGCTCATCAGCGAGGCGCCGGTCTCGGTGGCGTGCGCGGTCGTGGACACCTACGAGACGCCGGGCTTCGAGACCTTTGTCTGCACGATCGACGGCACCTACGTGGACGAGGACGACCTCACCGAAGCGGGCAAGATCGACTACGCGCGCGTCAAGCCGGTCCTCTTTGAGTTCCCCACCTACAGCTACCTGCGCACCGGTGACGTCATCGGCCCGTGCGCGGACTTTGCCAGGGCGGCACGGGCATGATGACTCGTCGCAACTTTATCTCCGTGGCGGCCGCGCTGGGAGCCGGTGCGCTCCTGAGCGGCTGCGCGGGCGGGGAGAACGCCGGGGAGCCGACGACGGGCGCCGCGACCGGCGCCCCAGTGGAGGAGGATGCCATGGCCGACGGGAGAACCATGACCGTGACCTGCGGGGACGCGACGGTTACCTACCAGCTCAACGACAGCGCGGCGGCAGACGCACTTCTCGCCCAGCTGCCGCTGACGCTGGAGGTCGGGGACTTCTCTGACAACGAGAAGGTCTTCTACCCGCCCGAGGAGCTCGACGTGACGGGTGCTCCGCTCGCCGAGTCCGGCGAGGCGGGGGCGCTCGCGTACTACGCGCCGTGGGGCGACGTGGTGATGTTCTACGGGTCCTTCTCGCCCAACGGCGCGCTCTACGAGCTGGGGCGGGCCGTGGACGGCATGGACGCGATCGCCGGGCTCAGCGGTGCGATCGAGGTCGCGCTGGCGGAGTAGGCGGCGGGCGGCGCGCGTGTAGGAGAGGAGCGAGGAGAAGGACATGCTGACGAGAAGGAACCTGCTTCACGCCGCCGCGGTGGCGGCGGTGACGATGCTCGCGGGGTGCTCCGGGGCGCGTGGCGATGACGCCGACGACGCCGCGGCGCTCGACCAGGCGACGCCCGCCGAGGATGCGCCCGCCGCGTCCGGCGCCACGCTCGTGGCGTACTTCTCCGCCACCGGCAACACCGAGGAGATTGCGCAGGCACTGGCCGAGCACCTCGGCGCGGACGCCTTTGCCATCGAGGCTGCCGAGCCCTACACCGACGCCGACCTGGACTACAACGACTCCTCCAGCCGCACGAGCACCGAGCGCGCCGACGCGCGGCCCGAGCTCGCGCAGGTCACGCCCGACGGGTGGGGCGACTACCAGACCGTTCTTCTTGGCTACCCCATCTGGTGGGGCGAGGCGGCCTGGCCGCTGCGCACCTTCGCGGAGGGCAACGACTTCGCGGGCAAGACCGTGGTGCCGTTCTGCACGAGCGCCTCGTCGGGCATCGGGGACAGCGGCGCGGCCTTGGCGGAGCTCGCCGGCGGCGGCGACTGGCGCGACGGCGAGCGCTTCTCAGCCGGCGCAACCGACGACGCCGCGACCTGGGTGGACGGCCTGGACCTGGCGTAGCGGGGGCAGGGTGCCCTCCACTCCAGTAAAGAGGAAGGATGAGGGCATGGAATATCGGGCGCTGCCTCATGGCGGCGAGAAGATCAGCGTGATCGGGCTGGGGTCGGCGGGCCTTCACAACGCGAGCGACGCCGAGGTCGAGCGCACCATCGACGAGGCGGTGGACGCGGGCGTCAACCACTTCGACTTCATCCCCAGCGAGTCCGGGCCGCTTGCGGCGATGGGGCGCGCCCTGCACCGCCACCGCGCCGACGTGCACGTGCAGGTGCACATCGGCGCGCTCTACGGGCGCGGCGCCTACGCGTGGACCACCGATGCCAAGCCGGCCATCGCGGAGTTCGAGCGGCGCCTGGCGACCATCGGCACCGACTACGCCGACTTCGGCTTCATCCACTGCATCGACGAGGACGCCGACCTCGACCGCGTGATGAACGGGGGGCATCTGGGACTACGCCCAGGCGCGCCGCGCCGATGGTGCGATCCGTCACCTGGCGTTCTCCACGCACAGCCCCCACATCGCGCGGCTCCTCATCGCCACGGGCGCCTTCGACCTGGCGATGTTCAGCCTGAATCCCATGTACGACTACACCGACGAGTCCGAGTACGGCAGGGGCGAGGCCGCGGACCGCATGGAGCTGCTGCGCGAGTTCGAGCGCGCCGGGATAGGTGTGAGCGCGATGAAGCCATTTGCTGGCGGCCAGCTGCTCGACGCGGCCCAGTCGCCCTTCGGGCGGGCGCTCACGCGCACCCAGTGCATCCAGTACGCGCTCGACAAGCCGGGCGTGGTTACGGTTCTGCCGGGCGTCCACGGGCTCTCCGACCTGCACGACCTTCTCGGCTATCTCGACGCCACGCCCGAGGAGCGCGACTACTCCGAGCTCGCGAGCATGGCGCCCCAGTCGCGCGAGGCGCGCTGCGTGTACTGCAACCACTGCCAGCCCTGCCCGGCGGGCATCCAGGTGGGCCTGGTCAACAAGTACTACGACCTCGCCCGCGTCGGCGACGAGCTCGCGGCGGAGCACTACCGCAACCTCGAGCACCATGTGGGGGAGTGCGTGGGGTGCGGCCACTGCGACTCTCGCTGTCCCTTCGGCGTGACGCAGTCCGTGCGCATGCGCGAGATCGCCGCGTACTTTGGCATGTGACGCGGGCGAGAGGCGCCGGGTGGCAGAGGTGTCGTCTCGGCCCTTGCCGCACTATCCAGCCTTGACGAGCCCTTCGAGCCGCGCGTCAAGATCTGCGAGCGAGGTCTGCCCGAGGCGCTCCTCGAGCGCCGACTGCGCCGCGCTGAGCTCGGTGTCGAGCACCGCATGGACGTTGCGTCCTACGGGGCACGTGGGGTTGGGCGCTGAGTGGAAGTCAAAGAGCGAGCCTTCCACGCTGTCCACTGCGCGAAACACGTCCAGCAGCGTGATCTTCTCGGCAGGGCGCGCGAGCGTGGTTCCGCCGATGCCCGGCTCCACGTGCACGAGGCCGGCCTCCTTGAGCTGCCCGAGCGTGCGTCGGATGACCACAGGGTTCACGCCCACGCTCTGCGCGATGAAGCCCGAGGTGACCTTGCGCTCGGGAGAGAAGTTCGCCACGCACAGGAGCGCGTGTACAGCGATGGTGAAGCGCGTTGAGATCTGCATGGATGTCCTTCTCGCTCATTCTGAAAATGTTGTAAATATATCAGTTACAACATGGAGGAGATATGGAGACCTGTCGCGTTTGTTGTAACTATTGACATTACAACTCAGCCGATGTTCAATGTGCGTCGTCAAGAGTTGTAATCACAGTGATTACAACAAACGGGAGCGGCGCGTTTCGACAGACGCGCCAGAAGGAGGAGAAACACCATGAAGATCGCAGTTGTGTGCGCCAACGGCAAGGCAGGCCAGCTCATCGTTCGCGAGGCTGTGGGGCGCGGCCACGACGTTACCGCCGTCGTGCGCGGAGAGAACCAGAGCGCTGCCCCGAGCGTCATCCAGAAGGATCTCTTCGACCTCACCGCTGCCGACCTCGCCGGTTTCGACGTGGTCATCGACGCCTTTGGCACCTGGACGCCCGAGACCCTGCCGCAGCACTCCACCTCGCTCAAGCACCTCTGCGATGCGCTCTCCGACACCGACGTTCGTCTGCTCGTGGTGGGCGGTGCGGGTAGCCTGTACGTAAACCCCGAGCACACCGCTCAGGTAAAGGACAGCGTTGACTTCCCGACCGAGTTCAAGCCGCTTGCCGAGGCGCAGGGCAGGGCCCTCGAGGAACTGCGCGGGCGCGACGACGTGCGCTGGACCTTCGTCTCCCCGGCGGGCGACTTCCAGGCCGAGGGACCGCGCACCGGTGCCTACATCCTTGGCGGCGAGGAGCTCGCGCTGAGCGAGGACGGCGTCTCCGAGATCAGCTACGCCGACTACGCCATCGCGATGGTCGATGAGGCCGAGCGCACTGACGGGGCGCACGTGGGCAGGCGCATCTCGGTCGTTCGCCGCTAGGCGCTATGGCGGCGGCACCCCTCGTGCGTGCCGCCGCCATGACGGGCCTTACGTTTGCCGAGTGTGCACATGCGGAGAAAAACAAGTCCGGGGGAACCTGTTTTTCGCTACATGTGCACACTCGGCGTCATACGGCCGGGCGGAGCGGGGTCCCGCCCCTCCCGCGCGGGCCTACTGTCGCAGGCTCTCCAGGAACAGGCTCATCGCCCGCGTGGGTGTTGCGGTGCGTTTCCAGACCACGTCGATGATGGAGACCGCGGGAGGGTAGAGCAGGCGGAAGGCGAGGCCGCTGCCCGGCCCGGTGGGCGTGAGCCCCTCGAGGGTGAGCATGCGGCCCATACCCTCCCGCACGAGCAGCGCGGCGTTGAAGGAGAGGTTGTAGGTCGCTGCGACCTCGATGCCCTCGCCGTCGTCCCCGAACCATGTTGCGAGCGGTCCCGAGAGGCGCTCTCCCGTCCACGATCGCTCCGGCATGACGAGCGGGCCCTCGGCGAGGTCAGTGGGTGAGATCACCTCGCGCTCGGCGAGCGGGTCGTCCTCGCGCATGACGACGCCCCATGCGTCGCTGAGCGGCAGCCGCAGGTGCGCGTGGCGCTCGTCGTCGGGATACGACATGAGCACGGCCAGGTCGTCGAGTCCGTGCTCAAGCCGTTCCATCAGGTCGGTCGCCACGGCGCTGTGCAGGTGGAATCGAACGTCTGGGTAGCGCCGGCGAAAGGTGCTCACGCGCTGGGCGATGAGGCGCATGCTCGCGCTCTCGCCCGCGCCGATGTGGATGTCGCCGGCCACGATGTCGTCGCCGTGCGAGAAGTCCGCCGAGGTCCGGTCTGCCAGGCTCACGATCTCCTGCGCGCGCCTGCGCAGGTAGAGGCCCTTCTCGGTGGGCCGCACGCTGCGGCTGTGGCGCTCAAGCAGCTCACATCCCAGCTCGCGCTCGAGGCCGGCGATCTGGCGCGAGAGTGCCGGCTGCGTGACGTGCAGCTCCTCGGCAGCGCGCGACATGGTCCCGCACTCGCAGACGGCGAGGTAGTAGCGAAGGGCCCTGAGCTCCATGGTTTCCCCCAGACGGCGTAAAACATATAAGGAAAACTCATACTGCAAGATAAAGTATAAGCAATTGTATTCTCTTGCGCTCGGGTTCACACTGAAGTCAGGCGATCGGGACCTGACGAGGGGAGGCATCCGTGGGGAGGCGAATCGTCGTGCGCCTGGGCGACGTCACCGTGCGCGCCATGCTCAATGACACCCCCGCAGCCCGTGCGCTCGCCGAGCGGCTTCCCCTGACCCTGCGCATGTGCGCCTCGACCGTGGGATGCTGCGGCGCACTGTCCTTCTCGCTTCCCGCCGGCCCCGGGCTTGTCCACCGAGGCTGGGTGGACGGGGACCTCAACTACAACCCGGCGGGCGGCTGGCTCGCGATTTTCTTCGACGACGAGAGAAACTCCATGCGCTACGGCGACCAGCTCACCATCGGGCGCGTCGAGGGCCCGCTCGAGCCGCTGCGCGCGCTCGAGGGCCGGCTCGACGCCCTCATCGAGACGGACGAGCGCCGGGGCACCCCGGAGACGGACTAGGGAGGAAGACATGAAGTACGCGAAACTCGGTCACTCCGACATCGAGGTCAGCCGCATCTGTCTGGGAGGCATGAGCTTCGGCGTCCCCACGCCGGACCACCACCAGTGGACCATCGACCCCAGCGAGACCCGCGCCGTCATCGCCCGCGCGCTCGAGCAGGGCGTCAACTTCATCGACACGGCCAACTGCTACGCAAACGGAACGAGCGAGGAGTACATCGGCGCCGCCCTACGCGAGCTGGGCGTTCAGCGCGACAAGGTGGTGCTGGCGAGCAAGGTCTACTTCAACGAGGGACGCCTCTCGGCCGCCGCCATCGAGCGCGAGATCGAGGGCACGCTGCGCCGCCTGGGCACGGACTACCTCGACCTCTACATCATCCACCGCTTTGACTACGACACGCCCATCGAGGAGACCATGGAGGCGCTCGACCGCCTCGTGCGCGCCGGCAAGGTCCGCGCGCTCGGTGCGAGCGCGATGTACGCCTACCAGCTCCACAACATGCAGGTCGCGGCCGAGAAGAACGGCTGGACCAGGTTCACGTCCATGCAGTGCCACTACAACCTGCTCTATCGCGAGGACGAGCGCGAGATGATCCCCGTCTGCCGCCAGTACGGCATGGCGCTCACGCCGTACAGCCCGCTCGCGTCGGGCCACCTCTGCCGCCCCACCTGGGACTCCGACTCCGTCCGCAGCCGCACCGACCAGGTGATGGTGAACAAGTACGACGCCGCGCGCGATAACGACATGAAGATCGTGACGCGCGTGGCCGAGGTCGCCGAGCGGCACGAGGTGCCGATGTCGCGCGTCGCGCTCGCGTGGCACTGGGCGCGCGGGGTGGAGGCGCCGATCGTGGGCTGCTCGCGCCCCGACCGCGTGGATGACGCCGTGGCCGCGCTCGACGTGGAGCTCTCGGCCGAGGAGCTGGCCTACCTCGAGGAGCCCTACGTGGCCCACGAGCTCGTGGGGCCGCTGGGCCGTCCCGGCGAGAAGCCCCTCGCCGGCACGACGGACCCCAACGCAAAGTAAGGAAGGCGCCGGGGAGGAAGGCCCCGGGGCGAGGAGGGAGAAAAAATGGCAGTGAAGCAGACGGCGGGACGCGACCAGCTGGGCGAGTTCGCCCCCAAGTTCGCAGAGCTCAACGATGATGTGCTCTTTGGCGAGGTTTGGAGCCGCGAGGACAGGCTCAGCCTCAAGATGCGCTCGATCGTGACCGTGGTCACGCTCGTGGCCAAGGGCATGGTTGACAGCTCTTTTGAGTTCCACATGGCAACGGCGCGCAAGAACGGCGTCACGCGCGACGAGATGGCGGAGATTCTCACGCACGAGGCATTCTACGCCGGCTGGCCCAATGCTTGGGCTGCTTTCCGCGTGGCGCTCAAGGTCTACGGTGACGATGCGGACGCAGGCGAGGGCACGTCCTTCTCGCCCATGTTCGGCCTGGGCGGCCCCAACGACGCGTACGCCCAGTACTTTGTTGGCAACTCGTACCTCAATCCGTTGACCAGCGCCGCGGAGTGCGGAGTGGGCCTCGCCAACGTCACCTTTGAGCCGGGCTGCCGCAACAACTGGCACATCCACCACGCCGACAAGGGCGGCGGGCAGATTCTCGTTTGCACCGACGGTCACGGCTGGTACCAGGAGTGGGGCAACCCACCGCAGGAGCTCGAGCCCGGCACCGTCGTGGTGATTCCCGCAGGCGTCAAGCACTGGCACGGCGCCGCGCGCGACTCCTGGTTCAGCCACATCGCCTTCGAGGCGCCGGGCGAGGGCTGCTCCAACGAGTGGCTCGAGCCCGTCGCCGACGAGGACTACCCGGCGTAGGGCGCGTCCCCGCGCCCCTCGCGCGTGCGGCTGCCCGCCCTGACGGACGGACTCAACCTGATTCTGCGTTGCCGCTGGCTGCCGAGGGGCGACACGGGCCGTGGCTAGGCGAGAAGCGCTGCGTGCTCCGGGTGCTTCTCGAACCAGCTCACGGCATAGGAGCACGTGGGGCGCGCATAGTAGCCGCTTGCGGCGATGCTCGCCACGGCGCGGCCCATGAGCTGACCCGCGACGCCCTGTCCGCGCAGGCTCTCGTCCACGAAGGTATGGTTGATCTCCACGACGCCGGGCTCCACCACGGGGAAGGTCACCTCGGCCAGAACGTTCCAGCTGTCGTCCAGGTACTGAATGCGGTCGCGCTCCATCACAAGGTCCATGCTGCCTCCTTAGGCCGGCGGTCCAACATGGCTATTGTCTCATAGGACAACGGGTAGAACCTTCAACGAGGTCGCATCGGCGTTGGCGGGCGGAGGCATACCATGGCACGGGCTTGGCACATCGCAAACGGGCATCTCGCGACGGGCGAGAAGGACGGCGTTCACGTTGCCGTCCTCCTGCGCCCGGGGGAGGAGCGGGCGCGGTCGCTCTCCCACACGCAGCGTGAGGTTCTCGACCAACTTGAGCACGCCGCGATGCCCTTTCTGGAGCGCACCTCTACCGGGGCGGCGGGCCTTGTGGTCACGCCGAGCGGGCAACGTCGGTTCGGCTTCATCCTTACCCCCAGCGAGCTGGTTCTTATTGACGATGGGGACGTTTGTGCCACGGCGCTCGGTCGTGCCGTGGAGGACAGGGCGCGTGTCGAGGGGTCTGCCGGGGCGCTCTGTGCGCTGCTTCGCGAGCTGCTGCGCGACCACCCAGCGCGCCTCTCTCGCATGCACGAGGACTATGAGCTGGTGGAGCAACAGGTCCTCGAGGGTCGCGAGCGACCGGACCGGCGCAAGATGATGGCGGACTCGCGGCGCATGCTCGGACTTGATACGTTCTACCAGGGCATGTCAGACCTCGCTGCGGAGCATGCCGAGGACGACTCCGGCCTCGTGACGTCGGCGGACCGCGCGAGGCTCCGCTCGCTCGCGCGCCTGCTGGGTCGACTCGCCATGCGTCTGGAGTCGCTGCAGGACTACAGTCTGCAGGTACACAGCCTCTACCAAGAGTCCATCGACGTGCGTCAGAACAACGTCATGCAGTGGCTCACGGTGGTGACCACGATTGCGATGCCACTGACCTTTGTCACCGGGTGGTACGGCATGAACTTCCCGCACATGGCGCTCTTCGACGTGCCGTGGGGCTATGCCGCGGTGATCGTGGTGTGCGTTGTGATCGTGGCCGTTGAGGTTGCGTTCTTTTGGCATCACGGCTGGCTGAGCTTTGGCGAGCGGCGCCACGGTGGCGGCGAGCGGCGAGATTGATAAGCGCTCGCAGGAGGGGTATAACATCGCGCATCAAGTTCGTCTGAGGAGGCTCGCATGGCTGGCTTAGACTACACGACGCGCGACAAGGCCCTGTGGGTCGCGCTGGGCGCCCTGTGCCTGGTAAGCGCGGCGGCCTACGTCCTCTGGGCGCTGCCCGCGATGCCGGAGACGGTGCCCACGCACTGGGGCGTCGACGGCACGGCTGACGGCTGGGACAGCAAGGGCTCCACAATCTTCATGGGCGTCGTCATGCCGTTCCTGATCCTGGCGCTGCTCTTCGCGGTCCCGCACTTCGACCCGCGCGGCGAGAGCTTCAACCGATTCAAGGGTATCTACCAGGGATTCTCTACAGCCTTCACGGTATTCATGGTCGTCATGGCGTGGATCACGCCGCTCACGGCGCTCGGCGCCCTCCCGACGGCGGGCGGCCCGATCGTTAACGTCGTCGCGTTTGGTTTTCTGGGGCTTCTGCTCGTGGGTCTTGGCGTCGCGATGCCGCGCATCGAGCCCAACTACACCTTCGGCGTGCGCCTGCCCTGGACGCTCGCGGACCCGGAGAACTGGCGTCGCACGCATCGCTTCGCGGGCCCGGTCTTTGTGGTCATGGGCGTGGTCACGCTCGCCTCGGCCCTTCTCGCCTCCGCGGCTCCGGAGCTCACGCTGGGCGTGCTGCTCGCGGCCCTTCTCGGCGGCGTCGCGCTCGTCGCGCTCTACAGCTTCCTCCTCTGGAAGAAATGATACGAAGGGACTGTCCCTTCGTATCATTTCTCGGTCACGTGGCCGTCGCGGACCTTCCAGGTGCGCGTGGTGCAGGCCTCGAGGAACCTCCGGTCGTGGCTCACCAGCACGAGCGCACCGGGGTAGGCGGCGAGCGCGCGCTCGAGGGCCTCGGTCGAGTGCAGGTCCAGGTGGTTGGTGGGCTCGTCCATGACGATGAGCGCGGGGTGGCGCAGGATGCCCTCCGCAAGCATGAGCTTGCGGAGCTCGCCGGGGCTCGTGCGCCCGCCCTCGAGGATGCGGTCCGGGTCGGAGTTGAGCTGCGCCACCGTGGAGAGCACGCGCCCGCGGTCGGCGGGCGTCAGGCCCGTCACGCGTTCCACCACGGCGCAGCGAGCCTCAGCCGGAAGCTCCTGCGGGATGTCCAGCACCTCCAGGCCCTGTCCG
>DXBZ01000166.1 GCA_019116265.1 Candidatus Olsenella stercoravium | reverse complement strand
GCTTCCGGGCTCGCCGCTCTTAGCCTCGGCGACAGCGTCGCGCAGGCTCTTGGAGATGAGCTCGATCGCCTTGAGATGGAACATGTCGGAGAGCTCCCAAGCGCCCTTGGTGGTGTAGCCCTCGATGGCGTGGGTGAGCGCGTCCATGCCGGTGGCGGCGGTGAGGCCGGCGGGCATGGAGGCCATCATGTCGGGGTCGACCACCGCGACGTCGGGGACGTCGTTGACGTCGACGCACACGAACTTGCGGACCTTCTCGGGGTCGGTGATCACGTAGTTGATCGTGACCTCGGCCGCGGTGCCGGCGGTGGTGGGCACGGCGATGGTGAAGACGGCGTGCTTCTTGGTGGGGGCCACGCCCTCGAGGGAGACGACGTCGGCGAACTCGGGGTTGGCGACGATGATGCCGATGCCCTTGGCGGTGTCCATCGAGGAGCCGCCGCCGATGGTGACGATGCAGTCCGCTCCGGAGGCCTTGTATGCCTCCACGCCGTCCTGGACGTTCTTGATCGTGGGGTTGGGCTTGATCTCGGAGTAGAGCTCCCAGGCGATGCCCGCCCCGTCGAGCAGGTCGGTCACCTTGGCCACGACGCCAAACTTAACGAGGTCGGGGTCGGAGCAGACGAAGGCCTTCTTGTAGCCGCGGCGCTCAAGCTCGCCGGGGATCTCCTTGATCGCGCCGGAGCCGTGATACGAGATGTTGTTCAGGACAAAGCGATTGACTGCCATGCTGTTGTTCCCCCTTGGGTCGTGAGTGCCGGATGGCCGGCGGTCCGCTCGGAAGTATTCCCCTTGGCAGTTGTTAACGTACTCACTTCTCCGCGAACGGCGCGACGCATCGGCGACAGGGGGCGAGCCCCCGTCACAGCGCGCGCAGGGCGTCCACGAGCGCGGTCTTGCCAGCGGTCTTGTCGTCCTTCATCTTGATCACGCGTGCCGGGCATCCCGCCACCACGGCACCCGCCGGCACGTCCTCCACGCAGACGGCACCGGCCGCCACCACGGCGCCCGCACCCACGCGCACGCCCTCGATCACGACGGCGTTGGCACCGATCATGACGTCGTCCTCGATCACGACGGGCGTGGCGCTGGCGGGCTCGACCACACCCGCGAGCACGGCGCCCGCGCCCACGTGGCAGCGCGCGCCTACGATCGCGCGGCCGCCGAGCACGGCGCCCATGTCGATCATGGTGCCCTCGCCCACCACGGCGCCGATGTTGATGACGGCACCCATCATGACCACGGCGTTGTCGCCAATCTCCACCTGGTCGCGGATGATCGCGCCCGGCTCGATGCGTGCGTTCGCACCGCGCAGGTCCAAGAGCGGCACCGCAGAGTTGCGGCGGTCGCACTCCACGTCAACGTACTCGATTGACTCGGCGTTGGCGAGAAGGACGGGCTCGATGGATGCCCACTCGCCAAAGACGATCTTGCCGTCGCGCCCGCCGTAGACGTGAGCCTCCCCCCAGTCCAGCCGCATCCCGCACTTCTCGCGCACATATACCTTGACCGGCGTCTTCTTGGGCGCGTTTGCGATGAAGTCGATAATCTCCTGAGCGTTCAAAACTCGTTCCTCTCGATTCTTGAGGCCTAGCCAAACATGAGCGTATCAAAGTCGTAGAAGCCGGGCTCGCGCTCAAGCAGGCGCACGGCGGCAGCCACGGCGCCGGTGGCGAAGATCTGGCGACTCGTCGCGCGGTGCGCGAGGCAGACCTCCTCGTCGGTGCCGAAGAAGTGGACCTCGTGCGTACCCGCCACGGTGCCGCCGCGAACGGCGTGGACGCCGATCTCGCCGGGGACGCGGGCGCCCACCATGCCCTCGCGGCCGCCCACGACCGGGCGCTCCCCCGCCGGGTCGACGGCGGCGACGAGCGCCTTGGCGGTGCCGGACGGCGCGTCGGCCTTCTGGTTGTGGTGGGTCTCCACGATCTCGACGTCCCAGCCGGCGAGCGTACGGGCCACGAGCGCCGTCGCCTGGCGCAGGGCCGCCACGCCGAGCGAGTAGTTGGACGCCCAGATCACGCGGTTCTTCTCGCCCAGTGCGCGCAGCTCGTCCAGCTGCCCCGCCGAGAGGCCCGTGGTGCCGGAGACCACCGCCGCGCCCGTGCGGCGCGCGTAGGCCAGCGTGTGCTGCAGCGCGGTGGGCGCAGAGAAGTCCACGGCCACGTCCGCCGCGGGCGCGAGCTCGTCCAGCTCGTCGATGTTGTCGACGTCGTAGGATCCGAGCACCTCAAGGCCCTTGGCGAGAAGCCCCTCGCGCACGAGGCGGCCCATGCGACCCGCGCCGCCGACGACGATTGCGCTAGCCAAGGAGACCGACCCCCCTCATGGCCGCCACGAGCCGCTCGCGGGCGGCGTCGGAGATCTGCCAGAGCGGCTGGCGGTAGTTCTCGCCGATGAGGCCCATCTCGGCCAGCGCGCACTTGACCGGGATCGGGTTGACCTCGCAGAAGAGGGCGTGGACGAGCTCGAGGTTCTCGAGCTGGGCACGGCGAGCGGCCTCGACGTCTCCGGCGAGGAAGTCGGCGCACATCTGATGCACCGTGGCGGGCGCGACGTCGGCCCACACGGAGATGACGCCCTTGGCGCCGAGGCTCATGAGCGGCACCACGATGTCGTCGTTGCCGGAGAACATGCGGAAGTCGTCGGAGAGGTAGCGGGCGGCCATGGTCGCATAGCCGATGGAGCCCGAGGCCTCCTTGAGGCCCCACGCGTTGGGGTGCCGCGCCAGGCGCGCGAGGTTCTTCTCGCTGATGGAGCAGCCGGTGCGGCCGGGGATGTTGTAGAGGACGCACGGCACGTCCACCTTGTCGAGGACGGTGGTGAAGTGGCGGTAGATGCCCTCCTCGTTGGACTTGTTGTAGTAGGGCGTGATGAGCAGCAGGCCGTCGATGCCGAGCTTGACCAAGCCGGCGGCCTTGCGCTCGGACTCGAAGGTGGCGTTGGAGCCCGCGCCGCCGATCACGGGGACGCGGCCGGCCACGCGCTCGATGACGCAGCGGGCGACCTCGTAGTCCTCGTCGTCGGTCATCGTGGAGGACTCGCCGGTGGTGCCGAGCACGAGGATGCCGTCGGTGCCGTTTGCCAGGTGGAAGTCAACGAGGCGCTCGAGCGCGGGGAAGTCTATGGCGCCGTCCTCGGTAAACGGCGTCACCAGCGCGACGATCGATCCGGTCAGGTTGGTCATGTCCATGGTTGCCTCTCTCCTCTCGTGTTCGGGCGGGTCAAAATGAGTCAAAGGGACTGTCCCCTTTGACCTATACGTCCAGGGTGGCCAGGTAGTCGGCGGGGGTCTCGGCGCGACGGATGAGCTCGACGGAGCCGTCTGCGCGCAGCAGCAGCTCCGCGGAGCGCAGCGCGCCGTTGTAGTTGTAGCCCATGGCGTGGCCGTGGGCGCCCGCGTCGTGAATGAACAGCAGGTCACCGACACGACACTCGGGCATGAGGCGGTCGCGGGCAAACTGGTCGCTGTTCTCGCAGAGTCGGCCGACCACGTTGTAGCGCCGCGTGCACGGCGCGTCCTCGGCGCCCATGACGCTCACGTGATGGTACGCATCGTAGATGGCCGGGCGCATGAGGTTGGCCGCGCAGGCGTCCACGCCCAGGTAGTCGCGGTAGGTGAGCTTCTCGTGGATGACGCGGGTCACGAGCGCGCCCGCCGGCGCGAGCAGCCAGCGGCCCAGCTCGGAGAACACGGCAACGTCGCCCATGTCCGCGGGGACGAGCACGTCCTCGTATGCCTGGCGCACGCCCTCACCAATGACGGCCAGGTCACAGGGGGTATCGTCAGGGCGATAGGCCACGCCGATCCCGCCGGAGAGGTCGACGAATCCCACGTGCACGCCCAGGCGCGCGGAGAGATCCGCAGCCATCTCAAAGAGCTGGCGCGCGAGGCGTGGGTAGTAGTCGTTCACCTGCGTGTTGCTGGCAAGAAACGCGTGGATGCCAAACTCCTCCACGCCCAGGGCGGCAAGCTCGCGGAAGGCCTGCTCGAGCTGCGCCGGCGTCATGCCAAACTTGGAGTCGGCCGGCGAGCCGATGATGCCGTTTGCGCTCTCGAAGGTACCACCCGGGTTCACGCGGCAGCACACGGCGCGCGGCACGCGACCGCCGAGGGCGCGCACGAGGCACGCCACCATGTCCGGCCCGTCCAGGTTGATGATCGCGCCGCGCTCGTCTGCCGCACGGAAGTCCTCGTCAGGCGTGTCGTTGGAGGAGAGCATGATGTCACGGCCGGTCACGCCCGCGCGGTCCACGAGCAGAAGCTCGACGCCCGTTGCGCAGTCGCAGCCGCAGCCGCACTCCGCGAGGACCCGAAGAATTGCGGGGTTGGGCGTGGCCTTGACGGCAAAGTACTCCTTGAAGCCGGGGTTCCACGCAAAGACGGCGGAGAGCTCCGCCGCGCGGCGGCGAATCTCGGCCTCGTCGTAGAGATAGAAGGGCGTGGGATACTCGGTCGCTATGGCCTCGAGCTGCTCCCTCGTAACAAACGGACGCTTCTGCATGACACCCCTCGCTCGCCGCGGCAGGTGCGCGGCCCCGGGGCGGACGTGCGTCCGCAGCAAGGATAGCGCACCTGCGAATTCTTCTCGCAGACAGTCCCGAGGGTCTTTCCCGCGGGCCCACCGCCGCGCCGCGCCCGGCGCGCCAGTTCGGCGGACCTCGCCTCCCCGGGGATCTGCGCCCGCCGGCTCCCCCACGGTTCTTCGTGTCCGCTCCTCTATCGATGTGCGTAGCCTAGCACGGCGCGCGCGACCCTCACAGAGCGGAAAACAAACCCGAAACATCGCCGAGCGCACGTTCTTCTCGCCCGCCCGGGACGCCACCCCAAATAACGCACAGAATCGTGCATGTGCGTTATTTCCACCTGCGGATATAGATTGTTGTGCTTGATTCTGTGCGTTAATCCACTGGGGCTCCCCGGCGGCCCGAACATCGGAAACGCGCGCGCCGCGACAACGTCCTACGCTAACCTAGAGCAAGGCTGAAGGGAGGCATGGTGGACGAGAAGATCGCGCGCATCGCGCGGGCCTATGCGGACGAGTGCTACGAGGAGGAGCTCGAGCTCCTGCGCACGCTCGCACAGATTCCCGCCCCCTCCGGCCACGAGGAGCGGCGCGCGGCGTTCATCCGCGACTGGCTGCTCGCCCAGGGCGCGCCCGTGGGGTCCGTACGCATCGACGACGCCAAGAACGTGATCTTGAGCCTGCCCGGCCCGGACGACGGCGACGACGGCATCGCGGTCTTTGCCGCCCACACCGACGTGGTCTTTCCCGACACCGAGCCGCTGCCGCTCGCCGAGAGCGCGACGCGCCTTCTGGCCCCGGGCGTGGGCGACGACACCGCCAACCTCGTGGGGCTGCTCCTCGCGGCGCGCTACCTGCTGCGCCACAACGTGCCGCTCGACCGGCGCCTGCTCGTGGTGGCCAACTCCTGTGAGGAGGGCCTCGGCAACCTCGCCGGCACGCGCGAGCTCTTCCGCCACTACGACGGACACGTGCGCGAGTTCACGAGCTTTGACCTCTACCTCGGCATGCACGTGGTCTCCGCCGTGGGCAGCCATCGCTGGCGCGTGAAGTGCCACACCGAGGGCGGCCACTCCTGGGAGAACTTCGGGCGCGACAACGCGATCGAGGCGCTCTGCAGCTTCATCGAGGACCTCTACGCGCTCGAGCTGCCCACGCGCGCCAAGACCACGATCAACGTGGGCCGCTTCGAGGGTGGCACCACGGTGAACTCCATCGCCGAGGACGCGAGCGTGCTCGTGGAGTACCGCTCGGCCTCCGAGGAGTGCCTCGAGGAGATGTACGGCAAGTTCGTGGTGCTCGTGGAGGAGCACCTCAAGGCCGGCACCCGCATCGACGTGCGCCTCATCGGGCGGCGACCCGCCTCCGGCGAGCACGTGCCCGAGGGCCAGGCCGCGCTCATCGCGCGCACCGACGAGGTGCTGCGCGAGCTCGGCGGCGTGGAGCAGATCCATCACCAGGAGTCCTCGACCGACGCCAACATCCCGCTCTCGCTGGGCATCCCCGCACACACCGTGGGCACCGTCGAGGGCGACCTGCTCCACACGCGCGAGGAGTGGATCGAGAAGGGCAGCCTGCGGAGGGGACTCGCGGTCATTTTGGCCCTCATGTTGGACCATGTAAAAGAGCCGACCATACACACCCGTTGATTTGGCGCCTCCCGGCACCGATTTCTGACGGGTGTGTATGGTCGGACAATCAAGCCAAAGAAAAAGGAGCCCGCAGGCTCCTCCTCCCGTTTGGGATGTGGTGACGCTTACGCTGCGCACACGCACTTGACGAGCAGCGGCGAGTCCGCGTGATTCTGCTCGTGGGAGGAGAACCACTCGTCAACGTCCTTGAACAGAAGCCGCTTGCTGTCAGCGTTGAAGCTGCGCTCGTGACCGTCCATGATGGCGCGATACTCGCCGCTCATGAACCAGCCGTTGTGGCACGCGTCGAGCACCTTGCGCTCGCGCTTGCTCATGTCCTTGATCTTGGTCATGCCTTCCCTCCTTTCGTGTTATGACACGCTCGTTATACCCATTTCTACCGTTCATGGAAAGTGGGTTGACAAAACCATTATCTCGCCTACGCAGAGGCTTCACAAATGTGCTCACCTGCGTTTTCCGGATTTGACGCACCGTTAAGAGATGGTTTGCACCCGTTCATCGACCCATTGTTTCAGGTAACTGACAACTTGGGCCTCAAACACCGACGCTGATAGCATCAGCCTTACGGAACACCGCCCATGCGGACGATAAGAACGGAGGAGTCATGAGATTCACAAAGACAGTGGTGGCGGCGCTCGCGCTCTCGACGGCGCTGCTCGTGGGGTGCGGCGGCCAGGCGCCGGCCACCGACGCGACCGACGCGACGGGCGACGAGGCCGCCGTCGAGCAGACCGAGCCGGAGGCGGAGCCCGCGATGAGCAACTGGCAGGAGGGCTCCTTCTACGAGCGCCCGCTCCCTGAGATCGCAAGCGACCTCGAGCTCTTGGGCTTTGAGCTGACCGACGAGTTCTACGACGACTCAGACCCGAGCGGCACCTACACCTTCTTCATGCCCACCTTCCAGGGCACGCCCGGGGACAACCCCGTCGAGGGCTCGGACGAGACCGTCACGATCGGCCTCACCTACGAGAACCCGACCTTCGCGGAGGGCACAGACGAGCGCACGTGCGAGACCCTCGACCAGGAGGTCCTCCCCACCGGCGCCACGATCGGGTTCTACCTCCCCGAGGCCGACTCCTCCGAGTACGAGGCAATCGCCCGGAGCGTGGGCGACGCGGTCGGACTGCCCGCGTTCACCGACTCCACCGTCGGCGATCCCTTCGAGACGGGCCGCGTGATCGGCAACTTCACCTACCCGGACACCTTCAAGGGCCAGGAGATCGAGTCGATGCTCATCATCAGCGTGGCAACGAGCCCCGAGTCGCTCCCCAATCCTGACATGCCGCTGTTCGTCAGCTACGGCCCCTACCTCTCCGACCTCACCTAGCCCTGCGCGGCAGCGGAAGCCCCCCACCCCCTGCCATAACGACGAGAAGGACGCCTCCCCACCGCCGCGAGATACAATTTGAGTATTTCGCAACCACGTGGGGAGGCGTCTCTTGAATCTCAAGCAGCTCGAGTACTTCGTCGCCATAGCCGAGGAGGGCCAGATTACCGCCGCCGCCCGGCGCCTGCACATCTCCCAGCCGCCGCTCTCCTACGAGCTCCGCGAGCTCGAGCGAGAGCTGGGCACGCAGCTCGTGCGTCGAGGACCGCGCGGCGTGACGCTCACCGAGGCGGGGCGGCTCCTTCACGAGCGCGCGACGCGCATCCTCGCCATGGCGACGGCCACCGCGCGCGAGGTCTCCAGCGTGGGCAAGGGCCTCACCGGCACTCTCTGCCTCGCAGTCTGCGGCTCGACGGCCGGCCTCGCGCCGGGGGCGCGCCTCGCCGAGCTCGCCCGGCTCGCCCCGGGCGTCTCGCTCGAGCTGCGCGAGGGCAGCGTCCCCGAGGTGCTCGAGCTCGTGTCCAGCGGCATCGCGGAGGTCGGAGTCGTGCGCACGCCCTTTTCCACGCAGGGCCTGCGCACCCGCTACGCCCCGGCCGAGCCGCTCGTGGCCGTCATGCCGCCTGCGCTCGAGCGCGGCGACGAGCTCACGGTCCCTCTCGCCCAGCTC
The DNA here is from genome assembly GCA_019116265.1 of Candidatus Olsenella stercoravium. Classification (GTDB taxonomy): domain Bacteria; phylum Actinomycetota; class Coriobacteriia; order Coriobacteriales; family Atopobiaceae; genus Thermophilibacter; species Thermophilibacter stercoravium. Next base: position 16,320 of record DXBZ01000166.1, on the reverse strand, counting down.
GAGGACGTGCCAATCGTCTGCGACTCCCGCACGGCGTCCGCCCTGGGTCGCGCGCCCTTCTGCGTCACCGAGGACGCCCGCAGCGTCTGCTCCTGCGCGGCGGCAGGGCTGGGCGTGGGGCTCGTGCCGCGCTCCCTGCTCGCCGTCTGCGACACCGGGCCCTGCTACATAAAGACACTGGTCGAGAAGGACCTCGAGAGCCGCGCCGCCGTCGTCTGGAAGGCCGACCGCGCCCTCTCTCCGCTCGCCGAGCGCGCCGTCACCCTCCTCGGCGAACTTGCCTGAAAGGGGTCTGACCCCTTTTAGGCAACGAAAACGCCCCCGGAGGGAAAGGGTCCGGGGGCGCAGGAGGAAGGACTACTGCCGAACGGAATCGTCTGCCGGCTCGGGTTCGGACTCCGAGTCGCCGGAGCCCTCCCCCATGCCCTCCCGGACGTTTTTTACCGTCTTGCCGAGGGCCGAGCCCAGCTTGGGCAGGTTCTTGGGCCCAAAGATCACCAGGACGACGAGCAGGATGACCGCAAGCTCCATCGGACCCATGCCAAAGACCATGTGAGACCTCCCATGACGTTGTTCTACTCGTCCATGGTAGGGCGTGAGAAGCCAGCGGTAAAATACATATGAGAATGGGGCGCCATACAATAAATGTATGACGCCCCATCGGACGAGAAGAACCCGCGCTCGCAGCGCGCCCCTACTCGATCTCGCTCTGCTCGAAGACGTGGAAGCCGGCCTTCTCGATGGCCCAGCTCGCCTCCGCGGCGCTCGCGGGGTCGGCGATCTTGAGCGCGAGCACCGCCATGTCGTCGGTCGTGGAGAAGCAGTAGAAGTACTCGATGTCCACGTCGAGGTCGTCGAGCTTCTCGAGCAGGTCCGCGGCGCCGCCCGGGTGATGGGGCACGGCGATGGCCATGACCTTGGTCTTGATCGCGCGGTAGCCGCCGGCGTCGAGCGCCGCGAGCGCCGCCTCGGTGTCGCTGCAGATGATGCGCACGATGCCGTACTCGGTGGTGTCGGCCACGGAGAGCGCGGCCATGTTGATGTTGGCGTCGCCGAGGGTGCGGCACAGAGACGCGATGCGGCCGCGCTTGTTCTCGAGGAAGACGGTGATCTGGTCAATCATTACTTGATCCCCTTTCGCAGGTCGACGATGCGCTTGGCCTTGCCCTCGCTGCGCGCGATGGTCTTGGGCTCCACGAGCTTGACCCTGACGCCCACGGAGAGCGCCGTCTTGAGGCGCGCAGAGATCTCCTTCTGCAGACGCTCGACCGCAGCGACAGAGTCAAAGGCAAAGTCGGGGTTGACCTCGGCCTTGAGCGTGACCATGTCGAGCGAGCGGTGATCGGTGTCGACCTCGATCTGGTACCAGGAGGAGACCTGGTCGAAGGTCTTCATGACGTCCTCGATCTGGCTCGGGAAGACGTTGACGCCGCGGATGATGAGCATGTCGTCGGTGCGGCCGTGGATGCGGTCGATGCGGCGGTGCGTGCAGCCGCAGGCGCACTCACCCGGCAGGATGCGCGTGATGTCGCGCGTGCGGTAGCGCACGACCGGCGACGCCTCGCGGTCGATCGTGGTGAGCACGAGCTCGCCCCACTCGCCGTCGGGCAGGACCTCGCCGGTGTTGGGATCGATGATCTCGGCGTAAAAGTGGTCCTCTGCCAGGTGCAGGCCGTCCTGCTCCCAGCACTCGATGGCCACGCCCGGGCCCATGGTCTCGGTGAGGCCGTAGACGTCGAGCACGTGGTAGTTGAGCTTGCGCTCCAGGTCGCGGCGGAAGTTGTCAGAGAAGGGCTCGGCGCCGTGGATGCCTGCGCGCAGGTGGAAGTCGCGCGCCGGGTCGATGCCCATCTCGAGGGCGGTATCGGCGATGTGCATGGCGTAGCTCGGCGTGCAGCAGATGATCGTGGAGCCCATCTCCTTGAGCACGCGGATCTGACGCTCGGTGTTGCCTGCGGACATGGGGATCGTGGTGGCGCCGGAGTAGAGGCCACCGTAGTGCGCGCCCAGGCCGCCGGTGAAGAGGCCGTAGCCGTAGCAGACGTGGACCACGTCGTCGGCGCCGCCGTTTGCGTACTCGATGCCGCGCGCGAAGCACTCGCCCCAGATGTCGAGGTCGTGCTGGGTGTAGCCGCCCACCGTCGCCACACCGGTGGTGCCGGAGGACATGTGGATCTCCTTCACCTCGGAGAGCGGCGTGGCAAACATGCCGTAGGGGTAGTTGTCGCGCAGGTCCTGCTTGGTGACAAACGGCGCCTTCTGCAGGTCGTCGAGGCTCTTGACGGCGTAGGGGTCAAAACCGGCGTCGTCGAAGCTCTTCTTGTAGAACGGCACGTTCTCGTAGCACGCGATCACGGTCTTCTTGATGCCCTCGAGCTGGATCTGCTCGATCCGCTCATGGGGCGCGTGGAGAATCTCCTGCATCTGCCCTACCCTTTCCGGAACCCAAGACCACAGATAGGGAGATTCTATGGCGAGAAGGACGCGTTCGCGCGGGCGCGTTCGCAAACGGAAACGCAGGGTCAGCTAGCGCGCCGCCTCCAGGCGCGCGAGGACGGTCTTGGTCGCGGCGATCGCGGCGGCCACGTTGTCCTCGGCGTCGGAGATCTTCTTCTGCACGTAGAGGTCCACAAACGGGTTGTCGAGAAGGACATCGACGGTGGCGGCGAGCCCGCCCACGTCCACGCGCAGCTCCTCGATCCCGCGCACGTCGGAGAGCTCGCGCGTGAACGCGTAGAGGTCGGCGCGGGCGCGCTCGAGCGACTCGCGGGCGTCACCGAGCCGCGCGTGCTTGACGAGGCTCGACAGCAGCCCGCCCGCCACGAGGTCGAAGAGCCCCCAGTTGCTCGCGCTGTCCAGGGCGTCGGCGGCCTCCTCCAGGCTCGCCAGCGCACGCCGCCCGGCCGCCACGGCCTCGGCCACCTCGCGCCTCTCGTCCGACGTCATGAACCCCTCCCCCGGCTCGTTGTTCTTCTCGCCATGGTAGCAGGCTCGCGCGCCGCCGCCCACAGGTAAGCCCCACGTAAACCCTGAGAACGATACCGTTTGCGGAGAAGAGCACGCGCCCGGGCAAATGAGGCGCATACTTTTCCTATCTGTGGTCCTTGAGGGAAGGAATGTCCATGCTTCGAGTCGGTCTTCTCACGAGCGGCGGCGACTGCCAGGCGCTCAACGCAACCATGCGCGGCATCGTCAAGACGCTCTACCGACAGTCAGGCGAGCCCGTGGAGGTCTACGGCTTCGAGGACGGCTACCAGGGCCTGATCTACGAGCACTACCGCATGATGGACAACCGCGACTTCTCCGGCCTGCTCACGCGCGGCGGCACCGTGCTCGGCACGAGCCGCACCCCCTTCAAGCTGCTCGACACGCCCGAGGCTGACGGCATCAACAAGGTCGAGGCGATGAAGCACACCTACCGCAAGCTCAAGCTCGACTGCCTGTTCATGCTCGGCGGCAACGGCTCCACCAAGACCGCCAACCGCCTCTCCCAGGAGGGCCTGAACGTCATCGCCCTGCCCAAGACAATCGACAACGACACCTGGGGCACCGACATGACCTTTGGCTTCACCAGCTCCGTCGAGGTGGCCACGCGCTGCATCGACGAGATCCACACCACGGCGAGCTCCCACGGCCGCGTCTTCGTGATCGAGATCATGGGCCACAAGGTCGGCTGGATCCCGCTGTACGCGGGCGTGGCCGGCGGCGCCGACGTCATCCTCATCCCCGAGATCCCCTACGACATGGACAACGTCGTGCGCGTGATCGAGGACCGCGACAAGGCCGGCTCGCGCTTCACGATCGTCGTCGTGGCCGAGGGCGCCATCTCCAAGGAGGAGGCCGCCCTCTCCAAGAAGGAGTACAAGAAGCTCGTGGCCTCGCGCACCACGCCGTCGGTGGCCTACGACATCGCCGCAGAGATCGACAAGCGCACCGGCCGCGAGATCCGCATCGCCGTGCCCGGCCACACCCAGCGCGGCGGCCAGCCCGACGCCCAGGACCGCATCTTCGCCACGCAGTGCGGCGTCGAGGCCGCGCTCGGCTGCCTCGAGGGCAAGTTCGGCTTCATGGTGGCCCAGAAGAAGGGCAAGATGGTCCGCGTCCCGCTCGAGGACGTTGCCGGCAAGCTCAAGTACGTCGACCCCGAGGGCGACCTCGTGCGCGAGGCCAAGGCGCTCGGCATCAGCTTTGGCGACGAGTAGGCGCTCGTCTCGGCATGCCACATGACGACGGCGGGGTCCTCCGGGGCCCCGCCGCTTTGTGCGGATGCGGATCGAGCCCGCCGACCCTACAGCATGTTGCGCGCCGCAAACTCCGCCTGGACCGTGGCGAGCATGAGCTCCACGTCGTCGAGGCCGAGGTGGCGCTCGGACTCCCCCGCCTTGAGCGTGCCGCGGCGGCGCGCCCAGCTCTCGAGCGAGGCGGGTCGCTGCTCGTGCGGCAAGATCTTGGTCTCCGGGTCCACGCGGCGGCAGATGTCGCGGGTGTCGATCGGAACCACGCGCCCGGCCTTGCGCGCCTCGGCGTAGCCGTCGATGTGCAGCATGAACCAGGAGTCCTCGAAGGCGGCGTTGTGTGCCATGAACGGGTAGGCCGTGAGGGCGGCGAGAAGCGCGGCCTGAACCTGACTGTCCTCGCGAAACGGCCGGCGCCCCTCGAGGTCGGACCACTGGATCTTGTGGATGTCCGCGAGCGGCACGCCCTTCTCGGCGTACATCTCGGGCAGGCCGAAGTAGCCGGCAAAGGGGTCGTGCGGCTTGGCCTTGGGGCCCACGGTCATGAACTCCAGGCCCACGTTGATGATGTAGCCGCGCGCCGGGTCGCGGTCGGTGGTCTCGATGTCTATTCCCACGACCATGCCCGAGACCGGAGCGTCCACCCACGCCACGTTGAGGTCGCGCGCATCAGGGCCGGCGAGCGCCGTCACCTGGGCGTCCGTTTTGTGCTGGAGCACCGCGACCGCATGGATGAGCTCCGCGTTCCCGAGGCTGCGCGAGAGGCACGAGGGGCTGACGTCACGGAGCTTCTCGATGCCGTAACGGTCGCAGACGTCGCGGTTGCGGTCGGCGAGCTCGCGGATGAGGCCGTAGTCGCAGGGCTCCCTGTTGGGTGCGGCGTCGCGCCAGGCGGCCATCAGCGTGACGAGGGCGTCCTCGTTGCGGGCGCGCTCAGCTGCGAGCGCCGCGTCGTCGGTGAGAAACCCCGGAAACGTCAGCGCGCTCGCGCACTCTATGGCCTGGCTCAGATCCACGTCCGCCCTCTCTCGTCCGATCGCCTAGAAGGGGTCAGGCCCCTTCTAGGCATCTTACTACGCGGCGTGGAAGACGCGGCCCTCGCGACGCGGCTTGGCATCGGGCGCCTCGGCGGGATATCCCAGGATGCAGTGGCCGATGCCCTCGTAGTCACCCTTGACGCCCAGCTCGGCGAGAATCTCCCTGCCCTCGGGCGAGTCGAACTCCTCGCGCGCGCGATGGATCCAGCAGCTGCCCAGGCCGAGCGCATGCGCAGCGAGCATGAGGTTGCCCATCACGAGGCTGCCGTCGTAGACGCGGTTGGGCTGCTCGCGTGGGGCGAGAACCACGAGCACGACCGGCGCGCCGTAGAACGGGTCGATGCCGGGGCGGCCCATGATCTCGGCGTTCATGGCCGAGAGCCGGTCGCGCAGCTCGCGGTTTGTCACCGCCACGACGATGGGACCCTGACGGTTCATGCCGCTCGCCGCCCAGAGCCCGGCCTCGACCACGGCTTCGACCTGCTCTTTGCTCGGAACCTCGTCGGTGTAGGCGCGGATGCTGCGGCGCCCCTCCATGGCCCGAATAACCCCGTTCATGATGCGCTCCTCTCGAGTGGGTCCGTCACGTTCGTTATACCCGAGAAGGGCGCGTGCGCTACCCCTCGACCTCGCGCAGCAGGTCGGTGGGGTCCACGCCGTAGAGGCGCGCGAGCTTCACGAGGTTCGTCGTCGAGGGCTCCGCCTTGCCCTGCTCCCACTTGGACACGGCCTGCCTGCTCACGCCGATCTTCTCGGCCACGAGCTCCTGCGTCATCTTGCAGCGCTCCCGGTGCGCGCGCAGCACCTCCCCGAGCGAGCGTCGCACCGCCACGGTCTCGGGGCTCTTGTCGGCCCTCTCCTGCCGCAGGAACCAGCGGATGGCGAGCACGAGCAGTACGACAAAGAGGACCCAGGGGATCACGTAGACGAGCAGGGGGATCAGAATCAAGATGAGCTCTGTCGGTCCCATTCCGTAGATCATGGCGCCCTCCCTTTGCAGACTTTAGCCCACTGTATCCGAGCGGAGAGGTTGCACCCACCACCTATTGCGCAACGTGCGGTTGCATTCGGGTTGCGGGGCAGCCCGCCCAGAAGAAGGGGCGCCGTCTCGCTCATTGAGTGTACGAGTTGTCAGGATAATTGAGACCATATCTCACTAAGCAGATCACGTTTGCCCAGTTAAGAGAATCGGGGAATTAAGTTAGAAATCTGTAACTCGTACACTCAACGGAAGGCGGGAGAGCGGGCGAGAAGGACGGGCGAGAAGGACGGTGGCCCTCTAGCCGAAGAGGCTCAGGCGGGAGAGCGCGCGCCGGAAGGAGACGAAGTCGATCCCACCGGGACGGCGCAGCGAGGAGAGGCAGATGGGGACCGGAAGGGCGTCGCCCTTTGCGAGCGGACGAATGACGTGACCCTCGGGAGCGCCGGTGATGTTGCCCACGAAGATGAACGAGTAGCAGCTCCCGTCAGTGACGGATTCGAGCACGGGGTCGCCCATCGAGAGCTTGACGACCTCGGAGCGCAGGCCCCGTTTGAGGTACTCGTCCACCACGGCGTGGCAGTAGTGCTCGAAGTCGCAGGGGTAGAGCACGGGATAGTCCGCGAGCTCGTCGATCGTGACCTCGCTTTTTGCGGCGAGCGGGTGGTCCTGGGGAACGAGCACGTCGGGGGAGACAGTGCCGAGCGCGCCGCAGGCGACGTCGTCCGCCTCGAGCGGGCCTATGGTGATCAGTGCGGCGCAGCGCCCGGAGCGCAATGCGTCGAGAGCGTCCGAGCAGCGCAGCATCTCCACGTCGACCTGACGGTCGAGCACCTTGCCCGTCACCGTGGAGATAAGCTTGACAAGCCGCTCGACGCCCGGATAGACCGGGCAGCAGAAGCCCATGCGAAGGGGCACGGACGCCGACGTGACGCTCGGTGCGCTCGCAAAGCGCTCGAGGGCCTCCCATTCGTCAAGCACGCGGCAGGCGTGCGTCGCGAAGGCGCGACCGAGAGGCGTGGGCGTGACGCCCGCGCTGCGACGCTCGAAGAGCGGCCCGTCGAGCAAGGACTCGAGCTCCGCGATGGCCTTGGAGACGGCCTGGACGGACACCCCCTCCCGCGCGGCGGCGGCAGAGAAGCTCCCCAGATCCATGATTGCGCACACATACCTGACCTGCTTGATGTTCACGGGCCCTCCTCGACCTCCTCCTCGGCTGTCAAACGCTCACGCAGCCTTTCTATGGTTGCACACGACCCGTGCCCGCACGGCATGAGTGCTTTAACTAAACTCGGAGTTGAACATGGCCTCGAACGTTCGGCGAAGCCGTGACACGCTCACGGGATTGACCCTTGCCGGACGGCGAGGACGTCCTACAATGCTCCTTGGATATGAGAACGTTTCCATACGCCATACGAAAGGTCACCGGTCAGATGGCACAGACGAACCCCCCTGCCGCAAGGCGCCAGCCGCCCACACGCTCCGCAGCCAAGGCCTGCTCGGACTCCGCGTTTCTCCACCGTCTGAGCCGCCATCACGACGAGCTGCGCTGGCTCTACATGGAGCTCTACGACAACGGGTCCATGTTCGCCGAGCTAATCGACCAGATGAAGGCCTTCTACGACGCGCGCGACGAGAAGCTCAAGGCCCTCGACGCGCGCCGCGAGGGCCGCGCGTGGTATCGAGACCGCGACCTTCTCGGCATGCAAATGTATATCGACAACTTTGCCGGCACCATCAAGGGCGTGGAGGACAACCTCGACTACCTGGAGCAGACGGGCGTGAGCTACCTGCACCTCATGCCCTTCCTAGACACGCCCGCCGACCGCAGCCGCTCCGACGGCGGCTACGCGGTCAGCGACTTCCGGCGCGTCAAGCCCGAGCTGGGCACGATGGACGACCTCGCGCACCTCGCCGAGAAGTGCCACGAGCGGGACATCAGCCTCTGCATGGACTTTGTCATGAACCACACCTCCGACGAGCACGAGTGGGCGCGACGCGCCCGCGCGGGCGAGGGCGAGTACCTGAGCCGCTACTTCTTCACCGGCGACCAGGCCCTCATCGAGCGCTACACCCGTGACGTGCCGCAGGTCTTCCCCACCACCGCGCCCGGCCACTTCACCTACCTGCCGGAGCTGGGGCAGTCGGTCATGACGCAGTTCTACCCCTACCAGTGGGACCTCAACTATCGCAACCCGCGCGTCTTCAACGAGATGATGTATAACTTCCTCTACCTGGCCAACCAGGGCATGGACGTCATCCGCATCGACGCCGTCCCCTACATCTGGAAGCAGCTCGGCACCAACTGCCGCAACCTGCCCCAGGTCCACACGATCGTGCGCATGATGCGCATGATCGGCGAGATCGTCTGCCCGGGCATCGTCCTTCTTGGCGAGGTCGTCATGGCGCCGGTGGAGGTCGTCCCCTACTTTGGCACGGTGGACAAGCCCGAGTGCCACATGCTCTACAACGTCACGACGATGGCAACCACCTGGAACAGCGTTGCCTGCCGCGACACGCGCCTGCTGCGCCGCCAGCTCGAGGCCGTCTGCGGCCTGCCGCGCACGTGCACCTTCCTCAACTACCTGCGCTGCCACGACGACATCGGCTGGGGGCTTGACTACGCGACGCTCTCCGACTGGGGCATGGAGGAGGTGCCGCACAAGAGCTACCTCAACGCCTACTTCCGGGGACTCACCGAGGGCAGCGTCTCCCGCGGCGAGCTCTACAACGCCGACCCCGTGACCGGCGACGCGCGCTTCTGCGCGACCACGGCCTCCATGTGCGGCGTCGAGGCGGCGGGCTTTGCCGGCGACGCGCAGGCCATGGACGTGGCCATCCGCAAGGACATCATGCTCCACGCCTACCTGCTCACGCAGTCCGGCCTGCCGATCGTCTACAGCGGCGACGAGGTCGGCCAGGTGAACGACTACACCTACCACGACGACCCCGAGCGCGCGGGCGACTCGCGCTACCTCCACCGCGGGCGCTTTGACTGGGCGCTCGTGGATCGCACGGACGAGCCGGGCACCGTGCAACAGCGCCTCTACGACGCGCTGCGGCGGCTCGAGTCCATCCGTCGCGACGAGGCCGTCTTTGACGCGGACGCCGAGATGGGCGTCGTGGGCTACAGCGACCCCGCGATCCTGTGGATCAGGAGGCGCGCGGGCGAGAAGACCCTGCACGCCGTCTTCAACTTCAGCGACGAGGACCGCACGCTCTGGATGCCGGAGCGCGCCGACTACACCGACCTCGTGAGCGGCAGGCGCGCCGAGCTCGAGACCTTTGACCTTGCCGCCTGGGACTTCAGGTGGTGGCTCCGCTAGGCCTGCGTCATCCCCCGGAGAAAGCGCGCCAGCGCTATCGAGACGGGGTCGCCCGTGCCCGAGACGGCCTCCTCGACGGCGTCCGCGGCCTCGTCGAAGGCGTCGAGCTCGTCGGCGCACGAGGACACGGACACGCAGGCGACGGCGAGGGCGTCGGTGGGGGCCACGTCGCACAGCCCCGCGGCCAGGGCGCGCGTGACCTCGTCGAGCGCCCGGTCGAACATGTCCCGCAGGTCGTCGTAGCCCGCCGCGTCCCCGGCAGGGGCGGCGTCGGCCAGCCCCTCGAGCCACGCCGACCAGAAGGAGATGCCCGGACCCGCCCCCTCGATGCGGGACACGGTGCGCGCGACGTCGGAGAACAGGTCGTCGATGGAACCGTCGGAGGCGGCGACCGCCGCGCTTATCGTCGTGGCAACGTCCACCATGGCGCGGCCGCCCTCGGGGTCCGCTGCCACGAGCTCGTCCTCGGACGTGATGACGCCCATGCTCGCGTGAAACAGCCTCGCCGCCAGCGCATCCCGTGAGACCATGGCACTCCCCCTCCTCGTCCCGTGATGAGATTCTAGGCAGACGGGCGAGGGGAAAGCCGCTGCCCGGGCTCTGCGGGCGCCAGCGCTCGGCCAGCGGCACGGGGCGGGGCGGGGGCGGAACGCGCACGCATCCCCGGCCCTCCGCCGCCCGGTCTGCGCTAAACTCATGGTGGACGAGGAGGTTAACGTTAACATGGACATCAACCAGATTGCGCAGATGGCGGGCGTGTCCCGCGCCACGGTCTCGCGCTACCTGAACGACGGCTACGTCTCCCAGGAGAAGCGTGCCGCCATCCGCCGCGTCATCGAGAAGACCGGCTACGTCCCCTCCCGTCAGGCCAAGTCCCTGCGCACCGGCAAGACCAACGTCGTGGGCGTCATCATCCCCAAGATCAACTCCGCCTCGGTGAGCCGGATGGTCGCGGGCATCACGCTCGTCCTGAACGAGTCCGGCTACCAGGTCCTTCTCGCCAACACCGACAACGACGCCGCGCGCGAGGTTGACTACCTGCACCTGTTTGCCGAGAAGAGCCAGGTGGACGGGGTCATCCTCATCGCCACCGTCATCACGCCCGAGCACCGCGAGGCCATCGCCGCCCTGCCCGTGCCGATCGTGGTGCTCGACCAGGACGTCGACCTCTGCTCCTGCGTCTACCAGGACGACTACGCCGCCATGCGCGACGTGGCCGCGCTCGCGCTGCGCGACGCGCGCCACCCGGCCTACATCGGCGTCTTCGAGGAGGACGTGGCCGTGGGCCAGATGCGCCGCAAGGGATTTCTCGCCGCCTGCGCCGAGGCGGGCCTGGAGGTACCCGAGCGCGCCCTGTGCATCGCCGACTTCACCGTGGACTCCGGCTACGAGCAGGCCGAGGCGCTGCTCGCGGACTACCCCGAGCTCGACGCGATCGTCTGCGCCACCGACTCGATCGCCTACGGCGCCCTCACCTGCCTGCGCGAGTACGGCCACCGCGTGCCCGAGGACATCGTCGTGACCGGCGTGGACGACTCCGAGATCTCCCAGATCGTCACGCCCACGCTGACCACCATCCACAACCACTACAAGACCTCGGGCCTGGAGGCCGCGCGCATGCTCGTGGGCTTCATGTCCGGCGAGGAGTACGTGCCGCGCAAGGTCAAGATGGGCTACGAGGTCGTGGCGAGAAACTCCACGCGCTAGGAAATCGCGCCGTATACGAGCGCCACCCCGATTGCGCTAGAAAAACGCTCCAGTTACGAAGACGCCCCCTCTGCAGGGGGCGTTTCCGCAGGATTCGTCTGGCGAGAAGAACCTCGAGCCGCCACATTTCCGTATTTTGAGCGCTTTTCTCAGCGTTCTTCTCGCCCTGTTCGTAGATGGACGGTTTTTCTACGCAGCGGTGCCCGACCTCACGGGGCCGGGCACCGCCTCTGGAGTCCTACGCCTCCAGCGCGCGGCGGGCGAGCTCGATGCTGCCGAGGATGCCCTGGTCGCCGCCAAGCGAGGCGGGGACCACGTAGCTGTCCAGGTCGGCGAGCTCGGGTGTGTTGAGGTAGCCCGCGATGTTGGCGGCGAGCTTCTCGCGGACGAGCGGGAAGAGCTGCTCCTGCTTCATCACGCCGCCGCCGAGGATGATGCGCTGCGGCGAGTAGCACATCACGTAGCTGGTGAGGGCCTGGGCGAGATAGTCGCTCTCGAGGTCCCAGACCTCCGCCCGGTCGGCCAGCTCGGCGGCCGGCGCGCCCCAGTGCGCCTGGATCGCGGGACCGGCGGCCAGGCCCTCCAGGCACGAGTCGTGGAAGGGGCAGGTGCTCGGCGCGTCGTCGCCCGGGCGGCGCGTCACCAGCAGGTGACCCGCCTCGGGGTGGAGCATGCCGTGCAGCAGGTGGCCGTCGATCATGACGCCCGCGCCCACGCCGGTGCCCACCGTGAGGTAGACCACCACGTCGAGCCCGCGCGCGGCGCCAAAGGTGACCTCGCCCAGACAGGCGGCGTTGACGTCGGTGTCGTAGCCCACGGGGACGCCCAGGCCGCGCATGAGCTCGCCGCGGAAGTCATAGCCGCGCCAGCCCGGCTTGGGGGTGTCGAGCACGCGGCCAAAGCTCTCGGAGCGCGGGTTCACGCCCGTGGGGCCAAAGGCGCCCACGCCGAGGGCCGCGACCTCGCGCTCCGCGAACCACGCCACCATGCGCGGCACCACGTCCTCGGGGGCCGTGGTCGGGATCTCCTCGCGCTCGAGCAGCGTGCCGTCGGCATGTCCCACGGCGAGCACCATCTTGGTGCCGCCCGCCTCGAGCGCGCCCAGGCGCACGTTCTTCTCGTCTGACATGTTCGCTCCCCTCTCCTACAGCTCCACGTAGACCGTGACAAAGCGGCAGTGGCCGACGGGCTCGACCGTGACCGTGTGCGCGTCGTGCTCCACGGGCGCGCAGTCGCGCTCGAGCAGGTCGACGTAGCTCGCGCACGTGACCTCGTCCGCAAAGGTGAGGCGGGCGCCGGCCTCCTCGTGCTCGAGGCCATTGTAGAGCCTCACGACCAGGCCCGGACGGTCCTCGGCCCGCTTCACGCAGCTCAGGGTGAGGCCGCCCTCCACGCTCAGCAGCGAGCGCTCGGGCTCCTCGGTCCCGGTCCGCTCCATCTGCGAGAAGATCAGACGGCCGTTCAAGAACGGCGCGTACTCGTAGGCGTCGAGCGGCGTGTTGAACGCGCGGGCCACGTCGGCGACATGCGCCTCGTTGAAGGCGCCGGCGAACGTCGCAAAGCCCAGCTCGTAGGTCATCTCGTGGTTGAGCTGCGCCGCCGGGGTCTCCATGGTCTTCTCGCCCGAGGCACGGCCCGGACGGTAGAGCAGGTTCTCCTTGCCCATGAAGCCGTAGGTGCGGAAGAGCGTGAGGCAGATCTGGTTGCCGCGACCGCCGGAGCGCAGCTCGTCGTCGACGATCTGGTACTCGCGGACGCCCTGCGGGAAGACCGCGATGCCGCGACCCTCGCCGAAGAGGCCCACATAGGACTGCGTGGGCTCGATCGCCACGGGCGGCTCCTGCCAGGACCCCTCCTTCTGCACCCAGTTGACGGGCATGCCGCCCGGCTCGTCGGGCTCGGGCTCCTCGGGGGCGCCCACGCTCGCGCGATAGAGTGCCATGTCGCGCTCGTGCACGTTCTCGCGGACGATGGAACCAAACTGCTCGTCGGCGTAGTTCACGCTGGTGGCGAGCTGCGCGTCAAAGAGCGCGCACAGGCGGTGCGAGCGCGGCTCGGTGTTGTCCACGTGCACGGAGAGGCCGATGACGGGCGAGCCCTTCTCGAGCGTGACCTCGAGCGTCACCGGGAAGCGCGCCTCGCAGACGCCGGCGGCGCGGGCCTCCAGGTCGCACGGGACCATCATGTCGAAGGAGACGCGGGCGCGCTGCACCACGCCGGAGCCCTCGACCTCGACGCGCGGCTCAAAGTCCGTGGAGCGCACCACGAGGTCGGCGCGCGGCGGCGAGTAGTTGAAGCTGTCGCCGTCGTCGCCGCTCTCCACGAGCACGGCCTCGCGCTCGTAGACGGTGCCGTCGGCCTTGCTCTCCACGCGCAGGCTGCCGTCGGCGTTGACGCTCACGCGGTAGAACTCGTTCTCCAGGGCGTCGCGCGGCGCGAGGGCGTCCTCGCCGTCCTCGCCCGAAACGAGCGTGAGGCGCGAGAAGCCCAGGGCGGGCACGTCGCTCGCGTCCACGGCGACCGTGGCCTCGAGGACCTGGTCGGGGATCTCGATCGGGCGGCTCGGGTCAAGGCGGATGGTCTGCGTGAGCACGTAGTCGGTGAGGTCGCGCTTGGCGAGCACGGTGTAGGGCACGCGGCGCCCGTCCTCGGCGACGAGGGCAAGGTCGCCGCCAGGCAGGTACATCTTCGTGGTGACCACGCCGGAGCGCCGCGCCGGCAGTGCGTTGAAGACCGTGAGCGAGTGGCGGTTCTCGGAGTCTCTGAGCGAGGTCACGATCAGGCGCTCGTGGAGCTCCACGAGGTTCACGGCGATGTCGTGCACCTGCTTGTAGCGCAGGTAGACGTCCTCGTTGACCTCGTCGTTCACGGAGGAGCCGATCGAGTCGTGCGCGGCGTTCTCAAACATGAGCTTCCACAGCGCGTCCACGGCGCCGCGCGGGTACTGGTTGCCGAGCTGCGAGGAGAGCAGAAGGATCGGCTCCATGACGTTGACCACGTAGTTCTGAAGCTGCGTGTTCAGCGCCTTGAGATCGGAGCGGGACGAGAAGATCGAGCGGTGGATGCGCATGTGCTTGCCCACGAGCAGCTCGCCCGAGACCTCCTCGAGGGGCTCGGTGCGCTCGGCGACGGCGCGCCTGAGGTCGTCCATGAACTCCGGCAGGCTCGAGATGCGATAGGTGTTCTCGGGGTCGGCCGCCTGGCGCGCCGCCACGATCTGGGGCAGGTTCGTGCGGATGGGCGCCTGGTCAAAGCCCACGGGGAAGTAGACCTCGTCGGTCGCCGCGCGGCGGGCCGCCTTGTCCATGCACTGCTCGTCCCAGAACTTCTCGACGAGCGGGCCCTCCTCGGGGATGTTGCCGCCGATGTAGTAACCGTTGGGGATCTGGGAGGCGAGCACCGTGGAGCCGTCGTCGCCGCGCCAGGTGAAGTCGGTGTGGGCGGCCATGTCATCGGAGACGCCGCGCCAGAAGAGCGTCGTGTCGATGCCAAAGCCGCGGTAGATCTGCGGCATGTTGCCCGCCTGGCCAAAGGAGTCAGGCACGTAGGCGACCATCATCGAGCCGCCGAGCTCCTCGGCGCGACGGATACCAAAGTAGAGGTTGCGCACGATGGACTCGCCGCTGATTACCATCTGGTCGGTCTGCGTGTACCAGGGGCCCGCGACGAGGCGACTCGCGCGCACGAGCGCCTCCATGCGCGGCCGGTCCTCGGGCTTCCAGGCCAGGTAGTCGTCGATGAGGCAGGACTGGCCGTCGAGCAGAAACGCCGTGAACTCCGGCTCCCGCTCGAGCGTGTCCATGACGTCACCGAGGTCCTTCTGCAGGTAGATCTTGGAGCGCGACGTCGTGAAGTACCACTCGCGGTCCCAGTGGGAGTGCGCGACGACGTGGATGTTCTTGCCCATGTTTCCCCTATCGTGAGTCGGGTGTTGCATACCTTGCGAGAAGGGCCCGCCGCTGCGCACCTCGGTGCGCGGGCGACGGGCCCGATGGACGCGATGCTCGCGACGAGACGCCTACTCGAAGGAGATCTCGATGTCGTCTGCGGAGACGTCCTCCTCCGCAGCGTCGGGGTCGACGTTGAAGTCGACGAGCGCGGTGGCGGCGAGGGCGATGAACAGGCCGCCGACGGCGATGCCGATGAGGTAGCCCCACGGGTTCTGCATCGTGATCGCGCCGTACCAGCCGCCGAGCGGCGGGATGACGGCGTCGGAGCCGAGCAGGGCCGCCACGCCGGCGCCGAGGGCGGAGCCGATGATGTTGATCGGGATGAGGCGGGTGGGCTTCACGAGGGTGAACGGGATGGCGCCCTCGGTGATGCCGATGAAGCTCATGACCCAGTTGCCGGAGGCGGAGTCACGCAGCGAGGCCGAGAAGCGGGCCTTGCGGATGACGGCCGCGATGGCGTAGCCCAGGGGCGGGATGGTGATGGCGCAGTTGATGAACACGTTGGGCGTGAAGATGCCCTCGGCGAGCAGCGCGTTGCCGGCCATCCAGGCGGCCTTGTTGACGGGGCCGCCCATGTCGAAGCCGATCATGGCGCCGAGGATGACGGCCATGATGACCTTGTTGGTGCCGGTGGAGCACATGTCCTGCAGCCAGGTCACGATCGCGTTGTTGATCGCGGACAGGGGCACGGCGAGAAGGACGGCGACGACCGCCACGACGAAGGTGGCCGCGAAGGGCAGCACCACGTTGGGCATGATCTGCATGTACTTCTCGGGCACCTTGATGGCCTTGATGGCCCAGCGCACGAGGTAGCCGCCGATGAAGGCATAGATCACGGCGCCGATGAAGCCGGCCTGGGTGTCGGTGGCAACCGCGCCGCCGACGAGGCCCGCGGCGAGACCGGGCTTGTCGGCGATGGAGTAGCCGATGAACGCCGCGAGGACGGTGTTGACGAGCCCGATGCCGGTCCAGCCGACCTGCTGGAGGTTGTAGAGGAAGCCGGCAAAGCCGGTCAGGTCCTCGGTGAGGCTCGTGATGCCCATCGCGAGGGCGATGAGCTGCGGAATGGCAACGACCAGCGACGAG
>DXBZ01000165.1 GCA_019116265.1 Candidatus Olsenella stercoravium | reverse complement strand
CAGACGGTGACCGCCACGGGGCGCCTCTCGAGCTCCGACCCCAACCTGCAGAACATCCCCACACGCTCGGAGCTGGGCCATCGCGTGCGCCAGGCCTTCACCGTGCCCGAGGGCTCCGTGTTCCTGGCCTGCGACTACTCCCAGATCGAGCTGCGCCTGCTCGCCCACCTCTCCGGTGACGAGCACCTGGTCGCGGCATTCTGCGAGGGCGCAGACTTCCACGCCGCCACCGCCGCGCGCGTCTTCGGCGTGCCCGTGGAGGAGGTCACGCCGCAGCTGCGCAGCCGCGCCAAGGCCGTGAACTTTGGCATCGTCTACGGGCAGCAGGCCTTCGGCCTCGCGAGCTCCCTCAAGATTCCCCGCGCCGAGGCGCAGGAGATGATCGACCGCTACTTCGAGGCCTACCCCGGCGTGCGCGCCTTCCTCGACGAGGCGGTGCGCCGCGCGCACGAGCTGGGCTACGCCGAGACGCTCTACGGCCGCAAGCGCCACATCAAGGAGTTCCAGCAGAAGAACCGCCAGCTCGTGGCCTTTGGCGAGCGCACGGCGATGAACCACCCCATGCAGGGCACCGCCGCCGACATCATCAAGATCGCGATGGTGCGCGT
This sequence comes from Candidatus Olsenella stercoravium, assembly GCA_019116265.1. Taxonomy (GTDB): domain Bacteria; phylum Actinomycetota; class Coriobacteriia; order Coriobacteriales; family Atopobiaceae; genus Thermophilibacter; species Thermophilibacter stercoravium. The sequence continues at coordinate 13,982 of DXBZ01000165.1, read as the reverse complement.
GGAGCGGCGCCTGCACGAGGAGGGGCTGGCGTCCAAGCTCGTGCTGCAGATCCACGACGAGCTGGACCTCGAGGTCCCCGAGGCCGAGGTCGAGACCGTGAGCGCGCTCGTGCGCGAGACGATGGAGGGCGTCGCGGAGCTCTCCGTGCCGCTGGTGGCCGAGGTCTCCTACGGCAAGAACTGGGCGGAGGCCAAGTAGTGGCGAGCTGGGAGGAGTTCTCGCGCACGGCGGGCGAGAAGATCGCGGGGCCGGGAGCGCCCCTGCGCGTCGAGGCGTGGTCAGACGGTGCGTCGCGCGGCAACCCGGGCCCGGGCGGCTACGGCGCGCTGCTGCGCTACACCGGGCCCGACGGGCGCGCGCACGAGCGCGAGCTCTCGGCCGGCTACCGGCGCACGACCAACAACCGCATGGAACTCATGGGCGCGATCGCCGCGCTCGAGGCGCTGCGGCGCCCGTGCGCGGTCACGATGACGACCGACTCCCAGTACGTGTGCAACGCCTTCAACCAGAACTGGATAGCGGGCTGGCAGCGGCGCGGCTGGAAGACCGCGAGCAAGCAGCCCGTGAAGAACGTTGACCTCTGGCAGCGGCTGATCGCGGCCTGCGCGCCGCACGAGGTCACGTGGGTCTGGGTCAAGGGCCACGCCGGGCACCCCGAGAACGAGCGCTGCGACGAGCTGGCCACGACGGCCGCCGACGGTACGGACCTGGCAGACGACACGGGCTTCGAGGGGTAGTCCGTCGCGAGCGCGCCCCGTTGCGCTACCCTAGTGATACGGGCGAGAAGGACCACGACGCGTAGGGGGAGACCATGCCGGCGCTCATCACGCACCACATCTTTGGCGAGGACATCCTCTCCGAGCTGCCGCGCGGTCTCGTGGAGGGCGAGGAGGAGCTGCTCGCGTTCCTGCTCGGCAACCAGGGGCCCGACCCGCTCTTTGCGCGCTTCTCGACGCTTCCCTCGCGCGCCGCCACATGCCGCGAGCTTGCCCACAAGATCCAGTCCGGCCACATCACGCGCTCCATGCTCGCCCTGCGCGACGGCGTGGCGCACCTGCCCCGCGCCGACGAGCGCGTCGGGCGCGCCTTTGCGCTCGGCCTCCTCGGCCACTACGCGCTCGATCGCTCCGCCCACCCCTTCGTCATCGCGCAGCAGCGCGCGCTCTGCGACGTCGACCCTTCGCTCGCCGGGCTCGAGCGCGAGGTGCACGCCATCATCGAGTCCGACGTCGACACCTGGATCCTCTGGGAGAAGCGCCACGCCACCATCTGCGAGCGCCCGTCGGCGACCAACCTCATGCGGACCGCGCGCACCGAGCGCGTGGCGGGCGCCCTGCTCTCACAGGTGGCGCTCGGCGTCTTTGGCGTCGCGATCGACGCGCGCGAGTACGCGGCCGCCGTCCGCGACTACGAGTGGCTCTATCGCCTCGTCGAGCCCACCGGCTCGGCGCGGGCCCGTCTCGCGGCGCTCGCCGAGCGCGCGCTGCGCGGCACCTCGCTCACGACGGCGTCGGCCCACTACGTGCGACGCAGCGACGAGTGCCCTGCCGCCAACCTCGAGCGCCACGTGTGGGTCCACCCGTTCACGGGCGAGCGGCGCACCGACAGCTTTGCCGACCTCTTCGACGAGGCCCGCCTCGCCTATCCCGCGCTCGCCGAGGCCTTTGCCCGCGGCGGCGAGACCCGTCTGCGCGAGCTCGTGGCCGGCCTCGACTTTGCCGGGCGGCCCGAGGCCGACGACTAGAGGCCGCTGGGACGGACGGGGCGGCTGTCCTCGGCGGGAGGCAGCTCGTCGTCTCCGCGCGGGAGCCACCCCTCCGAGAAGGGGCCCGCCTCCGGCACCGGAGCGGTCTCGAGCAGCTTCCAGGCGCGCACGGCCGCCGGCACGTAGAGCGCGACCACCACGACGTAGACCGCCACGAGCACGAGGCCCTCGACCACCGCCGCCAGGCCGTCTCCCCCGCTCACGTAGGTGCCGAGCGAGTCCCCCAGCCCGCCGAGCAGGGCGAGCGGGGCCATGAGGAGGAAGTCGGTGAGGGCGTGGAGGGCGGCCACGCCAACGAAGGAGCGCGTGCGCACGTAGACGGCACCGAGCAGGAGCCCGATGAAGGCCGTCTGCACGGTCTTGAGCAGCATCTGGGCGAGCACGATCGGGTCGAGCGACGCCGACAGGATGACGTGCGCCGTCCCAAAGGCGACCGACGAGACCAGCACGGAGCCCACCACGCCGTTGCGCGTCCCCCCGTGCCGGGAGAGCAGCCCGCCGAGGAGCAGCACCCTGAAGAGCGCCTCCTCGTAGAACCCCACGCTGGCGCAGAACAGCGCAACCTGCGCCAGGTCGAGCGCCCACGTGGGAGAGATCGCCGCAGCCTCGCCTGCGGCGGCCACCTCGAGCAGCCCCACCACCTCGAACGCGCACAGCGCGAGGGCGAGAAGGACCGGGTAGCGTCCCTCGCGCAGCGCGCGGCGCAGGCCGCTTGCGCGGGGCACGAGCGCGCGGGCGCCCCCGAGCAGCGCCACGAACGCGGCGACGAGGGCGAAGAGCATCACGCGCTGCAGCGTCTGGTCAACGAGCAGGGGCAGCGCACCCATGCTCGGGACGACCATGAGGGCGAGAAACCCCAGAGCCGTGAGAGCGATCGCCCAGCCCTGCCGGTGCGTCTTGATGAGTGCCATGTGAACCTCCCGTCGTATCGCAAGGATACCATTCGGTGTCGCCCGTGATTCGCTACCATGTATGGGAACGGTCCCGCCCCAGAAGGGAGAGCCATGCTCGAGGACTACGCCAAGGCCCGCAAACTCGGCCTCAAGCAGGTGGAGCGCGACGTTGCCGCAGGTCGCTACCCCTATCCGCCCGCCCTCGACGACATCCTCAAGAACCAGGGCTACCAGGGCGAGGTGCCCGTCGGCCTCACCGAGATCGACCTCTCCCTCATCGCGGGCACCAAGACGCGCGGGCGCCAGAACATGTTCTCGAGCGGCTTCATGCCGATCGCCGAGGCCGGCTCGGAGTTTGCCGCCAAGTGGAGCGACCTCATCGACTCCCAGCGCGCCGAGGGCCTGCGCGACCCCATCATCGTCTACGAGTACCTGCAGCGCTTCTACGTGCAGGAGGGCAACAAGCGCGTCTCGGTCTCGCGCTACCTGGGCATGCCCACGATCCTCGCCAGCATCACGCGCGTGACGCCCATGCCCTCCGACGAGAAGGCCCTGCGCGCCTACCACGAGTTCACGCGCTTCTACCGCGTGTGCCCCATCTACGGCATCATCTCGGATGAGGAGGGCTTCTACACGCGCCTCGCCGCGCTGCTGGGCCAAAGCCTGGACGCCCCCTGGCCCGAGGACGTGGTGCGCGACCTGCGCTCGCTCTTCGACAGCTTCTCCCTCTCGTGGCGCGCGCGGGGCGGCGACGCGCTCGACCTCCAGGTCGGCGACGCACTGGCCACCTACGTGACGATCTTTGGCTTTGAGCACGTGCGCAGGCTCGTCCCCTCGCAGGTGGACGCCGAGGTCGGCAAGATCTGGGGCGAGTTCGTGGTCACCCAGGGCGAGGGGGCGCGCGCCTATCTCGAGGACCCCGCGAAGGGCCACACCGCACCGCTCCCCAAGCTCAAGAACCTCGCCAAGACCACCATGCGCGCCAAGCCGTTCCGCGTGGCCTTCGTCTACGACCGCAACCCGCTCTCCTCGGGCTGGATCGCCCTGCACGACCGGGGCCGTCAGAAGCTGGAGGCGCGCCTCGGTGCCACCGTCTCCACGCGCGTCTTCACCGACCGCAGCTCCGACGCCGCCTTCGACCAGGCCATAGACGAGGCGGCCGACTACGGCGCCGACCTCGTGGTCACCTGCTCGCCCACGCAGATGCGCCAGGTCACGCGCGCCGCCGCCGAGCACCCCGGGCCGGCCTACCTCAACTGCTCCGTGAGCCTCTCCCACAGCGCGGTGCGCGGGTTCTACGGCCGCATGTACGAGGCCAAGTTCCTGCTCGGCGCACTCGCGGCGAGCCTGGCGGGCCACCACAAGGTGGGATACGTCGCCGAGTCTCCGGTCTTCTCGACCGTGGCCGAGATCAACGCCTTTGCCATAGGCGCCCAGATGGTGGACCCCTACGCCACAGTCTACCTCAAGTGGTTCTCGGCCAAGGACTCCGACTGGCGGCGCGAGCTGCGCGAGGAGGGCGTCCACATCATCTCCGGCCGCGACTACGCCAATCCGCTCGCACCCAAGGAGTCCTGGGGCCTCTACCGCGTGGAGGACGACGGCGCCGAGACCCATCTCGCCGAGCCCGTCTGGAAGTGGGGGCGCTACTACGAGATGCTCGTCCGCTCGATCCGCAACGACACCTGGAAGAAGGAGGGCGAGAAGGTCGCCGGCCAGTCGCTCAACTACTGGTGGGGCATGTCCGCCGGCGTGCTGGACGTGCGTCTCTCGCAGGACCTGCCGCGCGGGCAGCGCATGCTCGTGGACGTGCTGCGCCAGTCCGTGCTCTCCGGGCGCGTGCACCCGTTCACCGGCGAGCTCCGCGCGCAGGGCGGCGACGTGGTCCAGGGCCCGGAGGCGGGCCGGCTCACGAGCGAGCAGATCGTGCGCATGCGCTGGCTCAACGAGAACGTGGTGGGCCGCCTCCCCGAGCAGCGCGAGCTCGACCGCGACGGTCTCGTGGAGGTGGAGGTCGCCGGCGTGATCCCGGTGGATCCCGCCACGGTCCTGCTCAAGAACACGAGCCGGTAGGAGGCGCCGCGTGAGGATTCTGGCGATATCGGACACGGAGGAGAGCTGGCTCTACGACCACTGGGACGCCGGGCGCGTGGCCGGCGTGGACCTGATCGTCTCGTGCGGGGACCTGCCCGCGCGCTACCTCGAGCACATCGTGACGCTCGCCAACGTGCCGCTCGCCTACGTGTGGGGCAACCACGACACCGCCTACGAGCGCCACGCCCCCGAGGGCTGCGTCGACATCGACGGTCACCTGCGCGACTTCCGCGGGCTGCGGATCATGGGCCTCGGCGGCTCGATTCGCTACAACGACCAGGTCCACGGCTTCACGGAGGCGGAGATGGCGAGAAGGGCGGCGCGGCTGGCGCTTCTCGCGAGCGCGTCGGGCGGGGTGGACCTGATCGTGACGCACGCACCGGCGCGCGGCTACGGCGACCTCGACGACCTGCCGCACCGCGGCTTCGAGGCCATCGGGCGCCTGGTCGAGCGCGCACAGCCCCGCTTTCTGGTGCACGGCCACGTCCACATGGAGTACGGCCGCATCGAGCGCGTGCGCGAGCACCCCTGTGGCACCACGATCATCAACGCCTGCGGCTCCTACGTGCTGGACGTCCCCGACGAGACGATCCCGGAGCGCCGCGGCCTCTTCCGTCCCGAGGCCGTCTAGGGGCTGTTCGCGGCAACGAACGTTCACGCTGCACAAAATCGCGGCCCCGTCCAAACATGGACGGGGCCGCGCGCGTCAAGGCATGATGCTCTGACTAACCGTTGTTGCGCCCACGATAGAAGATCGCAGATCCAACGGCAACGGCGCCGACGCCGAGAAGCACCACCGGCAGCAACGCGGGCGAGGAGTCGCCGGTCCCCGGCATCCCACTGTCGTCCGCTGTGGCCTCGGACGTCGTCCCGTACTGCTCGTAGCCGCAGACGGAGCACACGCGGACCCACTGGCCCTTCTGCGTGGCGGTGGCGCCGCTCACCTGCGACCACTCACCATACTTGTGAGCCCCGCGATCGGAGATCGCTCCACAGACCTCGCAGACCTTCCAGTGGCTCTCGCCGTCACACTTCCAGTCGGACCACACGTGCTCGTGGGCCGGGGGCTCGCTAACCTCGGTCCAGTGCGCGTACACCGTAGCGTCCGCGGTGAAGACCGTGGAGGTCGTCACCACGTCTCCGTCCTCGGCAGCCGTGAACCAACCATCGAACAGGTAGCCTTCGCGGAGCGGCGTGGGCAGGAAGGAGATCTTGCCGGCCTCGGTCACCGCGGTCTGCGGGGTAACAGATCCGCCGTTGGCGTCGAAGGTGATCGTGTACTCATCATCCCACGCGAGGACAAAGGGCGAGAAGCCACCCTTCCCGACATGGAACAGAATCCCGTTCTCGGTCTTGGTTATGCTCACGGACGAAACCGCGGCGGATGCGATGTCCTCGACGTCGAAACCAGACTGGCTGCCGTCACGGTGAAGTCCCGCAAAGTGAAGCAGCGAGAAGTCCGTAGACTGATCCGTTCCCTCGGGATACGCCCAGTAGACATCCACGCCGCCTTCGGCCGTAATCCAAGCGTTTCCGTTGTTCGCGTCAACGAGGTCGAGATACTTGAGCTCGTAGTTTCGCGCCGTCGCGCTCGCTCCGAGCTCTGCGTCAACTGCCGCCTTGAGCGGGGTTTCCCTATCAACGCCATCGGATCCGATGATGTCATCGAAGAGCAGCGAGGGCTTCGCCTCGTCGGGGAGCGTCACGCCCGTGTCGTTGAGCGTGAACACCGTGCCTTCGGGTGCCACCGCAACCGCCGTCCCAGACTCGAGCGGAGCCGTCGGAGCGGAGGCAGACACGTCGCTCGTCACAGCTGTGGAATCGGAGTTCTCGATGGCCCGTACGGTCAGGGTACCAACACCCGTCACGGCAGTGTAGTTGTCGCCCTCATAGGTGACGCCCGCAGTCCCGGAGGTCCCGCCGCCATAGACGGAGATGACGTACTCCTTGAACACCTCTCCCTCGACAATCGGCTGGAAGGTGTCCTCGGAAACTGCCACTCCCTGGCTGTTGGTGTACTGAACTCGAACGCCGACGTCGGTGGTCGCGCTGGGCTCAAAGCGATAGTAGCCGCCACCCAGGGAGACGGGCGTCCAGCTGTTGCCGCTCTCGGTGTTCGTGAAGACGAGACGCTCGACATCCAATCCCTCAGGCGCAGCGATCTTGAACATGGGGCGCGGCAGGGAGTTGCTCTCGACCGTCTGCCCATCCTCGACAACGGCATCGTATCCACCGTCGCCACCCATATAGACGGTAACGTCAGCCGGGGTCACCGTCACAATGCCTCTGGACTCGTCGTTCTCCTGAAGCAAGAGAACGGCATAACCTGCCTCGTTGGAGTTCGGCAGTGTCAGCTGAATCTTTCCGTCAACAACCTCGGTGGCAACAAGCGTGGCGCTGGAGCCGGAGACGGGGCTACCGCTCTCGTCGGTGGGAACGTACGCGACGAAGGTGCTCTCAGCAGCGTCATAGACGTCATTGGTGGGCTCGGAAATCGTGAACTGCTGGAGGGGGTTATCGCTCTCGTACCAGAACGAGCCCACGACAACGTCGAGGTACTGGCTTGCAAACTGACTCGTGACGGCATTCTCACACGCCGCGGAGGCGTTTGCGATCTTCACGTCGTCACCGGGGTTTTCGATGGTGAAGTCGTAATCATCCATGAAGATACTCTGGTTCCCGAGCGCGACGTTGTCGGAAATGGACACGTAGCGATCGGTCGTGCCGTACGAGGAGCCGCCGACGATGGCGATGTCGTTCGAATCCCCGCCCTCTGCGACGTAGGACCCGTTTCCGTCGGCGGTAACCGTGGCGTTCATCGTGCCACCGGAAATCGTGCCGCCGTTAAGCTGCACATAGCCGACGCTGTTGTTGTAGTCCTCCGTCACGACGGCGATGTTGCCGCCAATGCCGGCGGCCGTGTTGTCGGAGATGGTGCCGCCGTTCATGATGAACTGGCCGCCGCGGCGGACATACACGCCACCAGCCGCCTTGTCCCCAGCGCCAACGTTGCCCGCGCCGGAGATGTTGCCCGAGATGGTTCCGCCGTACATGGTGAACGTGCCGCAGCTCACCATGACGGCCCCGCCCGTCTGGGTGCTGACGTTGTTGAGCATCTCGGCGCCCTCGTACATGTTCGCCTCGACATGCGTGCCGTTGTTCGCAAGAACGAGCGCACCGCCACGATCGTTGGAGATGTTGTCGTTCATCTTGCCGTAGATATCGATCACGCCGTTGCTGCCCTGCGTGTAGATAACTCCGTAAGAGCACACGTTGTGGTGGATGTTCGCGGTCTCACCGATACGGATGTAGTGGTTCGACGAGCTCTGGGCAACGATGACATGGCCGTTGCCCGTATTCCCCGTAATCTCACCGTTCAGATAGGCCGTTCCACCGATGTCGAGCACGCTGCCGGCGGAGTAGCCCTTGATGAGCGAGCCCTCGTCCAACGTGAGCTCGCAGCCGCCGATCACCGCGATGCCCGATCCCTGAAGCGTCTTGCCCTCACCGTCGATAACGGCATGCTGGCCGAAGTGCGCCGTCGCATCGACACGCATGTGCATGACAACGCCGCTTGTGCCCTGCCACATATGCGAATCGGCAACGACTCCCGTTATCTCGCCGTCGATGTCAGCCGAGCCGGCTTCGTTGTAGATGGCGCGACCCACGATGTCATCGATCCTGGAGCCCTGCTCCATGGTGACGCTACCACCCTGCATCCAGATGGCGCCGGCAGGTCCGTAGAGGTACGCCTGCGTACCGGTAATCGTCGCGCCCTTCGTGCGATCCGTCACGGTGTCGTCGCAAATCATGCTGCCGGACTTCATGATGAGCTCGCCGTCCGAGAGACGCACGGCAGACATGCCGCCGTAGTTCTTGAGCACGGCCCCGTCACCGAGCGTGATGGTACCCACGCCGTTATACGTGGCAATAATGGCGTCCTGCACGATCGAAAGATGGTTGATGTCCAGGTCACCAAAGTGCGTCGAGCCTGTCCCGTTTGACGCCGCCTGGATAAAGTACTCGCCAGCGCTCTTTCCCGCATCGTCGAACACGATATTGCTCAGAGTCAGAGACGCCGAGTTCACGCCTGCGGTTCCGCCGACCTCGATCATTGCCGGGTTGTACCAAGAGCGTGCGTTGTCGGAGAGCGAATCAAACGTGTCGCCGCGCGTCACGGTGTAGGGGCCGCCGTCGCCACTGGTGATGGTGAGGTCCTTGTTGTAGAAACGGGCGCTCTTCGTCATGGTGAGGCCATCCATCACGTAGATGGTGGCGCCGTCCTTGGCAACGTTGACTGCCTTGGAGAGCGAGGCAACCGGGCTGTCCTGCGTGCCGGCGCCGGTCTCGTCGTTACCCGACGAGGAGACGTACACGACGTCGAGCGAGTTGTCCGCGGCAGCACGGGGCTCGACGTTCGTCTCGCCGTTGTCCTCGCCGTCGGCTACGCCGCCCTCAGCAGCATCGTCGGTGGTGACGGTGGTCTGTTCGTCGAGGGTGTCGCCCTGGTCGCCCTCGGGCGCCGCGAGTGCCGCCGCAGGCACCACGGCGAGCGCGAGCAGCACGCCGAGCGCCCCCGCAAGCCACCTCGTCCTTCTCGATTGTCTATTCATGTCCCTTCCTTCCCGTGACAGTTCACTCGTCTCAACGAGTCGCGGCGCAAGGCGCGCAACTCGGCGTTTCCATCACCTGGGGACGGCGCCCCGGGAGCCCGGTAGATGCTCCCAACCTGAGCCCCGCGCTCGTTGAAGCGCATCTCCACCTCGACGAGGCCGCGTTGGCGCAAAAAGGCGATATTGCGATCGATGGTCTTGACGTTTTTGCGGAAGCGCTCCGCGAGCTCACGCTTCGTGCAGCTCGCTCCCCCGTTCACCGCAGTCTCGCCCGCGATGTAGCGGAGTAGCCCCTCCTGCGTCTTGTTGAGACGAAGGTCATCTCCGGCCTCATTCGCCCGAGAATCCATCGCGCCCCCCCTTCGACTGCGCAAAAAGCAGACATTTTTGCCAGTCCTACTGCGCAAACAAACGTTAAGACGCCATCTGCGCATTCTCGGTATCCCTAGACAGTTTCAAATTGAAGCACCCCCTTCCCAAAAGGTCTACTTTTTTGCCAGCTTGAGTGACAATTATTTGACGAACGGCACTGCAAGGGGCATCTGCCGCGCACCGATTTGTCCGGCTGCACCCCATGCGAGACCAAAAGGGCGGTGGCGCAGCCAAAGCCGCACCACCGCCCGAACGTGCCTTCGAGGGATATGTTTTGGCGTCGACCCTACGCCCTGCCCAGGCAGGCCGCGCCTACCTGGCGGATGTTGGTGAGGTAGACGCTCTCGCGGCCAAAGTAGCCGGAAATGTAGTCGACGTAGCCCGCGGTCTCGGCCTTGGGCAGGACGCACATGATCACGCCCGCAAAGCCGCCACCGTGCAGGCGGCACACGCCGGCGCCGATCCTGCGCAGGTAGAGCTCAGTGAGGGCGAGCGCCAGGGGAATGGGCTGCTCCTCGGGCATGCCCGGCACGACGGCGTTTTGCAGCCACTCCCAGGAGGAGCGACCGGAGGCAGAAATGAGCTCGAGCACGCGGGCCTTGTCGCCGGCGTTGATCGCGGCCTCGGCGGACTCGACGCGTCCGCACTCCTCGAAGTAGTGCAGGGCGCGCAGGACCGCGCGGTCGCCGCACTTCTCGCGCAGGGCGGCGACGTTGGCGAGGACCGCGTCCTCGCTCGTGTCGCAGAGGTTCTCGACGCCGAGGGCGGCGGCTATCTCGTGCATCTCGTTGGGAACGGAGGAGTACTCGGCGGAGAGGTCGGCGTGGCCCTTGCCGGTGTTCACGATCACGAGGTCGCAGCCCAGCTCGTCGAAGCCGAAGTCGACCTTCTCGTACTTCACGCCGTCCGAGAAGTCCAGAAGGATCGTGCCGCCCACGGCGCAGGCCATCTGATCCATGAGGCCGGAGGCCTTGTCCCACCAGACGTTCTCGGCGTACTGGCCTATGCGCGCGTAGTCGGCGCGGTCTATGGCGTCGTCGTTGTAGAGGTGGTTCACGATCTCGCAGACGAGCATTTCAAAGGACGCCGAGGAGCTCACGCCGGCGGAGGGTATGACCTCGGAGGAGCACACGGCGTTGAAGCCGCCAATCTTGAAGCCGCGCTTGGCCGTGGCCTCGAGCATGCCGGCGACGAGCGTGGTGGAGCCGCCGCCGTGCGGGATCTGGTCGATCGCGCCCGTGTCGACGACGATGGCCTCGGGGTAGCCCTCGCTCCAGATGGTGACGACGCCGTCGTCGGTCTTCTGGGCGGCGCCGATGCTGTCCATCGTGATGGAGGCGCAGAGGATCTTGCCGCCGTTGTGGTCGGTGTGGTTGCCGATGATCTCGGTGCGGCCGGAGGCCGTGAAGTACTCCGGGTCGCCGGCGCCGAAGGCCTCGTCATAGCGGGCGGCGAGCGCGGAGAGGCGTGCCTGCGCGCGCTCGGCGTCCTCGCCGTAGACCTTGTTCAGAACGTCCTGGCTGGGAATGCCCATGGGTGATCTCCTCTCTGATGATCCAAAAGGGGTCTGTCCCCTTTTGGATCAGAACCTAGCGGACGCTCGCGACGAAGCGCGCGAACGCCGCCCTACCCTCCTCGTCGTCGGCAAAGACCGCACAGCACTCGAGCACCTGCGCAAAGACCTGGCCGATCTCGTCCTCGATGACGGCGTGCAGCGCCGCCGGGTCCGCGCTCGCCACGTTCTCCGGGGCAAACTCGGGGTGACGCGCGAGGACCTCAGCGGCCCACGGCGCGTGGCTCGCGATCTCGGGCACGGACGCCGGGTCCTCACCTGCGAGGATGACCTTCTCGAGCTGGTCCATCTCGCCGAGCAGGCGCGCCGGGAGCACCGCGAGGCCCATGACCTCGATGAGGCCGATGTTCTCCTTCTTGATGTGGTGCAGCTCCTGGTGCGGGTGGAAGATGCCGAGCGGGTACTCGTCGGTCGTGCGGTTGTTGCGCAGCACGAGGTCGAGCTCAAAGTCCTCGCCGCGACGGCGCGCGATCGGGGTGATCGTGTTGTGCGGGGTGCCGTCGGTCTCGGCGAGCACGCCCACGGCCTCGTCGGTGTAGCCGCGCCACGCGGAGAGGATCTTGTCGGCCAGCTCGACGATGCGCGCCGGGTCGCCTCCGTCGAGGCGGATCACGGACATCGGCCAGTCCACGATCTGGGCGCGGACGTCGTCAAAGCCGGCAAAGGAGATCTCCTCGCGAGCACCGGCGCGCGCCATGGCAAACTCGTAGCGGCCACCCTGGTAGTGCTCGTGCGTGAGGATGGAGCCGCCCACGATCGGCAGGTCGGCGTTGGAGCCCACCGTGTAGTGCGGGAACTTGCCCACAAACTCAAACAGGCGCTGGAACGTCGTGCGGCTGATCTGCATGGGGACGTGCTTCTCGGACAGCACGATGCAGTGCTCGTTGTAGTAGACGTAGGGGCTGTACTGCATGTACCACGGCTCGCCCGCCAGCGTGAGCGGGATGAGGCGGATGGTCTCGCGGGCGGGGTGGTCAAGACGCCCGGCATAGCCCAGGTTCTCGGGGCAGAGCTGGCAGCGCGGGTAGGGCTCGGCCCCGCCGGCCTTCTGCTTCTCCAGCGCGGCGGCGATGGCCTTGGGGTCCTTCTCGGGCTTGGAGAGGTTGATCGTGACGTCGAGGTCGCCGTAGCGCGTGGAGGTGACCCACTTGCGGTCGCGCGCGATGCGGTAGGTGCGAATGTAGTCGGAGTCCAGCGCAAGGTGGTAGAAGTAGTCCGTCGCCGCCTCGGGGGACTGCTCGTAGCGCTGCCAGAACGTGCGGACGACCTCGCTCGGGCGCGGGGTCACGCAGCCCATGAGGCGGGTGTCCAGCAGGTCGCGGCTCGCGATGCCGGGGTCGCACACGCCGCGGGCGACAGCGTCGTCGAGCAGGCTGGCGAGAATGGCCTCGAGCTCGGGGCGCTCGGCGGCGGCACGGGCCTGCGCGACGGCCTCCCTGGGAACGAAGGCGCCCGTGGGCTCGTAGTGGAGCGCGTCGAGCATGAGGTTGGCCGCGTAGGTCACGTCCTCCTCGCCGATCAGGCCCCTGTCCAGAGCATAGGCCACGAGCTCGGCGATCCCCCTCTCGACGACGCCGGAGCAATCCTCTGTCATTGCGCGCTCCCTCCCCGGGCATCACGCCCGATACAAAAACGACTCACTTACCAAGAGACGATACCGCATGAGGGGCGCGTTGCACGGAGCGATGCGGCCAACGGCGGGCGCGGTTCCTCGCGCGTGCGAACGGGGCGAGAAGAACCCTGCGGTCGCAGCGAACGGCATGAAAACACCTGCCAACGGTTTTTCCCCGATCCCGAGGTTCTTCTCGCCCAGTCGTGCTATACCTCTGTCAGCGAATTGGAAACGTTTCCATATCGGGCGAGAAGATCGGGGCGGAACATGGACATCCGCGACATCGCAGCGAGGTCGGGCTACGGCGTGGGCACGGTCTCCCGCGTGATCAACAACCAGCCCAACGTCAGCGACCACACGCGCGAGCGCATCCTCGCCGTCATGGAGGAGCTTGGCTACGAGCCCAACTCCAACGCCCGCTATCTCAAGATGCGGCAGCAGACGCCCGTGGCGGCGTTTGTCATGGGCGTCGGCAACTGCCTCTTTGGCGACGTCCTTGCCTCCCTGCAGGCGCGCCTCGCGGAGGCGGGCGAGGAGCTGGCCGTCACCTACCTGGACGACGACGCGCGCGAGGTGCGCGCCGCGATCGACTACCAGCAGACGCGCCGTCCCAAGGCCATGGCCTTCCTCGGGGGCGAGCCGCGCTACTTCGCGGAGGCGTTCGGCGAGATCGAGGTCCCGGCCGTGCTGGTGACCAACTCGGCCGCCGGCCTCGGCTTTCCCAACCTCTCCAGCGTGACCACGGACAACGAGGCCGCCGCAGCGTGCGCGGTCGCGCACCTGTGGGACCACGGGCACCGCCGTATCGGCATCATCGGCGGCAGCGGCGACGAGAACAGCATCAGCGCCCAGCGCCTGCACGGTGCCGAGCGGGCACTGCGGGAGCGCGGGGCCGAGCTCGACCTCGGGCGCGACTACGAGCCGTGCCCCTTTGACGAGCAGGGCGGCTACGACGCCGCGCGGCGCCTCCTCGACCGCACGCCTGACCTCACCGCCGTCTTTGCGCTCGGCGACGCCCTCGCCTTCGGCGCCCTGCGCGCCGCCGCCGACGCCGGGCTC
>DXBZ01000164.1 GCA_019116265.1 Candidatus Olsenella stercoravium | reverse complement strand
GGCGTGGCCGCGAGCTACCTCAACTCCACCCTCGCCGCGCCCGAGCGCGCGGGCGTGCTCCACGACGTTGCCTCCGGAGCGCTGCGCCTGCTCTACGTGGCGCCCGAGCGGCTCGACGACCCCTCCTTCGTGGAGACGGTGGCCGTGCGCGGCGTGAGCCTGCTCGCCGTGGACGAGGCGCACTGCATCTCACAGTGGGGAAACGACTTCAGGCCCAGCTACCAGCGAATCATTGACTTCCTGGACGCGCTGGACGCGCGACCGCCGGTGATGGCGCTCACGGCCACCGCCACCCGCGCCGTGCGCAGGGACATCCGCGAGGCGCTTGCCCTGCGCGACCCGCTCGTGGTTCTCGCCAGCTTTGACCGTCCCAACCTCTTCTTCTCCGTGGAGCGCCCGCGCGGACGCGCCGAGAAGGACCGTGCGCTCGTGGCCTTCTGTCGCGAGCGGGCCGAGCGCTGCGGCATCGTCTACTGCTCGAGCCGGCGCGCCGTCGAGGAGGTCTGCGAGCTGCTGCGCGACGAGGGGCTTGCCGCCACGCGCTACCACGCGGGGCTCCCCGCCGCCGAGCGCGAGCGCAACCAGGACGATTTCCTCTACGACCGCGCCCGCGTCATGGTGGCAACCAACGCGTTTGGCATGGGCATCGACAAGTCCAACGTGAGCTACGTGGCCCACTACAACCTGCCGCTCAGTCTGGAGAACTACTACCAGGAGGCGGGGCGCGCCGGCCGCGACGGCACGCGCGCCGAGTGCCTGCTGCTCTACTCTCCCGGCGACGTCCACACGGCGGAGTTCCTGCTCTCCCGCAGCGATCCGCGCGAGGACCTCACGGAGCAGCAGCGCGCCCTTCTCGCCGAGCGCGACGCCGAGCGCCTGCGTCAGATGGTCTTCTACGCAACCACCACGGAGTGCCTGCGCGCCCACATCCTGCGCTACTTTGGCGAGGAGGCGCCCGCGTACTGCGGCGCGTGCGGAAACTGCCTCACCGACTACGACGAGACCGACGCCACCGAGGACGCCCTCAAGGTCGTGAGCTGCGTGGCGCGCATCGCGCAGCGCGGACGGAGCGCCGGCGCCAGCATGGTCGTGGACGTGCTGCGCGGCTCGCGCGGCGAGAAGGTGCGCCAGCGCGGCTTTGACGCGCTTTCCACCTACGGCATCATGGCGGACGCGTCCGCCGCGCACGTGCGAGCCGTCCTGGACGAGCTGGTCTTTCGCGGCGTGCTCGCGCGCACGGGCGGCGACTACCCGGTGGTCGCGCTCACGGCGAGCTCGGGGGCGTTCCTGCGGCGCGAGGCGCCCTGGGACGAGCCCTTTGTCCTCAAGGTCGCGCGCGGCAAGCCCAAGGCGGAGCGCGTCCCCGCCACGCCCGCGAAGGCGCGCTCCGCAACTGACGTCTCCGAGCTGGACGCCACCGGCCAGGAGCTCTACGTGCGCCTGGCGGCCCTGCGCGGCGAGCTCGCGCGCGAGCAGGGCGTGCCCGCCTACATCGTCTTCTCCAACGCGACGCTGGTGGACATGTGCGCCAAGCGCCCACGCACCAGCGAGGAGTTCCTCGGCGTCTCCGGCGTGGGCGCCAAGAAGGCCGAGCTCTACGCCGACGCGTTTCTCGCCGAGATCGCCCGGTGAGACAAAGGGGACAGGCTCATTTGTCTCACAGCGTCACGGTGTAGAGCGGCTTGTAGCGGGCGCCGTCGGGCTCGAGGACGCTGCGGAAGAGCGTGACGCGGCGCGCCTCGTCCGGCAGCGGGAACGCGAGGTCGCCCAGCTCGCCTCGAGGCACGCGGGCGCGGCGGGCCAGCGTGACGTGCGGCAGGAAGTCCTTCTCGTCAAAAGCCAGGTCGCGCGCCGCAAGCTCCTCCCGCAGGCGCCGGGCGAGAAGCGCGAGCCCCTCGGAGCGCCGAATCCCCAGCCAGAGGGTGGCGGCGCGGCCTCGGCCAAAGGTGCCCAGCCCGTCCGCCGTCAGCTCGACCGGCCCCACGCCCGCGCACGCCGCGTCGAGCGCGTCCATCGCGCGTCGCGCACCCGCCTCGTCCACCTCGCCGAGAAACGCCAGCGTGAGGTGGTGGTTCTCGTCTGGTACAAAGCGCCCCTCGCACGTGGCCGCCAGCCGTCGAGACAGCGCGGCGACCTCATCCGCAAACGCCTCGGGCAGCTCCAGCGCAACAAACGCCCGCATGACCCCTCCCCAATTCTGTCCGGTCACTCGGCTATGATGGTCCCATCATAGAACAGATGTTTGGAACAGGAGCCATGGACCGCGCATATCTCTGCATAGACCTCAAGTGCTTCTACGCCTCCGTGGAGTGCGTGGACCGCGGGCGCGACCCCTTTGAGCACCGGCTCGTGGTGGCCGACCCCGCACGCGGGCGCAAGACCATCTGCCTCGCCGTCTCGCCCGCCATGAAGGCGGCCAGGGTACGCAACCGCTGCCGCGTCTTTGAGATCCCGGACGGCATCGACTACGAGATGGCCCGGCCGCGCATGCGTCGCTACATGGAGGTCTCCGCCGACATCTACGCCCGCTACCTGAGGTACTTCTCGCCCGAGGACATCCACGTCTACTCGGTGGACGAGGTCTTCATAGACGTGACGCCCTACCTGGCGCTCTACGACAAGACGCCGCGCGAGCTGGCCGTTGAGCTCATCGAGATGGTCCGCCGCGAGACGGGGATCTGCGCCACGGCCGGCATCGGGACCAACCTGTTTCTGGCCAAGGTCGCGCTGGACGTCACGGCCAAGCACGCGCCCGACAACATCGGCGAGCTGGACGAGGAGCGCTACAAGTGCCTTATCTGGCCGCACCGGCCGATCACGGACATCTGGGGGATCGGCCCCGGCATCGCGCGGCGGCTGGCGGAGATGGGCGCACACGACATGGGCGGTGTGGCGCTGCTGCCCGAGAGGGCGCTCTATGACGAGTTTGGCGTCAACGCCGAGCTGCTCATCGACCACGCGTGGGGCGTCGAGCCCTGCACGATGGCCCAGATCCACGCCTACCGGCCCAAGGCGCACTCGATGGGCTCGGGACAGGTCCTCATGCGCGACTACAGCTTCGAGGAGGCGCGCGTGGTCCTGCGCGAAATGGTGGACAACCTCGCGCTCGAGCTCGTGGACAAGGGGCTGGTCTGCGGGCACGTTGCGCTCTTCGTGGGCTACGCGCACGAGCGGGGCCCGGCGGGCGAGAAGGGCGCGGCTCCGGAGACCTTCACGGGGGAGCACGGCACGCGCGTGGTGGGGCGACGCGGCGAGGGGGCCAACGCCTCGCGCAAGCTCGCCGGGGCCACGAGCTCGCGCAGGGAGCTCAACGCGGCCTTCCAGGCGCTTTACGCCGAGATCGTGGACCCCAACCGGGCGGTGCGACGCGTCAACATTTCCGTGGGCGCGCTCGTGCCCGAGGAGTACGCGGAGCTCACGCTCTTCAGCGACCCTGCGGCGGACACGGCCGAGAAGAGCCTCGCGCGCGCCGAGATGGCCGTGAAGCGGCGCTTTGGCAAGAACGCGCTGCTACGCGGCACCAGCTACCGTCCGGCCGCAACCGGGCGCGAGCGCAACGAGCAGGTGGGAGGGCACCATGAGTAGGGCCGAGGAGCCGCGTCGCCATGCCGACCGCGCGGCGCAGTTCATGCCGTTCGCGGCGCTCACCGGCTACTACGACCTCGTGCGGGAACGCGAGCGCGTGACCGAGCCGCGCCGCGAGCCCTCCGAGGAGGAGGCCGCGCGCATCTCGGCCGAGCTCGCTTCTGTGCGCAAGGGCCAGCTCGTCCGCGTGACGCACTACGAGCGCGACGCCTACGTCACGACCGAGGGCATCGTCACCCGCATTGACCTCGCGGCCCGCGAGCTCACGGTCGTGCGACGTCACATCAGCTTCAACAACATCTGGCGCGTCGCGTAAAACGGGACGTGTTTGTTGTCGCAGCTTTTTTGGGACAGGCCATCGCTCTCGAAGGCCTGTCCCAAAAAAGCTGCGCTGGCAAACACGTCCCGAAAATGCTAGCCCTGGCGGTAGTGGGAGAAGAAGTCGGCGAGGTCGGTCATGGCCTCGCGCAGGACGCCCATGCGCGGCAGGTAGACGATGCGGAAGTGATCCGGCTCCGGCCAGTTGAAGCCACCGCCGCGCGTGATGAGGATGTGCTTCTCGTGCAGCAGGTCCAGAGCAAACTGCTCGTCGTCGGTGATGTTGAACTTCTTCACGTCGATCTTGGGGAAAATGTAGAAGGCGGCCTTGGGCTTCACGGCCGTGATGCCGTCGATGTCGTTGAGGGCCTCGTAGACAAAGTTGCGCTGGTCGTAGATGCGCCCGCCGGGCTCCACGTAGCGCTCCACGCTCTGGTAGCCGCCGAGCGCCGTCTGCACGATGGACTGGGCCGGCACGTTGGAGCACAGGCGCATGTTGGAGAGCATGTTGATGCCGTAGATGAAGTCGCGCATGCAGCGCTTGTTGCCCGAGAGAATCATCCAGCCGATGCGATAGCCTGCGACCATGTGGCTCTTGGAAAGACCGGAGAACGTGACGCAGGGCAGGTCGGGCGCCAGCGAGGCAATGGAGATGTGCTCGTAGCCGTCCATGCACAGGCGGTCGTAGATCTCGTCCGAGAAGATCATCAGCTGGTGGCGCCGCGCGACCTCCACGATCTGCTCGAGCACCTCGCGCGGGTAGACGGCGCCGGTGGGGTTGTTGGGGTTGATGATCACGATCGCCTTGGTGTTGCTCGTGACCTTGGCCTCCATGTCGGCGAGGTCGGGCGTCCACTCGGCCTGCTCGTCGCAGAGGTAGTGCACCGGCGTGCCACCCGCGAGCGTGGCGCACGCGGTCCACAGCGGGTAGTCCGGGCTCGGGATGAGAATCTCGTCACCGGTGTTGAGCAGGACGTTCATGCAGAGCTGAATGAGCTCGGAGACGCCGTTGCCGGTGTAGATGCCGTCCATGCTCACGTTGGGCAGGTGCTTGAGCTGCGCATACTGCATGATCGCCTTGCGGGCCGAGAAGAGACCGCGACTGTCCGAGTAGCCCTCGCAGTCGGGCAGCTGCTGGCGCATGTCGTGGACGACCTCGTCGGGCGTGCGGAAGCCAAACGGCGCGGGGTTGCCGATGTTGAGCTTGAGGATGCGGACGCCCTCGTCCTCCATGCGGGCCGCCTCGTCGGCGACGGGGCCGCGGACGTCGTAGAGAACGTTGTCGAGCTTGGTGGACTTCTTGAACTCGCGCATGGTCGCGCTCCTTTGGCTGGTGGCGGAAACGGGCTGGGTCGCGGTCTCAGGCCGCGCGGCAGCTCGCTTGGACGCACCCGCGGCAAGCCAGGAGGCGTCCACGTCGAGAAGGGCGGCGAGCAGGCGCACGACGTTCGCGCGCGGCACGACCTTGCCGCTCACGTACTGGCTGACCTGGCTCTTTCCGAGCTTCTCGCCACGGTCAGACGCCGCGCGTACGAGGTCCGACTGCTTGAGGTTCTTCTCGGCCATGGCCCCTTTGAGCCGATCGGCAAAGGTCTCCTGCGCCATCGCACCCCCTCCGGTTCAACTTCTGCCCATAAATTGAACTCAGTGCGTATTGTTCAATTTCAATCACTCTAGCACAAGTCAAAATTGAACTTTTGCAGAAAACTCCACGGGCCGCCGCTCGGAGCCACAAAAAGAAGGCTGGGAGCGCAGTCGCTCTCCCAGCCTCGTCTTTGTTTTGCGGGGTCTTTGGGCTAGAGGGAGTAGCCAATCGCGACCGAGGTGTCACCCATGCTCCAGCGGGTGATGTCGAGCATGCCGTCCTCAAAGTAGACCGTGACGCAGTCATACGACGCGTCCCCGTGGATGCTGATGGAGGCATCGTCGCTGATTCCCAGGGCATCGGTGGCCTGGTCGGCGAGCTCGGACGAGGTGGTGCTCAGCATGCTGACGTCACCCGAGAGGCCCAGGGAGTCCCGCAGCGCGACGATCGTCGAGACGAACTCCTCGGGCTCGAGGTCCGCCTCGAAGTCGATGTCCACCGCGTATAGCTCGGTGTCCGCAGGAAGCTCGGCGAGATTGACGTCAAAGCCATAGGCGGAGTCGTCCTCGTCCCACGGGAAGTCGAACTCCTCAGCTCCAAAGTTGAGCGCGACGCGCACCTCGTCATCCGCGCCCTCAACAGGAGGCGCGCCGTTCACCGTACCCGTGTAGTCCAGGTACAGGGAGTCGGAGCTGCCTTCGTAGTGATAGGCGGAGGTGCCGTCGAGCGAGAGGCCGGCCGCCTCGAGGGCGTCACAGATCTCCGTCGGGGTACCGTCGTAGCTTGCACGGTCGAACACGGTGCCGCTGACATCGACGACCTCGGCGGGGTCTCCCGTCAGGTTACCGATCTCGCCACCAATGCTGACGTCGCCATCGTCTCCGGCGGGCTCCTCCTTCGCCGGCTCGTCAGGGGTGGTGCCGCCGAGCGACAGCGTGCCCGTCATGAAGAGCGCAGCCACGACGATGAGGGCAACGACCACAACGCCACCGACGATGATGCCCACGATCGCCCCGGTCCCAAGGCCCTTCTTGGCCTGACCGGACTCCTGGATCGGGCTGGGCTCCGAGGCGCCGGGCCACTCCTGGGGAGGCATCTCGCTGGCGGGGTCGCCCCAGGACTCGGGTGCCTGAGGGGCCTCCTCGGCAGCAGGCTCGGGGGTCGGCGCCTCAACGGGCTCGGGGGTCGGGTCCGGGGTCGGCGTCGTCTCCGGCGCGGGCGCTGACGCAGGCGCGTCCTGCGGGGCCGACCACGTTATGCCCTCCAACGACGCCCCGCATGTGGTGCAGAACTTGGCACCATCCTCGTTTTGGGCGCCGCACTTCATGCAGAACATCGCCCCTCCTTTCGTCGGTCTTCTCGCCGCGTCTCGCGCACGCGGCACTGGTAGACGGTAGCACATGCGCTCGCCGCCCCCCTTATCGGACGCCGCTTTTCTCCTCCGACCGGTCGGCCTATCATCGACGAAAGGAAACTGCGAGCAGGGAGAACGCATGCCACGAGAGACTAAGCAGGCCAAGGTCGAGCGCGCCGTGGAGGTGTGCAGACGCCTTGACGAGAAGTACGGTCCGGTCGAGTGCTTTCTCGATCACGCGAACCCGTTTCGCCTGACGATTGCGGTGCTGCTCTCCGCGCAGACCACGGACGCGCAGGTCAACAAGGTGACGCCCGCGCTCTTTGAGCGCTTCCCCACACCTGAGGCCATGGCCGCCGCCTCTTCTGAGGAGATTGCGGAGTACATCCACAGCCTGGGCTTCTACAAGAGCAAGGCGCGGCACTGCGTGGAGTGCGCGCAGATGATCGTCTCGGAGTTTGGCGGCGAGGTGCCGCACACGATGGAGGAGCTCACGCGGCTGCCCGGCGTGGGCCGCAAGACGGCAAACATCGTGATGAACGTGGGGTTTGGCATCGTCGAGGGCATCGCGGTGGACACGCACGTCAACCGCATCGCGCACCGACTGGCGCTCTCGCCCAAGACGCACGAGAAGGAGCCGCTCAAGACCGAGCAGGACCTGCTGCGCCTGCTGCCGCGCGAGCTCTGGGGGCCGGTGAACCACCAGTGGATCCGTCACGGGCGCGACACGTGCGTGGCGCGCGGCCCGCGCTGCGACGGATGCGTCCTCGAGGACATCTGCCCCAGCGCCCACCGCTGCTGAGACACGGGTTGTCCCGCTTCTAACCTGTCCCAAAAAAGCGGCTCGTTTGAACACGTCCCCTTTTTACAGGTAGCGGCCGGTGATGCTGTCAGGGCGGGCGGCGACCTCCTCGGGCGTGCCGGCGCAGACGATGCGGCCGCCCGCCTCGCCGCCGCCGGGGCCCATGTCGATCACATAGTCCGCGTTGCGGATGACGTCGAGGTCGTGCTCGATCACGATGACGGTGGCCCCCGCCTCCACGAGCCGCTGGAACACCGCGAGCAGCGTCTGCACGTCAAGCGGGTGCAGACCGATCGTGGGCTCGTCAAAGACGAAGACCGCGTCGTCCTGCGCGCGACCCATCTCGCTCGCGAGCTTGAGGCGCTGCGCCTCGCCGCCCGAGAGCGCCGGCGTGGCCTCGCCGAGCGTGAGGTACCCCAGGCCCAGGTCGTGCAGCACCTGCAGTCGCGTGGCAACGCGTCGCAGGTCAGAGCAGGCGTCGAGGGCCTCGTCCACGGAGAGCGCCATCAGCTGCGGGAGCGTGAGGCCCGTGCCCGCCGGCTCGCCCTTGCGCGGGCGGCGCACGGCGTCCGCCGCCGGGGCGTAGCGCGAGCCGCGACAATCCGGGCACGGTATGTCCACGTCCGGAAGAAACTGCACGTCGAGCGAGACCTCGCCCGTGCCGTCGCAGGTGGGGCAGCGCAGGCGCCCGGTGTTGTACGAGAAGTCCCCGGCCTTGTAGCCGGTGGCGTGCGCCTCGTCGGTGCGGGCGTAGGCGCGCCGCAGCTCGTCGTGGACGCCCGCGTAGGTGGCCACGGTAGAGCGTACGTTGATGCCGATCGGCGTCGCGTCGATGAGGTTGGCGCGCCGCACGCCCTCGGCGTCCACCCAGCGCACGTGCGCGGGCGGCCGCTCCCCCGCCGCCGCAGCGGAAAGCGCCGGCACGAGCGTCTCCAGCACGAGCGTGGTCTTGCCCGAGCCCGAGACCCCCGTCACCACCACGAGCCGCCCGCGCGGAACCTCCACGTGGAGCGGTCGCACGGTGTGCAGCGCCGAGGTCTCCATCGAGATGGTGCCCAGGTCGAACATTTCCTCCGCGTCCGCGCGCGGTCGCGAGAGCACGTCCTTCTCGCCCGTGAGAAAGCCGCCGACGCGCGACTCCGGGTCCGCCGCCACCTCGGCGACGCTCCCCTGGCAGATCACGCGCCCGCCGTCCGCACCCGCGCCGGGACCCAGCTCGATGAGGTGGTCCGCCTCGGCGAGGATGCGCGCGTCGTGATCAACCATCACCACGGAGTTGCCGTCCGCCAGGAGGTCGCGCATGACGCCGAGAAGCCCGTCCACGTTGGCGGGATGCAGGCCGATGGACGGCTCGTCGAGCACGTAGAGCACGCCCGTCGTGCGGTTGCGGACCGCACGCGCCAGCTGCACGCGCTGGCGCTCGCCCGTGGAGAGCGTGGCCGCTGCGCGGTCGAGCGAGAGGTAGCCGAGGCCCAGGTCCAGCAGGCGCCGTGCCGCGTGCTGGAAGGACTCGCAGATGCTCTCGGCCATGGGGCGCACATCATCCGGCAGGCCCGCAGGCACCGCGGCGACCCACGCCACCAGCTCGCCGAGCGTCATGGCCGTGGCGTCGGCGAGACCGACCCCCGCCACGCGCGGGGCGCGCGCCGCCTCCGAGAGGCGCGTCCCGCCACAGTCGGGACAGGGCCCCTCCGTGAGGAAGCGGCTCACGCGCTTGAGGCCTTTCTCGTCCTTGACCTTGGCGAGCGCGTTCTCCACGGTGTAGACCGCGTTGAAGTAGGTGAAGTCCAGCTCGGCAAAGTCGTCGCCCTTCTTGGGGTGGTAGAGGATGTGCTTCTTGACGGCGGGCCCGTGGAAGACGATGTCGCGCTCCTCGGGCGTGAGCTCGCAAAACGGCACGTTGGTACGCACGCCCATGGCGCCACAGACCTGCTTCATGAGGTCCCACATGAGGCTGCCCCAGGGCAGCACGGCGCCGTCGTCGATGGAGATCGACTCGTCCGGCACGAGCGACGCCTCGTTCACCGTGCGCACGATGCCTGTGCCGCCGCAGGTGGGGCACGCACCGGTGCTGTTGAACGCAAGGTCCTCGGCGCCGGGGCCAAAGAACTCGCGCCCGCAGCCGAGGCAGGTGATGGGCTGGTCGGTGGCCACCGCCGTGGAGGGCGGGGCGTAGGCGCCGCAGTGCGGGCAGCGGTGGCTCGCCACGCGCGAGAAGAGCAGGCGCAAGCTGTTGAGCAGCTCGGACATGGTGCCAAAGGTGCTGCGCACGCCCGGCACCGCCGGCCGCTGGTGGAGCGCCAGCGCGGCGGGCACGTAGCGGACGTCATCCACGGCGGCATGGCCCGCCTGCGTCATGCGGCGGCGCGTGTACGTGGAGAGCGACTCCAGATAGCGACGGCTGCCCTCGGCGTAGAGCACGCCCAGCGCGAGCGAGCTCTTGCCGGAGCCGGAGACTCCGGCCACGCCCACGAGCTCGTTCAGCGGGATGTCGACGTCGACGCCCTTGAGGTTGTGCACGCGAGCGCCGCGCACCTCGATGTGGTCGGGCGCCGCGGCCACGCCGCGCGCGGACATGCTAGACCAGCTTGCCCTTGCAGTGGTCGACCATGTGCTGAATCATCTGCGCCGTCCAGCCCACGTAGTCGCGGCGACGCGGCTTGAGCTCGCCGTCCACCAGCTCGTCGAAGGAGACCTTGATCTTGGCAAAGCGCGTGACGCGCACCGGCTCCTCGTGAGTGAGGCAACTCTCCTCCACCTTGGCAGCGGCGAATCCCGCGAGCACCTTGGGGTTGTACATCACGTGAGCGGCGCCATTGTCGTCCTGGTAGGCAACGACGGCCTTGGTCACACCAATCTGGTTGGCGGCGAGGCAGACGGCATCGTCGATGGAGGCGAGCGTGTCGACGAGGTCCTGCGCCACGGGGGCGTCCTCGGCGGTCGCGGGCTCGCACGGTACGGAGAGGATGGCCTCGTCGTGGACCAGTTCCTTGATCATGGGGTTCCCTTCGGGTTGGGGTATGCTGCTCTGGCAATTATAGCGAGCCGAGACCGCTGGCGAGGGAGGGCGGACATGTTCAACATCGTGCTGGTGGCGCCTGAGATCCCGGCCAACACCGGAAACATCGGCCGCACCTGCGTGGTCACCGGATCGCGGCTGCACCTTGTGGGGCCGCTCGGCTTCTCGCTGGACGAGAAGAGCCTGCACCGTGCGGGGCTTGGCTACTGGGAGAGCTTGGACGTCACGGTCCATGAGAGCTGGGACGCGTTTCTCGAGGTGGCAGGCCCCGAGGCCCGCATGCACCTCCTCACCAAGAAGGCACGCCGCACCTACGCCGAGGCACGCTACGCCGACGGCGACTTCCTCGTCTTTGGCTGCGAGAGCGTGGGGCTTCCCGAGGAGCTGCTCGCCGCGCATGCGGAGTGCTGCGAGCGCATCCCCATGCTGCCGGATGCGACGTCGCTCAGAAACGCCTCGACCTGGGGCTCGTCAAGCAGCCATGACACCCTCCTGGCGCAGGACGTCTGCGGCAACTTCGTGAACCCAGATGACTATCGCATCAGTGCGCTCAACCTCTCCAACGCAGCCGCCATCGTGCTCTACGAGGCCCTGCGTCAGACCGACTTCAAGGGAATGTGAGGTCCCATGGCAAGCCTGGGCACCGTTTCCGACCGTACGCCGGAGCTCATCGAGCAGCTTGTGAGCGTGTGGGAGCGCTCCGTGCGCGCCACGCACGCGTTTCTGTCTGAGGAGGAGGTCGCCGAGATCAAGCCGTTCGTCCCGCAGGCGCTCATGGGCGTGGAGACGCTCGTCGTGGCCGCAAAGGATGGCGAACCCGTGGGCTTCATGGGCGTTGAGAGCGGACGTCTCGAGATGCTCTTCCTCGACCCCGCTGCGCGCGGGCATGGCCTCGGCCGCCGGCTTCTCGAGCACGGCATCGCTCGCCTCGGCGTGACCGAGCTCACCGTCAACGAGCAGAACCCGCAGGCGGTGGGATTCTACGAGCACCTGGGCTTCAAGACGTATCGCCGCACCGAGCTCGGCGAGGAGGGGCGCCCCTACCCCCTGCTCTACATGCGGCTCTAGGGTAACGTGCAAACGGACTGCGCCCGGATACTTGTAGGACCCACGAAAAAGTACCCAACTATTGAGGTTCCGGAAAGTGCCGACTGGAGTTTTCTGACTTGAGTCCCATTAGTTGGGTACTTTTCTGTGGACCCCATGAGTATCCCGTCAATTCATAACATAAGCTTCTTATCTAATTGGCGTAAGGTTCGCCAAACGCAGCCGGAAGGAGCGACGTTGTGCTAGACACACCCGCTTCGTAATTATTGTCCGGCCCATACCGTACATTTGTTCTACCGAAAGGACGGATGAGCGGAGGTACGCATGGGCACAAAGAAGAGCATCGTACTGTTTGAGTCAGCGGACAAGAAAATCACCCTTGATGTGAGTTTTGACGGGGAGACTGCCTGGCTCTCGCAGGCGCAGATGGCCGAGCTGTTTGCCACGACAAAGCAGAACGTGAGCCTGCACATCAACAACTGCTTCCGAGAGGGAGAGCTCGAGCCCGAGGCAGTTGTCAAGGAATCCTTGACAACTGCGGCAGACGGCAAGAGCTACAGGGTCAGGCAGTACAACCTGGACGTCATCATCTCCGTCGGCTACCGCGTGAAGTCTGCGCGCGGCGTGGAGTTCCGCCGCTGGGCCACAGACGTGCTGCGCCGCTACATCGTGGCCGGCCACGCCGAGAACGAGCGGCGGCTCGATTCTCATCGCTGAGTCAAAGCCGGAAGAGAAGGACGTGATGGTAGCGCTCGTGATGCACTTCATACGACGGGACTAGAGGAAGCCCCTCTCGTCAGGCAAGAAAGGCGTCGAGGGCGGTGAGGCCTGCGGCGAGACGCTCGGTCACGTGCTGCATGTGGTTGCCGGGACCGAGCGCCACGTCCACCGCGCAGCCATGCGCGCGGAGGATCTCCACGCAGGCAGCGAGATCCTCCTCCACGTGGCGAAACGGCAGGCCGGCGCGCTTCTCCTTCTTTCCTACCGAGAAGTACGCGTAGCGCCCGGCGCAGTCCGGCGCGCTTTCGCGCAGCCAGTCGACCCAGCCCTCGTACCAGACCGAACCCGAGAGGCACGCGCACGCTGCAAGACGCGGCTCGCGCACGAACGCATAGAGCGCGAAGAGTCCGCCGAGCGAGTAGCCGCAGATAGCGTGAGATCCGGACGCCTGGTCAAACGTCTCGGCGAGCGAGGCGAGCGTCTCGTCCGCGCGCCCGCCAAAGTCCTTCTCGCCCGGGCGCAACGCGGGAGCGGGCCATGGCGTGAGCGCATCGCCCCAGTCGGCAATTGGCACGCTCGCCACGCGCGATCGCAACCCCTCCGCTGCCGCCGCCACGTCAAGCGGATGCTCCGGCGAATCGATGACGTAGATCAAGCGGCCTCCTCCGTTACTCCGCGCCCGCCTCATCAAGTGCGCGATACTCAGCACTCAGCTCAAGCGCCAGCTCTTCCTTGGAGGGCAGGTGCGAGAGGTACTTTGCAGCGAATATCTGCGCGTTGTCCTCGGGAAGAGTGTACTCGACGAGCAAGTCGCTCTTATCGGCGCAGAGCACGATGCCCACGGGCGGATTGTCCCCCCTCGTTCATGAGCTCGCGCGTGTAGTAGTTCACGTACATCTGCATCTGACCCAAGTCCTGGTGCGTGAGGTCGCCCGTCTTGAGATCAATAAGCACGAAGCAGCGCATGAGGTAGTTGTAGAAGACGAGGTCAATGAAGAAATGGCGCCCGTCCATGGTGATGCGCTTCTGACGCGCCTCAAACGTGAAGCCGCGCCCGAGCTCCAACAGAAAGCGCTGCAGGTGCGAGATGAGCGCTGACTCGATGTCTGTCTCGCGGAACTTCTCATCCTGAGAGATGCCGAGAAACTCGAGCACGTATGGATCCCGGATGATGTCCTCAGGACGCCTTGGCGCCTCCTTTTCAAAGACCTCTGCAGCAACGGCCTCCTTGTCACGGCTTGCAAGCAAACGCTCGCGAAACATGGTGTTGATCTGCCGCTCGAGCTGGCGCGTGCTCCAGCTGCTCTTGGCGCACTCGTTCATGTACCACATGCGCGCCTCGGGGTCTGCGACTCGGGAAAGGCGCCGGTAGTGCGTCCAGCTCAATTCGTGACGCAGTGCGTCACGAATCGGGAACGCAAGATAGAACCGACGCATGTACCTCAGGTTTGATTCGTCAAAACCCTTCCCAAAGTCCTCCGTGAGCCGTCGGGAGAGTTCCTTGAGCAGCGCCTCACCGTACTCCGCACGCTCGGCGCCGCCCTGCTGTTCCACGATGCTGTGGCCAATCTCCCAGTACGCCTCCACCATCGCAAAGTTGACCGCCGCGTATGCCCTCCGACGCGCAGCGTCCAGCACGCCGGAGACGTGCTCGTAGAAACCTTCCGGCATGACCTCCGCCGCTACCAGACCGTTCTTCTCGTCCGCGCCCATGTGCCCTCCAATCATCAAGGCCTCCCATGCAAGAAGACTACTGGCGTGACCGGACAACAATTCGACCGGACCGTCGGCCGACAGGGCGACACCCACGCCGCAGCCACCCCGGCACAATGGGACCACACAAGCCCTCGAGAAGAGAACCCCGATGCTTGATCACCTGATCATCCACGCGTCCGACCCCGCCGGCATGACCACCTACTATGAGCGCGTACTCGGCACGCTCGGCTACCACAAGGGCGTCGAGTACCCCGGCGGCACGCAGTTCGTGAATGACGAGGACGGTGACTCCGTCTGGATCTCCCCCGCTAAGGAGGGCGTAGCCCCGTCGCCGAGCCACTACGCCTGGCTCGCCAAGACCACGGACGACGTACGGGCCTTCTACGACGCCGCGCTCCAAGGCGGCACGGACAACGGTGCGCCCGGCCCGCGCGACTACCATCCCGGCTACTACGCGTGCTTCGTGCTGGACCCCGAGGGCAACAACATCGAGGCCGTGCTCCACAACTACGAGGGCTAAGCACAAGAAAGGGGCGGCAGCCCACGGCCGCCGCCCCCGCTCAGAGCGCTGCGCGAGAAAAACTAGAACGTCACCTTGAGGATCGGCGCGCCCGCGTCGACCTTCTCACTGAAGTCGGCGGTGAGCTCGACGTCGGCGAGGTCAGCGGAGTTGGAGATGGCAAAGACGACGCAGTCCTGGTAGCCCGCCTCGGAGATGACCTTGCGGTCCATCACGATGATGGGCTGGCCGGCAACCACGCGCTCGCCGTCGGAGACGAGGTTGGTGAAGCCCTTGCCCTTGAGGTTGACGGTGTTCACGCCCACGTGGATGAGAACCTCGGCGCCACCGTCAGACTTGATGGTGACGGCGTGGCCCATGGCGGTACCGACCCAACCGTTGGCGGGAGCGTAGATGACGTCGCCGTCCGGCCAGAGGGCGCAGCCCTTGCCCAGAACCTCGGTGCTGAAGATCTTGTCGGGGACGTCGGTCATGCGGATGACGCGGCCGGAGACCGGGGCGTAGCCAATGCCGGGCTGGGCGTCGATCTGAAGGCTCTCGGGAACCTCGACCGGGGCGTCCTTCTTGGTGAGCTTGTCAAAGATTGCCATGGGGGAACTCCTCTCGTCTGGCGCAATGCTGCAGCAATCATAGCGTGAACGGTTGGCGCATGCCGTATGATAGTTGCAAATCAACTGCTCTTTTGGAGGCTCCATGGATATCCTGTCCATCGTGCTCGGCGTCCTCGCCCTTGTCACGGCGTTCACACCGTTTATCTGGCTTCAGGTCGTGGGCGGGTTTGTGGGGATCGCCGGCATCGTGCTCGCACGGCGCGCAAAGAAGGCCGACTACCGCAAGAGCCTCACGACCGCGATCGGCATGCTCTGCTCAATCACGGGCACGCTGCTGTGCTTCCTGACCCCGGTGCTCTCGCTGATCAGCAACATCGCGCTGTTCTTCATGACGCAGTAGCGCCGCCGGCGGCGAGAGGGGCGCAAGCGTCGCGGGGTCCCTACCAGATGCCCAGCACGTGCTGCATGCCCAGGCTCACGACAGCGATGGCGACCCAGCAGCAGAGTCCCATGAGGATCGGCTTGCCGCCCGTCCGCACGAGCTTCACCACGTTGGTGTTGAAGCCGATCGCCGCCATCGCCATCACGATGAGGAACTTGGAGAGCTCCTTGATCGGCGCGGTCACGTCGGCGGGCAGCGCGAACACCGTGGTCGCCACGCTCGCCAGCACGAAGAACACGATGAAGGTCGGGAACGCGCGACGCAGGCTGAACGTGTTTCTCGACTCGCCACCCGCGCGACGGGCCTGACGTGCCTGCCAGATCCCCAGCGCGAGCGTGATGGGGATGATCGCCAGCGTGCGCGTGAGCTTGACGATGGTGGCGGCGTCGAGCGTGTTGGCACCCGGGTGCATGCCGTCCCACGCCGCCGCGGCGGCAGTGACGGAGGAGGTGTCGTTCACCGCCGTGCCCGCGAAGAGGCCAAACCCCTCGTTCGTGAGGCCGAGCATGCCGCCGAGCGTGGGGAACACGAGCGCCGCGACCACGTTGAAGAGGAAGATCACGCTGATGGCCTG
Source organism: Candidatus Olsenella stercoravium (assembly GCA_019116265.1). Classification (GTDB taxonomy): domain Bacteria; phylum Actinomycetota; class Coriobacteriia; order Coriobacteriales; family Atopobiaceae; genus Thermophilibacter; species Thermophilibacter stercoravium. Next base: position 1,875 of record DXBZ01000164.1, on the reverse strand, counting down.
GGCTATCTCCTCGTCGTCCGCCTCGATCACCGGCGCGGTGGCCGCGATGGCCGAGCCCCCGCAGATCGAGGAGCCCACGCCGATGAGCGTGGAGATCTTGCCAGGGATGTTGAGCGCGCGGCACAGCGCGAAGCTCACGACGAGCGACGTGGCGATCGTCGAGACGATAATCGGCAGCGACGTGACGCCCACTCGCGCGATCTGAGCGAGGTTGAGGCCAAAGCCCAGAAGGACCACGGCCCACTGGAGCACCTTCTTGGACGTGAACCTGACGCCGGGGGCAAGCGGCTCGCCCTTCTCGCCCGGAACGAGAAGCGCCAGCACCATCCCAATCAGGATGGCAAAGACCGGGCCGCCCACGACCTCGAACTGCTTGCCCAGCAGCCATGCCGGCACGGCGATCGCCAGCGCAAACAGCGCTCCCCTCCACAGCTTCCCAAAGTCCCTGACGAGCTCCATGCGTCCGCCCTTCTCGCGTCCCTCTGTCCCAGAAGAGGCTACCGCCGTCCGGTATAATCAAATACGCCTAGTTGCTTATAGAGCCATAAGCATTTGTCGATAAGGACGAGGATGCTCGACTATCGCACGCACACGTTCCTGACCGTCTGCCGCACGGGCAGCCTCACGCGGGCCGCCGCGGAGCTCCACGTCACCCAGCCGGCGGTCTCACAGCACATACGCCAGCTCGAGCGGCACTACGGCTGCCGGCTGTTTTCCAAGACCGGGCGCGGCGTGGCGCCAACGACGGCGGGCGAGCTGCTCCGCCGGGAGCTTGGCGCGATGGAGGGCGACGAGGGGCGCCTGCGCGCGGAGCTCGAGGCGCTGGAGGGCGAGAAGGACGCGCGCCCGCCGCTGCGCCTGGGCTGCACGCGCACCGTGGGCGACTTCGTGGCCCCGCGCATCCTGGCGGACCACCTGCGCCGTCATCCGGGCAAGCGGCTGCTCATGCGAGTGGGCAACACGGCCGAGCTCGTGAGGCTGCTCGACGGCGGGGAGATCGACCTCGCGCTGGTGGAGGGGTCCTTCGACCGCGCCTCGTTCGAGAGCGAGACGTTCTCGCGCGAGCCCTTCGTGGCGGTGGCGGCCGCGGGCGCGCGGCCCGCGAGCGTCGCCGACCTGCTGGGGATGCGCCTGGTCCTGCGCGAGAAGGGGTCGGGCACTCGCGAGATCCTGGAGCGGCACCTCGCGGCACGCGACCTTGCCGTGGGGGACTTCGCCGGCGTCATCGAGCTCGCGAGCATCCCCGCCATCAAGGCCTGCGTGGCCGCAGGGGCCGGCGTGAGCTTCCTCTACCGCGTGGCGGTCGAGGACGAGCTGGGCGCGGGCACGCTGGTCGACGTCACGCCCGCGGACTTTGCCGTGGAGCACGACTTCTCCCTCATCTGGCAACGCGGCAGCCGCTACGGGCGGCGCTGGCGCGCCCTGCTGCGCGAGTGGCGTGGGCAGGAGACGGAGCGGGCGCCCGCCTAACCAGCAACCAAAGGGGTCGGGTCCCTTTGGTTGGTCCCCCTTGGTCAGACACCGAGACGGAGGAATTACGGAAAATCGGGCCCTCAGGGCGCCTCTTTTCCGTAGCTCCTCCGTCTCGGCGAAAGGTCGCTTGACCGAGCGACAAGCGACGGCACCTCGGGCGCGCATGGCCGAGAAGAGCGTGCCCTCCTCACCCGTGCCGCCCCATTGCCCACATCCCGTTCACGGGAGCAGAGCGGGTATCGCGTCGTGGCAAACAAAGCGGGGCGGGCGCCCGTCCCCAGGCACCCGCCCCGCGCTCAGCCAAGCAGCGGGCTCGTTCTTATCGACGGCGCCTCGCGACGACGCCCGCAGCGAGCACCGACCCGCCGAGAAGGGCGGGCACGAGCGAGAAGAGCACGCTCG
>DXBZ01000163.1 GCA_019116265.1 Candidatus Olsenella stercoravium | reverse complement strand
GCTTACACCCACCTTGCCTGCGCTAAACTTGGACCCGGTAGGTTTACAAGCGCGCGCCGCGCGCACACGAAAGGAAGCGTAACGCGATGAACATTCTCTTCTTTGGTACCGCCAGCTACGACAAGGCGTCGTTCACCAGGGAGCTCAAAGACTACCCCGAAATCAAGATCGACTTCACCGAGACCAACCTCACGCCCATGACTGCCGCCCTCGCCCGCGGCTACGACGCCGTCTGCGCCTTCGTGAACGCCGACTGCGGTGCCATGACGCTTGAGATCCTCGCCGGCTTTGGCGTAAAGCTCGTCCTCATGCGCTGCGCCGGCTTTGACGCCGTCAACGTGCCCGTAGCCGAGGACCTGGGCATTCGCGTCACGCGCGTCCCCGCCTATTCGCCTGAGGCCATCGCCGAGCACGCCATGGGCCTCGCGCTTGCCGCCAACCGCCGCATCTGCAAGGGCTACATCCGCGTCCGCGAGAACGACTTCTCGCTGAACGGCCTCGTGGGCAACACCCTGCACGGCAAGACCGCCGGCATCATCGGCACCGGACGCATCGGCGCCGCACTCTGCCGCATCTGCAAGGGCTTTGGCATGAAGGTCCTGGGCTCCGACCTCTACCCCAACCAGAAGCTCGTGGACGAGGGCGTCGTGGACGAGTACGTGGACTACGACGAGCTCTACCGCCGCTCCGACCTCATCTCGCTGCACGCGTTCCTCAACGACGAGAGCCGCCACATGATCAACGACGAGTCCATCGCCAAGATGAAGGACGGCGTGATCTTTGTGAACACCGGCCGCGGCGGCCTCGTGGACACGCAGGCGCTCATCCGCGGCATCCTCTCCGGCAAGATCGGCGCTGCGGGCATCGACGTCTACGACGAAGAGGGCCCGAACGTCTACCAGAACCGCGCCGGCGAGGTCATCGACTCCGTCACCGCGCGCCTGTGCTCCTTCCCCAACGTGGTCATGACGAGCCACCAGGCGTTCTTCACCCACGAGGCCCTCGGCGAGATCGCCCGCGTCACGCTCGACAACGCGCGCGCCTACGCCAATGGCACCGACTTCGTGGACCGCAGCGTGGTCTGCTAGCGCGTCCGCTCCCCCGTTTTCCCTGTCCGAGCAAAGAGAGAGGCTCAGATGGCAACTTTCAAGAAGAAAAAGACCAAGATCGTCTGCACCATGGGTCCGGCCGTCGAGGACGAGGAGGTGCTGCGCCAGCTCATCCTGCACGGCATGAACGTGGCGCGCTTCAACTTCTCCCACGGCTCCCATGAGTACCACCGCAAGAACATCGAGCGCGTGCGCAAGCTCTCGCGCGAGCTCTCCATCCCGGTGGCCATCCTTCTTGACACCAAGGGCCCCGAGGTCCGCACCGGCCTGCTCAAGGACGGCGAGAAGGTCCAGCTCGAGACCGGCAAGACCTGCATCGTCACCACCGATGACGACGTGGTGGGCACCGCCGAGCGCTTCTCGCTCGACTACAAGGAGCTGCCGGGCGAGGTCGAGAAGGGCTCGGTCATCCTGATCGACGACGGCCTGATCGGCCTTGAGGTCGACCACGTCGAGGGCACCGACATCCACTGCAAGATCACCAACGGCGGTCTGCTCGGCGAGCGCAAGGGCGTGAACATCCCCAACGTCAACATCAGCCTGCCCTCCGTCACCGCCCAGGACCGCGCCGACATCATGTTTGGCTGCGAGCTGGGCATCGACGCGATCGCCGCGTCCTTCATCCGCGACGGCAAGGCCGTCCAGGAGATCCGCAAGATCTGCATCGAGATGGGCACGCCCAACGTCCTCATCTTCCCCAAGATCGAGAGCGCGCTCGGCGTCAAGAACTTCGATGAGATCCTCCACGAGGCCGACGGCTGCATGGTCGCGCGTGGCGACCTGGGCGTCGAGGTGGCGGCGGCCGAGGTCCCGCACATCCAGAAGACGATCATCCGCAAGTGCAACGAGCACTACAAGCCGGTCATCACGGCCACGCAGATGCTCGACTCCATGCAGCGCAACCCGCGCCCCACGCGCGCCGAGGTCACCGACGTTGCCAACGCCATCTACGATGGCACCGACTGCGTCATGCTCTCCGGCGAGACCGCGGCCGGCAAGTACCCGATCGAGGCCGTCAAGACGATGTCCGAGATCTGCAAGGAGACCGAGAAGTACCTGCCCGAGCGCAAGACCTATCACGACCGCGGCGGCGTGCGCAACGTCAACGGCGCCACCGGCTTTGCCGCACTCGAGATGGCCGATCGCGTGAACGCCAAGTGCATCCTCGCGCCCACGCACTCCGGCCGCTCCGCGCGCCTGATTTCCACCTTCCGTCCCAAGATGCCGCTCTACGCCACGTCCCCAAGCGAGGAGACCATCCGTCGTACCTGCTTCTACTGGGGTGTCTATGCGTACCGCACCGTGGAGCAGGGCTCGCTCTCCAGCACGCTCTACAACGCGCTGACCACGGCCAAGAACAACGGGCTGGTCGAGGCCGGCGACATCGTGGTCATCACCGCCGGCGACGCGCAGACCTCGCCGCGCCTGGGCGACTACACCACCTCCACCAACATGGCGATGGTGGCACAGGTCCAGTAAGCCAAGAAGAACAACGGCTCGCAGGGCCCCGGACATGCTGTCCGGGGCCTTTTTTCACGCCACGAGGCCCTCGTTGCAGTTTTAGGCAGTTTAGGGCGGGCAGGCAAAGTATCCTCAAGCTGTGCAAGCCTTGTACCTGCGGTTTTGGTTGCTGACTTTGCCTTGATACTCACCGGGTCCGCCACAAACTGCCTAAAACTGTATTCACGAGTACCCCAACAGGCCTCAACGGGCAAACGGACTTCACGACGCGGCCCCCAGCGCGTCCTTAAAAACGAGGCTACGGCACGTCTGATGTGCCGCAGCCTCGATTTTAAGGACATCCAGCCGCAAAGCCGCAGGTAACGATTTGCCCTCCGTGCCGCAGCCTCGATTTTCAGGACACCACGCGCAGCGACCAACGTTTAGCCCTCAAAAAAGCCTTGCTCGCTCATCTTCGACCAGGCAAGATACATCTCTCGATAGTTCTCCTTGATGAACCGGCAAATGACGCTCAACTCGTGGTCGGAGAGCCTACCGCGATCCTGCACGACCGTGTCCCCACCGCTTCTCACAAAGAACTTGGCCGAACCACCTTCGGTCAGACGCGCATCACTTGCATGAACGTGCATGCACTCGACGATGCAGTGGGCCGTAAAGTAGAGGTAGTACCCGCATATCTTGAAGTCGTAGTACTTAGGTATGCGAGCTGTCCAGACAGTCTCGATTGCGGGACAGATAGTCCGCCACAATTGCCAGCTCAATGTCATCCATGCTCGTCTCGAGCATCTCCCCGTCTTGAGAGAAAACTGCGGCGTTGAAGGGTGCCCTGAGCTTGAGAACTCGGATATTGCCATCCATAAGCGTGAAGGCATACCCGTTCACGATCATGTCAGCACCATCCGCCACAGCAGCAAGCTCAGTCTCACTCATGCAACGAGCACCTCCTCTATGGGAGCAAGCACAGCCTCGGCATCAAGGTAGAGGTTTTCCAATATTGGCACCAAGTCGATGTATTCCTCGACGGGACCGTTCTGTCCGTCGTATTCCGCCTCAACGACGATATAGCCCCTGTCCCAGGTCTTTACGTTCAGATAGCGTCTCAGATTCCGGGACGTGCGGAACCGAATGCAGTGCGACCCAAACGAGAAGCACGTGTACGGACCATCGCAGGACAGTCTCGCCGTATGCGCGCCGTCGCTCACCATGGCCCTCCCCTCACGTACCCCACGTGTCTAGTCATCGTACCCAAAATTTTCAGGACACCGCGCGCAGCAAGCGCGCCGCCGCTACCGCTCGCAGCGCCAGTAGTGCGCCGAGAAGGGCGCCAGCTCGGAGCCGCCGCCAAAGTCGTGCTCCTCGCCGGTAATGAGGTCCACGCCGCGACCGCACTGCGCGTCAAAGTGCATCACGGCCGGCGAGTCCGCCGCGTTTATCGCCACGATCACGCGCTCGTGCTCGCTGCGCCGCTGGAACACCAGCTGCTGTGGCTGGCACTGGAGCTGCGAGTAGTCGCCCCACACAAGCGCCTCGCTCCCCGCGCGCGCCTTCGCCAGCGCGGCGATCCAGTCCGTGAGCTCGTTCCACTCCGGCGCGTCCAGCGCGGGCCGCAGCTCGTGGTCGCCGGGGAGCTGCTCGCCCTCGATGCCCCACTCGCTGCCGTAGTAGACCGCCGGCACGCCGCACATGCCAAACAGCAGCCCGTAGAGCGGCACGAGCTGACGCCCGTCGTCCAGCTTGGTGGCAATGCGCGGCACGTCGTGGTTGTCCACAAAGTCGAGCATGTGCCGCCCGGTGTAGAGGTCCCACGGGTGGCTTCCGCTCTGGCGCTCCAGCGCGTAGGCAATCTCGTGCATGTTGGCTGCGTTCATGGACGACCACAACCCCTTGTACGCCTCGTAGTTGGTCACCGAGTCGCAGAGGTCGTCGCCCATCCACTGGTTGTAGTCGCCAAACATGGTCTCGCCCACCAGCGGGAACTTCTCGCCGCGCTCGCGTCCAATCTCATCCGCCAGGGCGCGCAGGGACCGCAGGCAGCCCTGGTCCAGGCAATACGCCACGTCCAGCCGCAGCCCGTCGATGTCAAACTCGCGCACCCAACCGCGAATGACGTCGGCCAGATAGTCGTTGAGCTCGGCGTTCCAGTGGTTGAGCTTCACCAGAGCGGCCGCACCCTCCCAGCAGCTGTAGGAGAGGCCGTCGTTGAAGCAGTTGTTGCCGTTCCAGTCGATCTCAAACCAGCCGGCGTACGGGCTCTCGCCGCGCCGCGCCAGCACGTCCTGAAACGCCCAGAACCCGCGCCCCACGTGATTGAAGACGCCGTCGAGAAGAACCTTGATGCCGGCGGCGTGGCACGCGTCCACCACCGCGCGCAGGTCCTCGTTCGTGCCGAGTCGGCAGTCCACCTTGGTGTAGTCGCGCGTGTCGTAGCCGTGCGCGTCGGACTCAAAGACCGGGTTGAGCAGCAGGCACGTGGCGCCGAGCCGCGCCATGTGGTCGACCCAGCCGTCGTCGATGAGCTTGAGCAGCCGGTGCTCGAGCACGCCGTCGTTCTCGTACGGGGCCCCGCAGAGGCCCAGCGGATAGATCTGATAGACGAAGGACGGTTCGAACCAGCTCATGGGGCTCCTCTCCTCGCGGACGGACCCGTCCATTCTACCCGTGCACCGCTCACCCGTCCCGCGCTCCGCGAGCGGTCACGCGGCGCCCCCGGCGCCCACGGCGGGCGCTGAATCTACCCCGATTCCGCTTACATCCTTACGCCGCCGTTTTGGCGGCGCCCCCCATATGCCTCGCCTCGAACTCCTCGGGGCTGAGGTCGTCCAACGCCGAGTGGATCCGCACCCGGTTGTAGAAGCACTCGATGTACTCGAAGATCTCGAGGGCTGCGTGCTCGCGCGTCTCGAACGTGCGGGCGTGTACGCACTCGGACTTGATGAGGCCCATCAGCGACTCCATCGCGGCGTTGTCCCACGGGGACGAGACCGACCCCATCGAGGGCCCGATGTCGGCTTCGCGCATCGTCTTGCCCAGCGGCAGCGACACGTACTGAGAGCCGTGGTCGCCGTGGTGGACGCACCCCTTCTTCGGGCGCCGCCTCGCTATCGCCATCTTGAGCGCGTCGTCGGCAAGGTCGGCCGTCGTGTGCGGGGACGTCGACCAACCGACTATCATCCTCGACCATATGTCCATGACCGCGGCGAGGCAGAGCCATCCCCGGTGCGTGCGCACGTAGGTGATGTCCGCGAACCACGCGCGGTTCGGCCCGTCCGCCGAGAAGTCTCGCTTGACCAGGTCGGGAGCCGCGTTCGCCTGCGGCGCGGCCGGTTTGGCCGCGCCCTTCGGCCTCCTGGCGCAGCCGCGCGTCGTTCCGACCATGCCGCTGTCGCGCATGAGGCGCGCGACGCGCTTGCGCGAGGTCCGCTCACCGGCCCTCTTGAGCTCGGCGAAGACCTTCGGCGCCCCGCAGTTTCCCCGGCTCGCCCCGTATATCTCGGAGATCTTCGCCGCGAGCTCGGCATCGCGCAGGTCGTGCGCGCTGGGCGGCCTCTTCCTCCACGCGTAGTAGCCCTGGCGGGTGGCCTTCAGCGCGGCGCACATCTCGGACACGCTCCAGGAGCCTTCGTTGAGAAGGATGAAAGCGAACTTGGCCCTCGTGGGGCACGCGTCGATGACGTCGCGCTCGAGGTGGACGACGCAGCGCTGCCAGGCCGCGCCCGGGAAGGTCTCCCTCACCGCCCGGACGATGCCGCCGTGGGCGTCGGAGGTCACGCACTGCACGCCGGAGAGCCCGCGCTCGCGGAGGCCGCGCAGGAAGCCCTTCCAGCTCGCGTAGGACTCCGCGTCGACGCACGCCAGGCCGACGACCCTGCGCGCGCCCTCCTCGCCGACGGCGATGGCCGTGACCACCGCGGCCGCGGCGCCGTGGCCGCCCCTCCTGCAGGGCACGTAGGTCGCGTCGACCCAGAGGTAGGGGAATCGCATGGGCGGAAGCTGGCGCGAGCGCAGCTCCGCCACCTCGGCGTCGAACGCCGCGCAGATGCGAGAGACGGCGTCCTTGGACAGCCGGTCGGCGCCCATGCGCTCGAGCACCCTGCCGACCTTCCTGGCGGAGACGCCCATGGCGTACATCTCGGCCGCCGCGCAGATCACGGCGCGGTCCACGCGGCTCCACCTCTCGACCAGGCCGTCCGGGAAGTAGGTGCCCTGCCTGAGCTTGGGGATCCTGAGCGTGATCGTGCCGACCTGGGTCACGAGCCTCCGCTCTCGGAACCCGTTCCTCGTCGTGCCGGTCGCCTCGCAGGCGGCGTCGGCCTGGGCGGCCATCATCTCGTCGACGCCCGCCTCGAGCAGGGCCCTGGCGAGGCCCGTGAGCCCCTCGCCGCCCTCCTCGGCGAGCCCGAGCGTCGCGAACGCGTCTTGCGGTACAGTGTCCATTGCGGTCTCCGCTCCCTCGAATCCCTCTCTTGGTCGAAGGAGATTCTAGGGCGGAGGCCGTTCCTATGTCGGGTCTCCCTTACACCACATTTCGCGACGCGATCGACAACCTGAGATTGTGGGCCCGGGTAGCACAGCCAAAAAAGCTGACCCTCGCCTCTCTCAAAGAGGGGCGAGGGCCGAGTTGTAACAGCGGGGACAGATTGGCATCCGACTCACACGGTCAATGCCCGAATGGGGACAACGTACACGCCATCCTCGCGTGGGTAGCTAAACTCTCCCGTGCCTGTGACCACCATCAGAAAAGCCGGAGCGCGCATCGTGTCAACGTCAATGCGCTGGGAGAGCTTGAGGAGGTTCTTTGCCCCCTCCTCGATTGCGTCGGCTCCCCCGAGCTTTACCTCGATCAGACCGTATGCGCCGTTTCTGAGATAGACCACCGCATCACACTCGAGGCCCGACTTGTCTCGGTAATGGAGCACGGTGCCGTGCAGCGCCTCGGCATAAGTTCGCAGGTCTCGTACCACCAGATCCTCAAATACCAGCCCAAACGTCCTCAGGTCACCAATGAGGTCCTCTGGGCCCGCCCCCAAAGCAGCGGTAGCAATAGAGGGGTCTGCGAAGTGTCGTGTGGGTGAGGTCCTGATGGCAGTCTTGGAGCGCAGGTTGGGGTTCCACGCGCTCAGGTCGTCGATCACGAACAGTTTGCGAAGCGCCTCAACGTACCCGCCAAACGCGCTCTCTCCCAGATAGGCACCACTTTCTCCCAGGTCGGCACGCATTGCACCCAGCGTTGTCTCAGATGAGACCGACCGTGCGTAAGAGCGCAACAAGGCACGGGTCAGGTACGGATCGCGCCTCACGCCGTCAACCCGAGAAATATCCACCTCACATACGGCATCGACATAGTCAAATGCCTGCTGGAGAGCAACATCTCTCTTCTGCTGGTCCACGGCCTTTGGCCAGCCTCCCCTACAGACCAGATAGGCAAGCTCCTCGATATCCGATCCCGACGAACGCTCGACTCTCAGCTTCTCGCCCTTAAAGAGCGCGCCCATTGACACGGCACACGAGGAGTCTCCCGACTCCCCCAACGTCATGGGGCGCATGGTTATTCGTGCGATGCGGCCTGTTCCGAAGTGTTGGGCCTCATCAAGCGATGCAGGGACGCTGGATCCTGTAAGAATGAACTGCCCAAACTCATCCCTCCGGTCAACCTCAAACCTGACCGCATCCCAAAGCTGTGGCGCAACCTGCCACTCATCAATCAGATGGGGGACGTCCCCCTCCAGTAAACGCTGTGGGGCTATACGTGCCAGCTGGGTATTTTGATCTCGCGTGGCGGGATTTTGCATGTAGACCACGCTGCGCGCAATCTGCTCTGCCGTCGTGGTCTTTCCACACCACTTTGCGCCCTCAATGAGCACGGCACCTTTTGCCTCAAGGTGATTCTGCAGGATTTTGTCAAAGACTCGCTTACGGTACGTCTGCATTCCAACACACCCCATAACGTGGTGAAACCATGCGTCCTTACTTTAAAGAAAAATACGGTACGGCAGTTGGCGATATTTTACCACGGCAGTTGGCGACTTTTCACCACGGCAGTTGGCCGATTTTTACCACGGAAGTTGGCGACTTTTTACCACGGCAGTTGGCAAGTTTGGACATGAACCCAAACCTCGAGTGGGGGGCGCACGCCCTTTGGAGGTTTGGGTTCACGGTCTGGCCTCATACCGTGTCACGGCAGGGGGAATCCTGCGGTTTTACGACTGGGGGACCGCTCGAGGGGCGCAACGTGAACCCAAACCGGAAAGAGGTTTGGGTCCGGGCGGCTTACAGGCGGCTCTTCAGGCCAGCCACGATCGTGGCGTGCGCCTCCTCGCTGGCCACGTCAAAGAACTCGGCTGTGAGCAGCTGGTAGTCCGGCACCTCAGCGAGGTGCTCCGCCTGGTTCTTCTCGACGATCCTCTGCGCGGACGCCACGGCGCCATGCAGGTCGCGCTCCAAGATTGAGTACGGCGGAAACGCCGCGCACTGGGCGAGGAGCGCGTCGTCCACGTGTGGCACGAGCGAGATGTCCAGCGTCCGGCCAAAGAGCGCGAAGTCGCCCTGCTTGCCGATGCGCGCCCGCTCGCCCGCCTCCACGCCGATGCTCGTCAGATAGGCGCGCGTGTGCGCGTTGTAGACGTGGTCGGCCACGAGGTGCGCCCATGCGCCGAGGGTCACGTCGGAGACGCTGCGGTGCCCCGCAATGTAGAAGCTCCAGAACTCGTCGTAGCGCGGCAGCGGGATGTGCTCGCGCGAGGCGTGGTGGGTCAGCTTGTAGTCGATCCTGAACGTCGTGTCCAGGACCATGTAGCCCACGTATATGTCGGGTGCGAGGTTGCCCAGGAGAAACGCGTTCTTGTCGCGTACGCCAAGGGCGGCGGCCCCCTCCTCCCTGAGGAGCCGCTCGACGTGCGCGGTATGGATGTTCCAGCTCGGCATGGTGCTAGATGTACTGGGAGCCGCGGCTCTGCTCGAGCGACAGGATCGTGGCGGCGTTCTGCTGCTCGGTGCTGTTGAGCAGGCCCATGGAGTCAAACTCCTCGGGCGAATAGAGCGGCGTGTACCAAGACTGGCCGTCAAAGTAGTTCTGCAGGTCGTCCTTCTGGAACGTGCGGCCATGGCGGGCATAGATCTCGTTGCGGGCCACGTAGAGCTCCCAGTCGCTGAGACCGGAGAGCTCGCTCGTGCTGTAGAGGCGCGAGGAGCTGTCGGACAGGACGTAGCCGGACGAGCTCGACGTGGGCGTCGGTGCGGGCTCGGGCGCCGGCTCGGAGACAGTGACGCCAAACGTGGCCTGGAGCCCGTCATAGGTCACCGTCACGTTGTAGCCGCCGGCGGTGTCAAAGGCGGCGGGGTCAAACGCAAAGTCGGCGGCGTTATCCGAGGTGTACGCCACGGTCTGCTCGCTGCCGTCGTCATAGGTGAGGGTCAGCACCAGCCCGGCGGGGTCGAGCGACTCGCCCACGAGGTACTCCACCTTGTTCGGCTGCGTCTGGACGGAGACGGTCTTGAGCACGGGCTCGGCGGGGGCCTCCGGGGCGTCGGGCTCGGCGGCCTGCTCGGAGACAGTCGCGGTCTGCCCCGCGTCTGCGCCGCCACCGAGCAGATGCAGGCCAAACGGGTCGAGCACCACCACAACAAACACGCCCGCAGCCAAAACGGCCAGCACGGCCAGGATGACGGCGGCGATCACGAGGCCGTGACCGCGCTGCTCCTTCTCGGGCTCGGCGGTCACCGGGTACTCGGCAGTGTAGCCGTCGGGCACGGCGGACACGCCGCTGTAGTCAACGTCGGCGGGCCCGGCACTGGCGGGCGCGGCGCTGGGCATGACCCTGGTCGCGTCGGGCGTGGGCACGGCGGTCGCCTCGGAGTCGGCGGCCCTCAGCGGCTGGCCGCAGCTGGTGCAGAACTTCATGCCGTCGGGCATCTGGGCACCGCAGTTGGTGCAGAACATGACGTCCCCCTCAGTCGTGTGTGCGATGGTCCTGGTAGTTGGCCAGGTAGCCGGCAAACTCGGGCGAGGTGTCGGAGTTGCCCGAGCGCCACGCCTTGTGATCGGTGATCTCACTCTCAAAACCATAATACGCGTCGATGTAGGCGATGAGTCCGTCGAGCGCTTCGAGTTGCTCGGGCGGGTAGTCGCCGGAGCCGCCCACGTGCACGAGCTCGATGCCCACCGACCACGCGTTCATGCCGTAGTCGGCAAAGCTCGGCCCGATGGGCGTGGCGCCCGCCATGTCGTCGCGCCCGTCCTCGGTGATGCCAAAGGCCTCGTTGTGGCCCGTGTCGCCGTAGCCCGCATGGTGCGCGATGCGGTCCAGCGGCACGCACCGCACGATGTGGCCGTCCCGGCCCACCACAAAGTGGGCCGCCACCAGGTTGCCGCTGCTCGACCACCACGAGACCACGCTCTCCGGGCTCCCCTCGCCCTCGGTGTCGTGCAACACGATGTAGCGCTGGTGCTCGGCATCCTTGGGGCCGTGGTCAAACTCGTCGCGAAAGTCCGTCACGAGGTCCAGCTGAGTGAGAAGCTCCTCCGCGTCGGGCCCCTCCGGGGCCTCGGCCTCGGCAGGCTGCTCGGCGACGTCCTCCGGATAGACCGCCACCACGGCATCGTCCTTCTCGCCCTGCCCTGCGGAGCACCCCGCGAGCGCCAGGGCAAGAAGTACCACAAGAACCGTCACGCGCCTCATGAAAGCCCCTTAGAACAGCAGGATCATCGAGTCGCCCGGCAGCGCGTTGGGCTCGGGGTTGGGGACGACGGCCGGCGTGGCCCACACGTTGACCAGCGAGGTGCGCTGCGCCCCCACGAGCGGCACGTCCTCTATGCCAAAGGTGATGCCGGAATCCGGCTCACGGCCGCCTTCGGCCACGAAGAAGCGCGTGTAGGTGGCCGCGTACGTGGTCGTCCTGCCCCCGTCGACCTGCTCGACGACCTGCGCGAGGTTGCCGCGCTCGTCATAGGTCGCCGTCGCGGTGTAAGTGGTCCCGGAGAGCGTGGCGGAGGCCGACGTCAGCCGGTTGGCATCGTCGTAGGCAAAGCTCACGGGCGCGGGGTCGTCGTAGAAGTTCGTGGCGCTGACGCGCGTGAGGTTGCCCGCCGCGTCCCGCTCGTAGGTCGTGGTCTGATAGACCCTGCCGAGCGTCTGGTCCGTCTCCTCGGCTTGGACGAGGTTGCCCGCGTCGTCGTAGGTGAAGGTGATGAACATGCCCCGATCGCTCTTGTAGGTATAGAGCCGGCTCGTCAGGCGCCCCGCGTCGTCATAGGCGTAGGTCGTGCGGCTCGTGGGGTCGTCGACGCCGCCCATGCTCATCGCGGCGAGGCGCCCCGCGTCGTCGTAGGTGTAGTAGTACGCGTACATCCCGTCGTAGCTCTCCTGCTCGGCAAGGCGGCCGTTGGCATCGTAGGCAAAGGTGGTCGTAGTGGAGTAGTCGTGCCCGTATGCGGACGTGCTCTCCTGCTCTTCCACGAGATGGCCCTGCTCGTCGTAGGTGTACTCCCAGCGCGTGCCGTTGTCGCCGTCCCCGGCGCTGCGCGCCGTCACGCGACCCTGGGCGTCGCGCTCCACGGCGTAGGTGGTCGCGTAGCCGGTGTCGTAGCGCTCCTCCACGCTCGTGGGCACCCAGCTCTCGTGGAGCTTTGTGGACTCGAGGCCGCTCACCTGCGTGGAGTCGGGCACGCGCAGCGCGCCGAGGGCGGCGTTTGCCGAGACGTCGAGCGCGGCCAGCGGCTCGGTCGCAGCGTCGAGGCCCGTGAGCGCGGGCAGGTCGGAAACGTCAAGGCTCGTCAGGGCGCTGCCCGTCACCGTGAGCTGGGCAAGGTTGGGGAAGTGGCGGCCGAGGCCCTCGAGCGAGGTCGCGCCCCCGACGGAGAGTGAGGTCACAGCCCGGCCCTCGTCGCGCGAGAGCTGGCCGTCGTGGTTGGTGTCGGCGGTGGCGGCCACGGCGGCGCGCAGGGCGGGATCCGGGAAGTTTCCCTTATCTATGGGCCAGGGCGAGAAGAACGCCAGCCAGACGCCAAACGCCGCAGAGCCGACGACCAGCACGGCGACGACGGCGGCCACGATCGCCGCCACGGGCGCACGGCGGGCGGGAGCGGGGGCGGATGCCGGGACCGGGCCCGCAGCGGGTCGCGCGAACGGGGCGCCGCACGCCGCGCAGAACTTGGCGCCGTCCGGGTTCTTCTCGCCACACCTGGGACAGAACATGGCCGCCTCCTACTCGCTTGCTCTAAGTTCCTCTAAGTAGCTCTAAGTTCTTCTCAGTTTCTCTAAGTTCTTCTAAGTAGTTCTAAGTTTCTCTTAGCAGAGACGACGCTAGACGCAGAAGCACATGACGACGCCGAACTCGTTTTTGGGAGTGTGGGCGTACCACGGCGTGCCGTCCTCCCCCACGCACATGAAGTAGCGCCCGTCCATGGGGTCGGCCGTGCGCTCCCACCAGCGCTCGACGCCGGAGATCGCGAGGATGTCGTTGGGGGTGTCCCAGCTCGCACCCAGGTCGGCGTAGAGCTGGTACTGGGAGCCCTCGGCGTTGTAGACGTCGTCGTGGGGGTCGTCGGCGATGTCCATGTGGCCGCCGAGCTCCGCGTAGGCGGGCGCCCACAGCGTGTCGGTCGTGGCGACCACCGACGCCGGGTCGGTGGTCTCCCCCGTCGCGTTGGCGTACTTGGTCACCGGGACGATCGCGGCCGCCACGTCGTCGGGCAGCTGGGCGAGCAGGTCGTCGTTCATCCAGGCGCGCAGGCTCGAGTCGCGCCAGCCGCCCGACGTGGAGTCATCCGCGTTCATGGCGTGCGTACCCACGATCCCGCGCGAGCCAAACGTGATGCCCGCGCGACCGGCGCCGTCGGCACGCTCGTCGTGGTTGAAGCCGAGGATCTGCATGGTGACGGACGTGCCGTCCGCGAGCACGAGCTGCTTGGTCTGGGTGCCGTCGAGCGTGCCGTCGGCGTTACAGAGGTGGTAGCTCGCAGCGACCTCCGTGGCCTCGGCGTCGCTGCCGGCGGCGGAGATCAGCGCGGAGATCTGCGAGAGCTCCTCCCACGAGTATTCCTGCACCGAGGCGCGCACCTCGGGCGCTGCGGGGGCCTCCGCCTGAGGTTTGGGTTCAGCCTGCGGCGTCTGCGTGGTCGAATCCTGCGGCGATGCGACGACGGGAGCCTCTTCGGCCGGTTTGGTGAACCCAAAGCAGTCGGTCATGAGAGCGGCGACGCCCACGACGGACGCCACGGCAAGCACCACGAGCACGACGGCGGCAACAACGGGCCCGTTTCCGCTGCGGGGTCGCTGCGCGCGGGCGTTTTTCTGCACAGGGAGCACGGGATCGACGGGGGTGGCCGACGCGGCCTGCATAAGCGGCGCGCCGCACACGGTGCAGAACTTGGCGCCGTCCTTCTGCTGGGACCCGCAGTTGTTGCAGAACATCATTTCCCCCTGTCAGCCGAGCGGATACGTCACCTGACTGGTGCCGTCATAGCTCATGCTCATCACGCGCATGTTGGCGCCCGAGATGTCACCGCCGTTCTCGCAGATGACCAGACGCCCACCCATGTCACACACGGTCGGGTTGTAGTAGGTGAGGTTCTGCGCCACGGTCTGTACGTCGGAGCCGTCGAGTGGCACGCGCAGGAGGTTCCAGGCCTCATACGAGCCCGGTACGTAGAATACGAGGTAGACGGCATCATTCGAGGCAGCGGCAACATGACCGTACGCATCATCCGACATGTTGGCCCACAGCACTCTGCGGTCCTGCCCGTCCGTGCTGATGCTGACCACGGACATGTTGCCGGAGCTCGGGTACTCGGTGTAGACGAGGCGCCCCCCCGCCATGCACAGGGCGCCGGCGGAGGCCCCGGCGCCCGAGTAGAGCGTGCGCACCTGGTTGGTCCCCGAATCCCAGGCCATGAGCGTGTAGGAGGAGTCGAAGTTCGCGACGTAGTAGACCGCATCCGACAGGACGAGGGGGGAGCTCGCGTTGGACTGGTTGAAGATCATCTTGAGGCCGGAGCCGTCCGCACCCATGGTGTAGACCTGCGTCGACCCGTTAACGGTAGACGTTACATAGACCTTGTGGTCATAGACGCAGAGCTGGCTGATGGTCTGCGAGCCGCCGCCGAACGCGGAGCTGGTCGTGACGAGCTTCTCCTCCGAGCCGTCGGCCCTGACCGAGCGGAGCTCGCTGGCGCCGCCGTCATCGGTGAAGTCGTCGAGCACGAAGAAGACCGTGTCGCCGTCAACCGCGAGCGCGGGGACCCAGTAGGTGCTGGAGTCAATCGGCCGGATGAGCTCCACGGCGGAGCCGTCGTTCTTGACGCGGCAGATGCCGCCGACCGAGGTGCTGTAGAGATAGTCGTAGTCGCCCGACGACACGACGCCGCGCCCGTAGGAGAGCGCCGCGTTGGACGCCTGGCGCTCCTGGGCCGCGCGGCCGCCGCCGAGAAGGCCCGGCAGCACGAGCGCCGCCGCCACGACCACGGCGACCGCAGCCACGGCGCACGCCGTCACGAGCGGCACGCGGGAGCGCCGGCGGGGCGGGGCGGGCACCGGCCCCGACACCGGCCCGGCCGCCGCAATCGCGGCGCCGCACCTCGCGCAGAACCTGGCGCCGTCCGGGTTCTTCTCGCCGCACTTGGAACAGAACATGGCTTCCTCCTCGCCGCTAGCCGAGCGGGTACGTCACTTGGTCGGTGCCGTCGTAGTTCATGCTGATCGCCTGCAGGACCGACGTGTCATCTGTTTCGGTGGCGTTTTCGCAGACCACCAGACGTCCACCCACGTCACTGACGGAATGGCTGGTATTAAGTAGGTTCTGAGCCACGGTTTGTTCGGCTGAGCCATCGAGCGGCACGCGAAGGAGCGACCGGCCCTCACTCCCATCCGAGTTTGGAACGCTCAGGTAGACGGAGCCGTCCGCCACTGTGGCAATCATTGCACCCTCACCCGACCAGAGCGTTTTCTGCTCCTGGCCGTCCGTTCCAAAGCACATCACTTGCTGGGAGCCGGAGCCTCTCTCGATGAAGATGAGCTGGCCGTCGACCATGCACAGTTCGCTAGCATATGCCGAGGTGCCCGTGTAGAGGGCCCGCACCTGATTGGTATCCGAGTCCCAAGCGTTGAGCGTATAGAAATCCCCGCCATTCCCATTCTCGAGGTAGTAAACCGCATCAGGCAGGACGAGAAGGTCCTGGATGGCGAGGTAGTCTCCGTCAAGGGTAAAAACCTGTCGAATGTCGGAGCCGTCTTTGTGCACCGTATACACATTCCATGTGCAAGTCATCTCATATGGATCGTATACATATGAGGTCACATACAGCGCCCCGTCGTAAACGCATATCTGAGCGACCCTCTGATTGAACTCGTTGGGCTCGGAGGTAAGTGTCGCTGACTCGTTGGGCTCGGTGGCAAGCGTCACGAGGCTCTTCTCGTTGGTGCCGTCGAGCTGAATCGAGCGTATTTCAGACGGAGCATTGCCCTCAAGCGCAAAGTAGAGGGTGTCGCCATCAATCGCGAGCGCCGAGACGTGATAGGGAGCGGAGTCGATCGGGCGGATGAGTTCAGCGGAAGAGCCGTCGCTCTTGACGCGACAGATTCCGCCGACCGAGGCGCTGTAGAGGTAGTCGTAATCGCCGGAGGAGACAACGGTGTTTTTATAGCCCCCATTGAGCGCCGCGTTGGAGGCCTGGCGCTCCTGGGCCGCGCGGCCGCCGCCGAGGAGTCCCGGCAGCACGAGCACCGCCGCCACGACCACGGCGACCGCGGCCACGGCGCACGCCGCCACGAGCGGCACGCGGGAGCGCCGGCGGGGCGGGGCGGGCACCGGCCCCGACACCGGCCCGGCCGCCGCGATCGCGGCGCCGCACCTCGCGCAGAACCTGGCGCCGTCCGGGTTCTTCTCGCCACACTTGGGACAGAACATGCGGGCCTCCCTACGTCGGCTGGCCGCCGCGCGTCACGACCGCGCGCGTCACCTCGTCGTCATCGTTTCTCTCAAGCCAGAGAACCGCCTTGGTCTGGCTCGTGTCGTTGGTTGTGTAGACGCTGCCGTACGAGCTCGCATGCGCGCTCACCGGGTAGAGGCTCCACCGGCCCGCATCCTCTCCCGCCGGGCTCATGATGACGTTCTCGTCCGTGGTCTGCAGATAGATGTCGCCAGTCACTGCATCGGCGCCCATGACCACCGCCTCGAGGGCGTCAAAGCGCTCGCGCTCGAGCAGGCACTCGATGGTCGGACCCGCACTGACCCTGATTACGCTGCGCATGATGGACAGAATTACCGAGCCGTCCAACAGCTGGCCCATGAACTGGGCGTTTGTGTACCCCCTCGGGCTGTCCTCCGGCATGAGCGCCATAATCTGGTCAGCCAGCGCAACGGGCTCGGAGCCCTGGACGTAGTAGGTTATCGTGTCAAGGTCGCCGGCCCCCGTGAGAAAGACGCCGTCCGAAAGCCTCATCGCCTCGTCGACCATGTAGGTGTATGAGCTCATGTTTGGCGTGTCCTCGTAGTCGTCCACGCGCCGGCTCTCCAGCAGGACGCTGCCGTCATCGAGGCTGCGCAACTGGTCGCGACCCTCCCGCTCATCCAGCTTGGTGTGCGCATAGGCGCCCGCCGCAAAGGAGGTGAGCAGGCTGAAGCCGCCGGTCTGCACGGTTTCGACCGTACCGTCGGAGGCGAGTGAGATGACGCTCGTTCCGGCATCGTTTTCCACGTACACGCCCACACGGGTCGCCGACGACGCAAGACGATAGCTCGTCCCAAAAGACCCGTGCAGGTCGCCGTCCGGCAGCTCCACGCGATCACCCAGCCCGCCTGAGGCATAGTCCAGGCGCTGGGCGTAGATGTGCGTTGACTCCGGATCGAGGCCGTCCGCCTCCTGACGGACGCGATAGACCAGCCAGGCGGCACGCTCAGCACCATACGTGGAGGTCACAAACGGTTCCTCGATGATCTCCTCGTTGGCCTGGGCAACGGCGCCCGCAAAGCTGAAGGACAGGCCCGACACGGGATCAAAGCTGGCAAACGAGACCTGGCCGGCTTCGTCTGCACGGGCATCCATGACGGCTGCGACGCTCGTGGCGAGCACGCCGTCCTCCCAGTGCCAGTCGTTGGGGGTCACGCTGTTGTCGGAGGTTCCGACCGTCCACGAGAGCGTGGGCGCCGGATCGAGCTCCACCTGCGTCCAGTCGGCGGGATCGGGCTCGGCCGTCTGCTCGATCGGCTCGGCGGGCTCCACGGGCTCGACCTCTTCCGGCTGCACCTGCTTGACGGCCGGCGACGAGCCCTTCCCGGCGCAGCCCGCCAGCAGCATGGACCCGGCGGCGAGGGCCGCCCCCACGGCATCGCGCCTGGTCAGCGTTCTTCTCGCCATGTGTTCTCCCTCCGCTGGGCAACAACCTTGCAACGCTTTAAGAATAGTTGCTCGTTCGCGGCAGGCGCGCACAAAATCGGCGGGCGAGAGGAACGTCCCCTCGCCCGCTGTTGCCTAAAAGGGGTCTGACCCCTTTCTCGCAAGTTTAGCTGCGGACCTCGCCGCCAGTGGCCTTGCAGACCTTGGTCACGAGCTTGGCGTGCGCCTTCTCGACCTCGTCGGAGGTGAGGGTGCGGTCGGCCGCGCGGTAGGTGAGCGAGAAGGCCATGGACTTCTTGCCCCTGCCCACGCGCTCGTCGTCGCGGTAGACGTCGAAGAGACGGACGTCGGCGAGGAGCTTGCCGCCGGCGGAGGTGATGCGCTGCATGAGGGTCTCGCAGGTCACGGACTCATCCACAACGATGGCGAGGTCCACGTCAACGCCGGGCAGCGTGGGCACGTCCTCGTAGGGCAGCTGGTCGGCGGCCAGGCGCAGAAGCGCCGCCTGGGAGAGCTCGAAGGCCACCACCGGCGCGTCCACGCCCGTCGCGCGCAGGCCGCGCGGGTGGACGTTGCCCACCCAGCCGATGACCTCGCCGCGGGCCAGGACCTCGGCGGCACGGCCGGGCTGGAGCCACGGGTACTGCTCGGGGTCGGCCGCCTTGAAGCGGACCTTGGTTACGCGCAGGGCGTCCAGCAGCTCCTCGACCACGCCCTTGGCGTCGAAGAAGTCGTACTCGTCAAAGCGCTGGTTCCAGGCGTCGTCGGCGCGCTTGCCGCACAGGACGCCGCAGACGTAGCTCGGCTCGTCGGGGAGGCTCCTGGTCTCGTGACCAAAGAAGACGCGGCCGATCTCGTAGAGCGCGACGTTGGCGACACCGTGGTCGAGGTTGTACGCCACGGAGCGCAAGAGGCCCGGCAGCATGGAGCGGCGCATCTCGGACTGCTCGGCCACAAGCGGACGGATGATCTTCACGGGCACGCCGCGACCCACGTCGGGGATGCCCAGACGCGCGAGGTCGTCCGGCGCGGCGAAGTTGTACGTGGAGGTCTCGGAGAGGCCGCAGGCGCGCAGCACGGCACCGATCTTGCGGACGCGGCGCTGCTCCACGGTGAGGCCGCCGGCGTGGTTCTTGGCGGCGGGCAGCGTGGCCTCGATGTCGCCCTCGCCCCAGAGGCGCACGACCTCCTCGATGAGGTCGACCTCGCGGGTGAGGTCGGGACGGTTGGTGGGGGCGGTCACGGCCAGGGCGTCCTCGCCGGCCTTCTCCACCGCGCAGCCCAGGCGGCGCAGGCGGCCGGCCATGAACTCCTCGGGGATGTCGGCGCCGCCGAGCAGGCGGGCGCGGCTCGGGCGCAGCGTGATCTGGGCGGGCGCATCGTCCTTCTCGCCCGGATAGACGTCCACGATGCCCGGGCAGACCTCGGCACCGCAGCACTCCTCAAAGAGCGCGGCCGCGATCTGGGCCACGTTGGCGCAGTTGGAGCCGTCGACCTTGCGCTCGTAGCGGATTGAGGCCTCGCTCATGAGGTCGAGGTTGCGCGAGGTGCGGGAGGTGTGGCCGGACGAGAAGTTCGCGCTCTCCAGGAGCACGTCGACGGTCTCCTCCGTGATCTCGGAGTCGAGGCCGCCCATGACGCCGGCGAGGGCGATCGGGGTGTTGCCGTCGTCGGTGATGAGGCACATGTCGTGCGTGAGCTCGCGCTCCTGGCCGTCGAGCGTCACGAGCTTCTCGCCGTCTGTCGCGGCGCGCACCACGATGTGGCGGCGTCCGTCGCGCTCGGTGAGCTTGCCCAGGTCGAAGGCGTGGAGCGGCTGGCCCGTGAGGTACATGACGTAGTTGGTCACGTCCACGACGTTGTTGATCGAGCGCCCGCCGGCGGCGGCCACGCGCTGGGCGAGCCACTCGGGCGAGGGGCCGATCTTCACGTTGCGGACCACGCGCGCGGTGTAGCGCGGGCAGAGCTCGGGGTCGTCGATCGTCACGTCGACGAGGTCGGCGGCGTTCGGGCCCTGCTCGGCCTTCACGGCGGGCAGCTCGATGTGGGTGTCCTCGTCGAGGATGGCCGCGACCTCCACCGCCATGCCGGTCATGGAGAGGCAGTCGGGGCGGTTGGGCGTGATCTCGCAGTCGATCACGGTGTCGGACATGCCGAGGTAGTCGGTGAAGTCCATGCCCACCGGCGCATCCTCGGGCAGGATCATGATGCCCTCGTGGTCAGCGCCCAGGCCCAGCTCGCGGGCCGAGCAGTTCATGCCGCAGGACTCGACGCCGCGCAGCTTGCTCTTCTTGATCTTGAAGTCTCCGGGCAGCACCGCGCCAATCATGGCGCACACGATGTGGTCGCCCTCGTTGAAGTTCTGGGCGCCGCAGACGATCTGCAGGGGCACGGGGTTGCCGTCGGCATCCACGTTCTTATCGCCCACCGAGACCTGGCAGAGCCACATGTGGTCGGAGTCGGGGTGGGGCTTCTTGCTCACGACCTGGGCCGTGACCACGTGGTCGAGGTTGGCACCGACCTTCTCGACTGCCTCCACCTCAGTGCCGGTGCGGGTGAACTCGGCCACGAGCTCGGCGGGATCCGCCGGCACGTCGACCATGCTCTTGAGCCACTCATATGAGACGCGCATGTTCTTCTCCTTCTCGCGCGATTCGAAACATGTTTCCGTTAGTTCTGAGGGTTTCACTGGCGCCCGAGATTGGTGCGAAAGCCGAGGCCGCACGCCTGACGTGCGGCGGCCGAAGGCTTGAGCGCCAAGATCGGGCGCCAGGGGAAGCCTCAGAACTGACGGAGGAAGCGCATGTCGCCTGTCATCAGCATGCGCAGGTCGGGCAGGTCGTAGCGCAGGGCCGCCACGCGCTCGACGCCGATGCCAAAGGCAAAGCCGGTGTACTTCTCGGGGTCGATGCCGCAGAACTCAAAGACGTTGGGGTCAACCATGCCGGCGCCCAGGATCTCCAGCCAGCCGGTGTTCTTGCAGAAGCGGCAGCCCTTGCCGCCGCAGACGCCGCAGGAGACGTCGACCTCGCAGCTGGGCTCGGTGAACGGGAAGAAGTGCGGGCGGTAGCGCGTGGCGCGGTCCTTGCCAAAGATCTCGCGCGTGAAGTAGTCGAGCGTGCCCTTGAGGTCGCCAAAGGTGATGCCCTCGTCTACGACGAGGCCCTCGACCTGCGTGAACTGCGGCAGGTGGTTGGCGTCGGCCGTGTCCGGGCGGAAGACCGTACCCGGGCAGATCATGTAGATGGGCGGCTTCTTGTTCTCCATGACGTGCACCTGGACGCCGGAGGTCTGGGTGCGCAGGAGGATGTCCGACTCGCCCTGGACGTTGGTCTCCTCGGCGTGGAGCATCGTGCCCGGCGCGTTGTCCACCACATAGAAGGTGTCCTTGGCGGAACGGCTGGGATGGTCCTCCGGCGCGTTGAGCGCGGTGAAGTTGTACCAGGTGCTCTCCACGTAGGGGCCGTCCTCGACGGTGTAGCCCAGACCGCAGAAGATGTCCTCGATCTCCTCGCGGATCTGGTTGATGAGGTGCTGGGTGCCGGAGCTCAGGCGGCGGCCGGGCAGCGTGACGTCGACGGCGTCGGCGGCCATCTTCTGCTCCAGGAGCGCCGCGGAGAGCTCCTCCCTGCGCGCCTTGAGCGCGGCGTCCACGGTGGCGCGAACGGTGTTGGCGAGCTGGCCCATGGCCGGGCGCTCCTCGGGCGGCACCTGGCCCATCGAGCGCATGATGGCCGTGAGCTGGCCCTTCTTGCCCAGATAGCTCACGCGCAGGGCCTCGAGGGCCTCCATGGTCTCGGCGGCGGCCAGGCCCTCCTGGAACTGGGCCTCGATCGCCTTGAGGTCGTCGGACATCGACATCGTGCAATCCCTTCTCTACTAAAAAAACCGCCCTCCGACAGCCGTGCTGCTGCCCAAGGACGGAATGATCCGCGGTACCACCTCGGTTGGCGCGCCGGGTTTTCTCCCCCGAGCGCCCGCTCTTCATGCCCCGTTCCGTGGGACCCCCGGCTTCCCTACTGAGCTGGCGAGAAGAACCTCGCGCCGTTCAGGTCGCGGCTGGTGGAGTGAACTCCGGGCCTCTGCCTTGGAGGGGGCTCTCAGCCGGTGACCCCCATCTCTTGTCCGCTGGCAACGCGACGCCCAAACCTCTCCGTCATCGCCTGCGGGACATGGTAGCACAGCAGGCGCGCACAAATCGACTCGTCCCGAAAAACGAGGCTGCGGCGCGTTCATCTCGCCCGGCCCGTCGCAGCTACGAAAACGTGAGGTCATCCGCAGACGTGGCTTCGAGCCACGCGATGTAGGTGTTGGGGTAGTGGCTCGTCAGAACCTGACCCACATCGAAGCCGAGGCACGCCTGGGTGACGGCCAGCGCGCCGCCCACGGAGAAGAGCTCGCTCACTCCCTCCACGCGCTCGGTGACAAAGCCCACGAACTCCTCCGAGCGCGCGAGCGCGTCGTCTTGGACGGGGCACTCCGTGCCCATGGAGGCCTCGTACGAAGCGCCCATGGCCTGCGTGAGCTCGGCGTCCTCGTCCATCGTGGGGAGCCAGACGTCCCGGCCGTGGCGCGCGTAGCCCCACTCCGCGGGCAGGAGCATCGTCACCGCGTCGGACGGGTTGAGGACGTTGAAGATGTTGTCGTAGCACGCGCTGCGGGCGTCGGGGTCGGTGGTGCAGTTGGGCGCGGCAAAGGTGTAGGCGCGCACGGACTCCGCCGAGCTTATCGCCCCCATGTCGCCGGACGCGCCGTCGGCGTAGCTCGCGAGGAGGTTGGAGACGGCGCCGCCCCGGCTGTGCCCGCAGAAGAGGTAGGTGCGCTCGATTCCGGGGTCGGTCTCGTCGGCGCGGGCGTTGAGGTCCGCCACGATCTCCTCTGCGGCAAGCGTGAAGCCCAGGTGGTCCTCGACGCTGTCCGACTCCCCGATGTTGGCGTTGGAGAGCCACTCCGACCCGTAGGAGCCGCGCACCACGACCACCGTGAGCAGCCTCTCCTCGCCCGTCTGCGACGAGCGCACGTGCTTTGTCGCCACCGCGTACGCCACGACGTCCGTTCCGTCCACGAGGCCGATGAGCTCGTCCATCACCTCGCTGCGGTAGCGGTAGGACGAGGTCGAGACCTCCTCAAAGCCCAGCTCCGCAAAGGCGTGCTCGGCATAGGAGGGCGAGGCGGAACCCTGCTGGTAGTAGCCGCTCTCGGCGTTGGCCACCGCAGAGAGGACCGCGCAGGTGTGCGCGAGCTCCTGGTTGTAGGCGGTGGGGTCCTCAAAGAACCAGTCGTCGTCCCAGGTGACCTCGGAGGACACCTGGTGGCCTTCCGCAGAGTAGAGCGCGCCGTACTCTATGGTCGCGGTGAAGGCGCCGTGGCGGTGCTCGGCCTCGATGTCCGGCGCGATGACGGCGTTGGTGCCCGTGGCGCGCTCAAGCCGGCGGGCGTGGAGGACTGCCGCCCCGGCGAGCGTGGCGCTGTCCGCAGCGGCAACGAGCACAAGGGCGACGAGAAGCGCGCCCCTGCGGCGACGCCTCCGCTCCGTCTTTGTCCTTTTGGTGCCGCGTTTGAGCACGGTGCCCCCTCTTTTTTCAGCTAATGATAACGAAGGCGCAGGTCGGCTCGGGGCTCGCACAAAAACGTGATGAAACTGTTAGGCAAACGGGGCCGGACAGCGTCCGACCCCGCTCATGGTTCAGCGCATGCCGAGAAGAACCACCTCGTGCGACGCTACCTGACAGATGCAGCGACGGCCCCGGAGATCCGAGGCCGTCGCCCAGTGGCTATGAGACGGAGCCGTCCCTCTTTGTTAGTACTCGGCCAGGCGCTCCTTGAACTGATCCAGGAGGCGCTGGTTGAACTCGGGGCCGCCGTCCACGTTGGCGCTCATGAAGAGCGGCGGCTGGATGCCGCGCTCGAGCAGGATGTCAATGGACTCCATGATGGCGCAGTCCAGAAGCAGGCAGCCCGTGTAGAGCGAGGTGCCGCCCACGTTTGTGGCCAGGCCCTCCACCTCGAGCGCCGCGTCGCCGAAGGAGGACTTGTTGTCCAGCACCACGTCGGCGCACTCAAAGAGACGCTTGCCGCTCTTGGCGCGGGAGGTGCCCGCACGGGAGACGTCAACGGCCGTCACGGCGATGACCTTGATGCCCGCCTCCTGTGCGTGCAGGGCGAGCTCCACCGGCAGCGGGTTGCGACCGGAGTTGGAAATCACGACGAGGCAGTCCTCGGGACGCAGGTCGAGCTTGAGCCAGAACTGGTCGCCCACGCCATCGATCATCTCGTAGATGCCCCAGGCGGGCTCGCGCACCACCTTGGTCTGGATGTAGCCACCGGCGCGCCCGCAGATCTCCAGCGCGTTGGCGTGGCTGTGGCCGGAGCCAAAGGCGCGGATGATGCCGCCGCGCTCGATGGTGTCGGCAAAGATGACCGCCGCCTCGTGCAGGGCGTCCTCCTGGCCGTCAAAGACCTCGTCAAGACGACGGATGACCTCGTCCTTGAAGCGCTTGGCCGTTCCCTCCATCGCGCGCCCCCTACTTGACCTCGACGCCGCCCACGAAGGTGGTGGCGAGGGTCATGTCGGCGTTGAAGACCGTGAGGTCGGCGTCGCGACCGGGCTTGATGAAGCCAAAGCGCTCCTCGATGTGGGCGGAGCGGGCGGCGACCTCGGTGGCCATGCGGATGGCCTGCTCGGCGGTCACGATCTGCCAGTCGACCATGTTCTTGACGCCCTCGGCGAGCGTGAGCACGGAGCCGGCGATCGAACCCGTGGTGCCGTCCTCGTTGAGCAGGTAGCACAGGCCGCCCTTCATCACGACGGGCAGGCCGCCGGACATGTACTCGCCCTCGGGCATGCCGCCGCAGCCCAGACAGTCGGTGATGAGGACCGTGTGGTCCCAGCCCTTGGCGTCCACGAGCGCCTTGACCGCGCCGGGGACGACGTGGCGGCCGTCGCAGATGATCTCGGCGTAGGTGCCGTTGGTGGTCATGGCCGCGCCCACGACGCCGGGGTCGCGGTGGTGCAGGCCGCGCTGGCCGTTGTAGGTGTGGACAAAGCAGCTCGCACCGGCGTTGACGGCGGCGAGGGCCTCGTCGTAGTGGGCGTCGGAGTGACCGATCGCGGTGACGACGTCGCGCTCGTCGAGGGCGGCGCAGTACGCGCACGCACCGTCCTTCTCGGCAGCGAGGGCGCTCTTGACGATGCGGCCGCCGGCCTTCTCCTGCCACCCATCAAAGACCTCGACGCTCGGGTCTATCAGGTAGACCGGGTTCTGGGCACCCACGTGGGCCTCGGTGAAGAACGGACCCTCCAGGTAGATGCCGCCGATGCGCGCGCCCACGAAGGATTCGTCACGGCCCTCGTCGGCCTCGGCGATGGCTGCGCAGGAGTCGGCGATCTGGTCGATGGACTCGGTGAACGTGGTGGGCAGCCAGCAGGTGGTGCCGCGACGCGCGAGCTCCACGCTCGAGGCGTTGATGCCCTCGGCGCTGCGATCGGTGGTGGCGTGGTTGTAGAAGCCGTGGATGTGCGTGTCCACGAGGCCCGGGCCCACGATGCAGCCCGTGAGGTCGCGAATCTCGCAGTCCGGGGCGTCGGCGCTCCACATGCCAAACTTGCCGTCCTCGACGGTGAGGTAGCCGCCCTGCATGGTGACGCCGGGCAGAACGAACTTGTCAGCCTTGATGGCGAACGTGCTCATTGCGATTCCCCCTTGGAGAACGGCCCGGGGAGGCTCCCCGGGCCGGCCGAGTCAGTCAGTGTCCTGCGCCTACGCCTCGAACGGGTGGATGGTGACGCCCTTGACCACGCGGTTGACGGTGCCGGTGGGGCTCGGCGTGTCGGGCGTGTTGCCCACGCGCACGGAGTTGAGCAGCGAGACCGTCTGCGCGACCATGATGAACGGAAGCGCGAGGTAGCCCTCGGGCAGCGCGTCATAACCGGCGAAGGTGAAGGACTCGCCCTCAAAGACCGGGCCGCAGTCCTGCTGGACGGCGATGGTCTTCTGCGCGATCTGGTCGCCGCCGATCTCGTTCAGGATGTCGAGGTCGTACTGGCGGGTGTACTCGTCGTTGTTCATGAAGACAAAGACGAGGGTCTTGTCGTCCACAAAGGACTTGGGCCCGTGACGGTAGCCCATGGAGCTGTCCCAGGAGGTGGCCACGAGGCCGTGGGCGAGCTCGAGGATCTTGAGCTGGCTCTCCTGCGCCAGGCCCACGAAGGAGCCGGAGCCGAGGTAGGTCACGCGGTTGAAGTCGCCGGCAAGGAAGGCGGCCACCTCGTCCTCGCGGGAGACGACCTCCTCGCCCATCTTGGCGATCTGCTCGACCCAGGCGGCCTTCTGCTCGAGGGATGCGGAGTCAAAGATGAGGGTGGAGAGCAGCGTCATGCAGCTGTAGGAGCCGGTCATGGCAAAGCCCTTGTCGTTGGCACGCGGGATGAGCAGCGTGAGCGCGCGGGGGTCGTCGGCGGACTCGACGGCGAGCTTGCCCTCGGGGGCGCAGGTGATGTTGAGGAAGCGGACGTTCTTCACAAACTTGCCCGCGATCTCCACAGCGGCGAGGGACTCGGGGCTGTTGCCGGAGCGCGCGAACGAGACGAGGACGGTGGGCTCGTCCGGGTTCAGGAAGTCGCGCGGCGCGGAGACGATGTCGGTGGTAGCGATCGGCTTGAAGTCGTAGAGAGAGACGTCGCCAGCGTGACGCAGGTACGGGGCAACGGTGTCACCGACGTAGTCGGAGGTGCCGGCGCCGGTGAAGACGACGGAGAGACGACCCTCGCCCATGGCGCGGGCCTCGGCGAGAAACGCGGTGATGGCGTCGAGGTTTGCCTTGTAGATCTCGAGGGTGTCCCTCCAGAGCTCCGGCTGCTGCTTGATCTCTGCGGTGGTGATCTGCGCCCCCATGGAGGTGAGGGTCTCCACGTCCTTCTCGAACATACTTGCTCCCTTCCCTAGGCGTAACGCCTAACTCCTGACGTGAGTGACCTTGTATTTGAACTGGTCGGCGCGAGCGACGCTGTGCGTGTACTCGACGACCATGTTCTTGACGTTGTAGGTGGTGCGCACAAGCTCAAGCACTGGGGCGCCTTCGGATATGCCCAGCTCAAGGGCATCGGAGCCGCGA
Organism: Candidatus Olsenella stercoravium; assembly: GCA_019116265.1. Classification (GTDB taxonomy): domain Bacteria; phylum Actinomycetota; class Coriobacteriia; order Coriobacteriales; family Atopobiaceae; genus Thermophilibacter; species Thermophilibacter stercoravium. The sequence continues at coordinate 10,147 of DXBZ01000163.1, read as the reverse complement.
GCAATGCTCGCATAGAACTCCTCCTCGGCCAGCTTGATCTTCTCGCCGTAGTCCTGCTCCATGATGTCGTAGAGCGGCTTGCTTGAAACGACGGCCTTCGTAAGGCCGGAGAACTCGCCGGCCGGCAGGTAGGTCTGCTCGACCATCATCGGGACCTCGTCGGCAAGGCGGAGCCGGCGCATGCGAAAGACGGTCTCTCCCAGGTGCAGGCGCAGGTGCTCGGCGACCGTCTTGGTCGCCTCGCCCGCCTTGAAGTCGAGAATCACCGTCTTGGGAACGCGACCCATGCCACGCATCTGCTCGGTAAAGCTGTAGGCGCCCATGAGGTTGGTTGCCTCTCGAGCGGAGTCGGAGACGAAGGTTCCCTTGCCGTGCCGACGGGTGATCAGCCCCATGGTCTCGAGCTCCTTCAGGGCGAGACGAACCGTGGTACGCGAGAGTCCGTAGCGCTCCGAGAGGTCGCGCTCGGAGGGAAGCAAATCACCCGGCTCCATCTCGTTCTCGATCTTCTCGCGGAGGAGGTCAACGAGCTGATCGTAGAGCGGCTGTTTTCTCGTGACGGTTGCCATGCGCCCCCTTTCGCTCGTCGTCGATATGCCCAGAGCGCGAGACGGACGCCTCCGTTGGAGCATCTGCCCCGCGCAGTCCAAACATACCTGTTGCCAGGAGAGAAGGGAGGCGCGTGGAGAACCCACGCGCCTCCCAGGGTGGCTAGCTTTCGCTTACCAGATGCTCGGCCAGATGCCGCAGCCGGAGCCCAGGATGCCGATGACCAGGAGCAGGATGATGCCCTTGATCGGGGTGAAGTTGTGCTTCGCAAAGAGGAAGTACAGCAGCATGACGAGCGCCAGCGGAACGAGCTTGGGCATGACGGAGTCGAGCGTGGACGCCACGGAGTACTCAACCGGGGACTCGGTGACGGTGCCGTAGGTGACCTGGCTCATGCCGTTGCCGAGGTCGACGATGCCGGTGGTGACAGCGTTGCCGTCAGCGTCGGCGGCGGTGAGCGGGTTGCCGTCCGTGTCGGTCATGGCGAGGGTACCAGCCTCGGCAGACTCGGTGTCAACGGCGAGGTCGGCGAAGTTCTCGGCCTCCTCGTTGGACACGACGACGGTGGTGGCGGCGAGGCCACGGGTGGTGCCGTTCGGGATCGTGAGGTTGATCTGGGTGGCACCCATGGTGACGGTCAGAGCGCCGACGACGAACACGCCGAGGATGGAGGCGGCACGCGTGAACGCCTGCATGTTGGCGGTAAGGGCGTCAATGGCGCTCGTACCGACCTTGTAGGACCAGTTCATGAGGCCGAAGCGGCAGGCGAACTGAGCCGCGTTGAAGATCACCAGGAAGATGATCGGGGCAATGATGTTGCCGTCGAGAGCCATGTTCGAGGTGATGCCGGCCGTGATCGGCACGAGCGTCAGCCAGAACAGAGCGTCGCCGATGCCGCCGAGCGGGGAGGCCGCGGAGATGCGGACGGCGCGAATGGTCTGGGTGTCAACCTTGTTCTGCTCGAGGGAGAGAACAATGCCCATGACGAAGGTCACCAGGAACGGGTGGGTGTTGATGAAGTCCAGGTTGTGGTACATCGACGCCGCGAGGTCGTTCTTGTTGGTGTGGACCTTCTCGAGGCCGGGGATCATGGCGAAGAGCCAGCCGCCGGACTGCATGGTCTCGTAGTTGAACGAGGACTGGAGCCAGCAGGAGCGAAGAGCCATGCGGTTCAGCGTCTGCTGATCAACGTTGGGGGCCGGAGTGAGATCCTCGTAGCGCTCCGGGACAACGAACTCGTTAGATGCCATCTTCCATGTCACCTCCGTCAGCGACAGCGCCCTTCAGCTCGGTCTGCTGCTGGAAGTCCCAGAAGGCGAAGCCGAAGCCGATGAGGGTCAGGATGAGCAGGGCAGGGCCAGCGATGGCCTCGATGTTGGTCGCGATGAGGGCGAGGCCGAAGCCCATGAAGAAGAAGCCCCACATGTCGCGGCTCATCATGATCTTGAGCAGGATGGCGAAGCCGACGAACTTCATCATGTTGCCCGCCTGGGACAGGCCGGTGTTGAGCCACTCGGGAATGGCGTCGACGACCTGCTGGCCGACGGCGAGGCCGGCGATGAAGAACAGGGTCACGATGACGGCGAAAATCAGGCCGAGAATGACCTCGGAGACGATCGTCCACTTCGTGATGCCCTTGGTGTCAGCCTTCTCGGCGCACCCGCGGAAGAACTCGAGGAGCGGAGCACGGAGCGTGAAGAACAGCGTCACGCCGTACTGACCAAGCATCGCGAACGGGATGGCCGTGGCGACCGCGAGGTTGGGGTCCATGTTCTCGAGCGTGCAGGCGAAGATGGCCGCCATGATGCCGCCAATGACGGCGTTGGGCGGCTGCGCACCACCAATCGGCATGTTACCGATGGTCATGAGCTGATACGTACCACCGACGACGAGGCCAAGCTCGACGTTGCCGAGGATGGCACCCACGATGGGACCGGTCACGATCGGCTGATACAGCGACTCCAGGAAGTCAAACTGGTCGATGGCCGCGATGAACGTGACGATGAAGATAAGTGCAATCTGAATGGCACCAACTTCCATCTTATGCCCCTCCTTTCAGATGTCTTTATAAAGACGCTACGTTTTCGTGCGCGGCCACGCCGCGCACCAAGAACCCTGTGGTCGCTTACGAGAAAAGCTTGTTGACGTCCTCGACCGGCGTACTCGGGACACGCCTGATCTCCAGCTCGACCCCCCTTTCCTGAAGCTCGCGGAAAGCGGCAACATCCTCGTCGCTCACAGCGACCGAAGTGGCGACCTGACGCTTTCCCTCAGCCATGTGCATGTTGCCTATGTTGACCTTCTTGATGGGCACGCCGCCCTTGACGAGCGTGAGCACATCTTCAGGGTTCTCACAGATAATGAAGATCTTCTGCTTGGGCGAGGCCTTGCCGATGATCTCAATGGTGTGCTGGAGCGAGAAGAACCTGGTGGCGACGCCGGTAGGGGCAGCCATCTTCATGAGGTTCTGACGCATGGTGTTGGTGGAGACCTCGTCGTTGGCAACGAGAATCAGGTTGGCGCCGATCGTGGAGTTCCACTGGGTGGCAACCTGGCCGTGAATGAGACGGTTGTCGATGCGGGTGAGGAGAATATTGGGCTCTGCCATCTTTATCCCTTTCTCTTGCCTTCACTTGTGCCGAGTCTTGTAAACGCGAAGGGTCGTTCCCCTCCGCGGAACCGCCTAGGTCGATTAGTCGATCTCCTGGATCGCGTAGCGCGAGACGTCGAGCGTGGCGCCGGAGCGAACCTTGACCGCCACGCGATCGCCGTTGACCTCCTTGACGGTGCCGAAGATTCCGCCGCCGAACATGACCTCCTGGCCAGGGGCGAGCTCCTTGTGCACCTTCTCGAAGTACTGCCGCTTCTTGCGCATCTTGAGGTACGACCAAATCGTGAACACGAGTCCCATGAGGACGAGGAACGCGAGAAGGACGACGGAGGACGCCAGGACGTTGTCGAGGAAGTTCTCCGGCATTAGATCCCGTCACCGTCCTCGGGCTCGTCGTCTGCGGCAGCCTCCAGGACCGGGGCGGCAATGCCCATCTGCCCGATCTCGACGGCCGTCTGGACGAGCTCCTCGGCAGTGGTGGCGTCGGTGCGCATGGACATGCACTCGAGCAGCATGGGCAGGTTGACGCCCGTGACCACGCGAACGCCCGGAATGGTGGCGCCCGCCATCATGGACTGGTTGAACGGGGTGCCCCCCATGAGGTCGCAGAAGACGACGACCTCGCCGCACTTCTCGGCCATGTCGACAATGGCACCGGAAATCTTGGCAGGGTACTCGCCCGCCTCCTCCTCAAGGAAGGTGACGACGGCAAAGTCCTGCTGCGGACCTCCGACCATCTCGAGAGCCGCACCGACGCCTTCGGCGAAGATGCCATGACCCGTGAGGATGCATCCGACCATTGCGCGCTCCTTTGTTCAGGCTGCTTCAGTCAACTGGTTACTACCATAAGCCTTGTTAACCCACTCTAGCCGATTTCGCACACTTTCTCTCCACGATTTCTGCAAACGTGATAGATACGCCGCTTATCGTCCCATTCCTACCGTTCACGGTAAATTTAGCCATTTAACTGCTGATTTTCCGGGCAATTATTTTGCTCAAATGTACCCCCATGAATCTTTTTGCTCTATTTCTCTTTGTTCTTCTTATGTTTCAGCTCTTCACATTTTTCTTTCACTGGTATTAATTTCTGAGTACCTTGCACGATTGGCTATTTCCCTGAGCTGCGAATTGTTTCACGCGGCGTGAAACGTTTTGGACTGTCGTGACCCGCGCCCCCGCGCGGCGGCGCGAGAAAACTCTGAAACGCAAGCAATCGAAACTGAGAACGTTCCCTTTTTCTCGCGCGCCACAACTTCGCGCGGAAGATAAGATTCTTGGGAAGCCTCGCGTCCCCCACTCACAGACAGAAGGAGTCCCCATGATCTCCACCGTCACGCTCAACGCCTCCATCGACAAGGCCTACCAGCTCGCTTGCCCGCTCGTCGACGGAACCGTCATGCGCGTCGAGACCTGCATCGACAACGCCGGCGGCAAGGGCCTGAACGCCGCGCGCGCCGTTGCCACCTGCGGCGAGCGCGTCGTGGCAACCGGCTTTGTGGGCGGCAACAACGGCCGCCTTCTCTGCGAGCTGCTCGACGCCGACGGCATCGAGCACGACTTCGTCCACGTCAAGGCCGAGACCCGCTGCTGCGTCAACGTGCTCGAGCCCAACGGTCGCTCGACCGAGTTTCTGGAGCCGGGTCGTCCCGTTGGCAGCGAGGAGGTCGCGGTGATGCGCGCCAAGGTCGGCGAGATCGCCGAGCAGGCCGACGTCGTGACCTTCAACGGCAGCGTCCCGGCAGGCGCTGGCGTGAACATCTACCGCGAGCTTGTGAGCGCCGTGCGCGCGGCGGGCAAGCCGGCCATTCTCGACACCTCCGGCACGCTCCTCGTGAACAGCCTCGAGGCCCGCCCCACCATGATCAAGCCCAACACCGACGAGATCCAGGCCATCCTGGGCCGCAAGCCCGAGTCCATCGACGAGATCATCGCCGCCGCGCGCGAGGTGCACGAGAAGTGCGGCATCGAGAAGGTCGTGGTCTCGCTCGGCGGCGACGGTTCCGTCATGGCCTGCGACGAGGGTGTTTTCCGCGGCCGTGCGCCCAAGATCGACGTAGTGAACCCCGTGGGTTCCGGCGACACGATGGTCGGCGCCTTTGCCGTCGCGATCGCGCGCGGCATGAGCGCGGAGGAGCAGCTCGCCTACGCCATGAGCTGCGCGAGTGCCAACTGCCTCTCCGCCAGCACCGGCCACTTCGACATGGCCGTCGCCGACGAGCTCCGCTCCCAGACCAGCGTGGAGCGCGTGGCGTAATGACGAAGAGGGGCTGCGCCCCTTTTCGTCATCGCGAGAACGGCCACTCGCCGCGCGCGAGAGCCCCGATGGCTGCGGCCACGGCATCGTCCTCGCAGGCGCCGATGTGCCAGCACGCCGCCGCAGCCGCCTCGGGAGAGGCGCCCGAAACGGCCACGGAGTTGGGAACGGCGGCGAACATGGGCAGGTCGTTGTCGGCGTCCCCGAAGACCACGACCTCATCCAAGCCCACGCCCATGTGATCGGCGAGCCACCTCACGGCCGCCCCCTTGTTCCAGCCACGCGGCATGATGTTGGAGTAGGTGGGCATGGCGCGGTCCACGTCGAGGGCGCCCACCTCGGCGTTGAGGCGCGCGACGAGCTCGGCCATGCCGGCCTCGTCCCCGCCGAAGAAGACGTTGGCCTTCACCACCGCAAAGTCCGGGAGACGGCCCAGCTCCACGCACTTCTCGCCATACGCGGGGAAGGCGCGGGTAAGATCCCCACGCGTGCCTGATGCCACGAGCGGCACCATGTCGTCAAAGCATACGAGTCCGGCCCCGGGCGTCTCGGCCGTGATCGCGCGCACGCGCTCCAGCGCGGCGGCGGGAAGCGTCTGCTCCATGACCTTCTCACCGGACACGTAGATCTGCATGCCGTTGGTTGCGAGCGCCGTCGCGCAGCAGGCGTCGTCGCCTCCAAAGAAGGCCGGAATCCAGGCAAAGCCGCGCCCGCTTGCCGGACCCACGACCAGCCCCGCATCCAGCGCCGCGTGAATCGCCGCGATTGTCCGCCGCGAGACGACCTTCTGGCCCCGCGGCAGAACGGTCCCGTCTATGTCGGTCAGGATAAGCTTTATCGCCACGATGCCTCCCTCAAAACGCCCCTAATATATGATGCGACAGCCCAGTTCCTCGCCGTCCGCCCGGACGAACTCGCCAGGGTCGGCGTCGGTGATGAGCGCCTCCACGTCGGTGAGCGTACCAAACCAAAGCAGCCCCGGCGCCCCGACCTTAGAGGAGTCCAGCAGCACGTAGGTGCGCTCGGCGCACGCCAGAAACGCGCGCTTGAGCTCGGCCATGTCCTGGTTGTTGGTCATGAGGCCGCGGCCGGGCACGTAGGAGGTCGGAGAGACGAACGCCTTGTCCGGATGGAGCACCTCGAGGGCGCGCAGGGCGAGCGGGCCGGCGGTGTAGCGATGGCCCTTTCGCAGGCTGCCGCCGAGCATGATCACGTCAAGCGAGGGGGCGGAGCGGTCCACGTAGTCCGCGATCGTGAGGTCGTCGGTCACGACGGTGACGCCCGCGCGTCCGGAGATGGCGCGCACGAACTCGAGCGCGGTGGTGCCGGAGTCCACGAGCACGGAGTCGCCGTCCTCCACGAGCGGGGCGGCGAGCCGAGCGATCGCGCGCTTGGCCTCCACGTTGACGTTGATGCGCCGCTCCTGGACCGAGACCGTGAGCGTCTTGGAGAGCGAGACCGCGCCACCGTGCGTGCGGCGAAGCTTGCCGTCGCGCGCAAGGGCGTCGAGGTCGGCGCGAGCGGTCACGCGACTGACGCCAAAGGCGTCGGCAAGCTGCGTGACCTGCACGGAGGTGGCACGGTCGAGCATGGAGAGGATCGCGGCGCGGCGCTCCTCTGAGGACATGTCTGGCATGGCGAGCCGCTCTTTTCGACAGTTGTGTATGAAATGTGTTTCCTTTACTTTCTTTAGAAGCAAACTAACACATTGTCTTTGCTTTTTCTTTGACAAGAGGACACCGATCGATTTTATCTGGGTACTTTTTGAGGCATACCAAAAGTATCTCGGTCGTAGTCCAAGCTTCTGAGCTGCTTGTTTTCTGAGGCGAGCCGCCCGGCTACTCGACGGTCCCCCAAAAAAGTACCCAGATAAAATCAACGACGACCCCTAGGCTCCGAAACGCCCTTCGTTTGCTTTCCCTTCCGCCGCGCACGCGGCGCCGCCCGCGGCATACGACGGTCCCCACCGCTGGCACGCGAACGTACAATGACGCCATCAGCAGGTTTTGAGGAAGGGAGTTTTGATGCTCGTCACCACCAAGGAGATGCTTCTCGACGCCCAGGCAAACCACTACGCGGTCGGCGCCTTCAACATCGAGAGCCTCGAGTTCGTCATGGCCGTGCTCGCGGCCGCCGAGGAGACCAAGTCCCCGGTGATCATGCAGACCACGCCCGGCACCGTGAAGTTTGCCGGCCTGGACTACTTCTACGGCATGGTCAAGGCCGCGGCCGAGCGCGCCAGCGTGCCGGTGGCCCTGCACCTCGACCACGGCGACGGCTATGACCGCTGCATGCAGGCCCTGCGCACGGGCTACACCTCCGTCATGATCGACGGCTCCCACGAGACCTTCGAGGACAACATCGCCCTCACCAAGCTCGTCGCCGACGCCGGCCGCGCCATGGGCGTGCCCGTCGAGGCCGAGCTCGGCAAGGTCGGCGGCAAGGAGGACGACGGCCCGGCCGTTGAGGGCGAGAACCCCTACACCGACCCCGACGAGGCCCGCGAGTTCGTAGAGCGCACCGGCTGCACCTCGCTCGCCATCGGCGTGGGCACCGCGCACGGCGTCTACACCGAGACGCCGCACATCGAGCAGGAGGTCGTGAAGGCCATCCGCGCCGCCGTCGACGTTCCGCTCGTGCTCCACGGCACCTCCGGCGTGCCCGACGAGCAGGTTGCCGAGGCCGTCAAGAACGGCATCTGCAAGGTCAACTACGCCACCGAGCTGCGCCAGGCCTACATGCGCGGCTTCATGGGCTACATGGCCGAGAACCCCGGTGCCTTTGATCCCAAGAAGCCGGCCAAGCCGGGCATGGCCGAGATCACCGAGCTGGTCAAGGTCCGCATGAACAACCTCGGATCCGTGGGTCGCGCATAGTCGAGCCCAGCATTCGAACGAGCGGCGCCGGGACGCGAGGAGGTTCGCGTCCCGGCGCCCTTTTGTCCCCGCGTCCGGCCAGACGGGGCAATGGGTTGTCTGCCCTATGCCGCCTCAGGCACCGAGGGCACGAGAGGGGCGGGCATCTCGACGGGAGCCTCGAGCGCGCTTCGCAGCTCGAGCCAGTGCTCGCTCGCCCAGACGGACCCGCCCAGGCCGAGCGCGGAGAGGGCGTCGTCAAGCGGCATCGCCCGCGTGAACGCAAGCTCGTCGAGGCCGTGGACCCTTCCGTACGCCTCAATGAGCAGGAGGCGCCACGCACGAAGGTCCCTCAGCTCAGAGACGGTTAGGTCATAGCTTGTTTCTGCCATCATTGTTCCTCCCGCCGACTGTCTTTATCGGCATTTTCCAGCGAGAAAAGAGCTGATGCTATATCACATTCTGCCGTGAACTATTAAAATCCTGCCATTTGCGTCGGTATTCCGTCGGCGTGCACCCCATGGCGGCGCGGAACTCCCGCCCGAAGTGGCTAGCTCCGCCCATCCCCGCCATGTCCGCAACGGCCGAGATGGGGCGCGTGGTGTGCGCGAGCATCCGGCACGCCTGCTGGATGCGATAGTCCCGCAGGTACTGTCCCGGCGTGACGCCCAGACACTCCCGGAACGTGCGGTAGCACTCGCGCTCGCTCGCAAACGCCGCGGCAGCGATCTGGGCCACACCGATTCGCTCGTCGTAGTGGCGGCCCACGTAGTCAACCATCGCCTTGAGACGCTCGTCTCGCTGGCATGGCATCGCCGCAGCGCCCTCCCCCACGCGCTCGCCCGCAAGCCCCACAAAGTCAAGCCACACCTCGGCGAGCGTGTTGCGCAGCTCGAGCTCCCAGCCCTTCTCGCCCGCAAGCACGACGTCGAAGGAAGCCTGCATATCGGAGCGCAGCATCCTCGCACTCTCGTCGTCGGGCAGCACGTAGAGCAACTCCACCGAGGTCGCACTCGTAAGCGGCTCAACATAGCGACGCCAGATGAGGCTCCCACGCTCGGCCAGAAGATGCGGCCTCGGCATGTGAATGAGCAGGTTAACCCCCTCGCAGCCACCCGTGGCGCGTGTCATGTGGAGCACGTTGGCATTGACGAGTCCCGCCGCGCCCGCGGGCAGCGTCACGTGCACGTGCGGGGTCGCATAGTCCACGGTGCCGTCCAGCACATAGAAGAGTTCCAGCTCCTGGTGCCAGTGCCAGGGTACGGAGCGGTTCTGGTAGCGATCGTGCTGCGAGAGCACGAGGGCGTAGGGGTAGTCCTCCCCCATCCCACCCACGATCTCCTCGCGGCCGCCGGGTCGCATCTCTATGTGGTCGCAGCCCCGCAGCCCAGAGAGGGCCTCGGGCGATGGGTGCCACAGACCGCTACCGCCCATCGTCGCTCAAAGCCTCGACGACCCGGACCTTGCGCTCCGCCTGATTGCAGGCCTCAAAGACCATGCCCTCCGGGTCCTTCTCCATGATGACGACGTCCACGTCGTCAGGCTTGGCAAAGCGCAGGAACGAGCGACCGGCACCGACCTTGCTCGAATCCATGAGCACGATCTTGGTCCGCGCGTGCTTGAGGAACTCCACCTTCGCGTAGGCAGTCTGCTCGTACTCGGCGAGGAAGCCAAAGCTCGGCTCGAAGCCGTCGGCACCGAGAAACACCTGATCCAGGTAGATGTCTGCCAGGCTCGCTCCCACGAGCGGCCCGTAGTAGTGACGGTACTTACGCGCGAGGACCCCGCCCGTGGACATGATCGTGACGTCGGGGAGATACTGCTCGGCGTGCTCGATTATGTGACAGGAGTTGGTGACTATGGTCAGGTCGCGCTTGC
>DXBZ01000162.1 GCA_019116265.1 Candidatus Olsenella stercoravium | reverse complement strand
GTTTATATTTTAGTAGGAAAAAGTGTTATGAGATTATATCATGGAAGAGGTGATTATGTTGGAAGCAAAGCGAGTCTCATTTCGTCCGATGAACAAGGATGATTTACTTCTTATGTTAAAATGGTTGACGGACGACCGTGTTCTTGAATTTTACGACGGTAGAGATAAGAAGCATACACAGGAAACGATTTGTGAGCATTATACTGAACAATGGGCGGATGAAATTTATCGAGTCATCATTGAATATGATACAATTCCCATCGGTTACGCACAGATATATAGAGTTCAGGGCGAGCATTTCGACGAATATAATTACCATAAGACTGATAAAAAGATTTATGCGATGGACCAATTTATCGGTGAGCCAGAATATTGGAATATGGGAATCGGTACAGAATACTGCCGAGTGGCATGTCAATATCTACGAACGGAAATGTGTGCTGACGGGGTGATTCTTGACCCACGAAAAAACAATCCGCGAGCGATACGAGCATATCAGAAGGCAGGATTTGAAATTATTAAAGAGCTTCCCGAACATGAGTTACACGAAGGGAAGAAGGAAGATTGCGTGTTGATGGAATGGAAAGCGTAATGTTAATGAAATCTAACTTTTCAAATGTCCAATTCAAAAAAGCACCCGTTCACTTTTGTGGAGTGGACGGGTGTTCTTTTGTAAAAACCTTAACTAAATGACATTGTCATTTATCGAGGGATTTTTTACGTTCTGACCGCATGACCAGAAGACCAGATGAAATCCGACAAACTTTATTTCTTTACGCATATCAGATAGCCCTTTCCCATTCTTTCAAAAAAGTCCCCAACTATATGGTCATCTGGTCAGGAATTGCGTAAAGCCCGATATAGAGCGGGACTACGGCTGACCAGATAGTGACCACATCATTTTTCCTTGTGGTCATGCGGTCAGGCAAAACGCTCGTAAACGAGGAGTCATGGGATTCTCCTGTCCTGAGCAGGTGCGCATTTCGGACGCTTCGCGTCCTCAATGCAGGCTAGTCACGCCTCGGGCTCCGCCCTCGGCCGACCGCATCATCCACCCTGTACACAGGGGAGCGTGAAAACCAGCCACCATGGTTTCCTGTGCCTCGCGTGTACCCTTGTGAGGGCAACGGAGGCGCGAAGCGCCGTAGTTGCCCGACCAGACTGGAGATAGCCGCCCGCAGGGCGGCCGCCCAAAGCATCGAGCGTAAGCGAGATGCGCACCTGCGCCTCGGCCTTCGCTCCCTCTGACGTTCTCAGAGCCGTTTCAAGGCACGAAAAAGCCCTTCAGGGCATCGGAGTACCCTGAAGGGCTTAAAACGTCTTAAAACGCCAAATACGGCGCTCACATGGTGATGACCGAAACAGGAGCACCCTTAGCGGGTGCTCCCGAATCTATAAACAAGCGCGAACTCATTCCGAAAGAAGAATAGTTCGACGCTTCCTACTCTGGTGGAGGTGCGGAGAATCGAACTCCGGTCCAAAGCAAACCCCTGACAGGTGTCTCCAGGCTCAGTGGCCGGTTAGGTCTCAGACGCCGCGCACCCGGTCACCCGCGCTTGGCGTCCCAGCCGGTTCGGTCTTTGCGCGCGGCATACCGGCTACGTCCGCGCGCGCATCTCCCTCAGATGACGTCGCCCCGGGGACGGGAGCAATCCCCGGTTTGACGCGCCGCTATCTAATTAAGCAGCGAGAGCCAGCTGAGGCTCGTAAGAGTTGTTCTCGTCAATTCAATTTGACGGTACCCCTGTTTAACGTGGCGAGGAGACCACGGCCTGCTGCCCATCTCAGGCCCACCCTGTCGAAACCAGTCACCCCCGGGTGCCTGTGGTTGGTGAGAAGGGCCACCACCATGCGGCTGTCAACGTACGGGCCGCTCGCGCGACCGTGGGGGTATTCTACCCGTTTTGCGCCATGCGAGTCACGGGGCGACGTCCTTTTCGCCCACCTGATTAACGCACAAAATCGTACATGTGCGTTATTTTCACCTGCGGATATAGAAGATTGTGCTTGATTCTGTGCGTTATCCCTCGACGCACAAAGGGGCGGCCCCGTGAGAGGCCGCCCCGTGGGTCGCACCCGTGGCCGGAGCGCTACTCCTCGACGAGCTCAAACATGTCGGGGCCGACGCCGCAGACCTCGCAGACAAAGTCCTCGGGCAGCTCCGGGGTGTCGACGGTGACCTCCCAGCCGCAGACGGTGCAGCGGAACGTGTACTTCTTCTCCTCGGTCATACCAGTCTCCTTTCGATGATGGCGGGCGCCTCTCGCCCTGACCTACCTTATACCCCCAACATAGGAGGAGGCTTTCGGCGGCGTCTTGCCCTTGAGGGTTGTGTGATAGTACGTGTACGTCATGGGCGGCACGCTCGAGAGGTTGTCCGCGTCCACGACCTCTCCCACAAAGACGACGTGCGTGCCAACGTCGAGCGTCTTGACCACGTTGCAGGCAACGTAGGAGCAGGCATGCTCGGTGGGATAGGGATCGCCGGTCACGGCGACGGCGCTCGCAATGCCGTCGTACTTGTCCTCGGTCGCCGAGGTCCGGAAGCCAAAGCGCCCCACAAAGAGCATGTCGGCGGACTCGTCCACCACGGCGAGCGAGAAGTGACCGGCGCGCTCGATGGCACCGCAGGTGAAGTTATCCTTGTTCACGGTGACGGAGACCTGGAGCGGGTCGGACGTCACCTGCAGGCCGGTGTTGACGATGCAGGCGCCCGCCCGCTCTCCGTCGTCCGCCGAGACCACGTAGAGCCCCGATGAGAACTTGAACAGTGCGCTTGCGTCCATGCCCCGCTCCTTTCAACTTGAGAGGTGACTCAAAAGGGGGCTGTCCCCTTCTGAGCCTTTTGAATCATCGGCTGCGCTCCTTGAGGGCGCGGGCGATCTCGCGGTCGGAGTCGCGGCGCGCCATGTCGTCGCGCTTGTCGTAGAGTTTCTTGCCGCGCGCGAGGCCAATGGCCAGCTTCACGCGATTGTGCTCGTCAAAGTAGATCTCGAGCGGCACGAGGGCCAGACCCTTCTGGCGCAGCTTGCCGTCCAAGTAGTCGATCTGACGGCGGTGCAGCAGCAGGCGCCGCTTGCGGTCGGGGTCCACGTTCCACACGCCCCCGTTGGAATAGGGGTGGATGTGGACGCCGTGCAGCCATGTCTCGCGACCGCGAATGAGGCAGAAGGCGTCCGTGATCTGGCACGCCCGCTCGCGCAAGCTCTTGACCTCGGTGCCCGTGAGCTCAATGCCCGCCTCGAAGGTCTCCTCGATGAAGTACTCGTGACGCGCGGAGCGGTTCTTGGCGATGGTCCTCTTGCCAGGGCCCTTCTGCTGGGCGGCCTTGGCCGAGGCCGCCTGGCGCACGACCTTACTCTTGGCCATCGGAGCCCCCCTCGTCCGTCTCGTGGATCAGGTCGAGAAGGGCCGTCGCGGCAGCCTCGCCCACCAGGTCACGCGCCCGCAGCGTGAGGCTGACGGCGACGTCGCCCGCACCTGCCGCCGCCGCGTCGCCAGCGCACATGAGCAGGCAGACCGCGATCTCGGCGTTGGCCCCGTCGGGCAGGCCCTCGGCGGCGAGAAGCTCTCTGGCCTCGGCGTCCGACACGAGGTCGGGGTCGCGATCGGTCCCGGCCGCCTGGTCGAGCGCGGCGGCGAGCACGCCGTCGCGGACGTCGAGGTTGCGGGCGGCGCGCAGGGCGGCGGCGGCAACACGGGGCTTCTCGCTCGCTTGGAACCAAGCGGCAAAGTTGACGAACGCCCGTGCCAGGTGCGACGCCTCGCTCGCCCGCTCAAAGACGCTGTAGCTGAGCGCCAGGTGCTCCTGCAGGTCGCCGGACATGCGCGAGAGGTCAGCGAGGTTGAGGCGGGAGGCGCAGTCCATGGGGTTCCAGCGGATCGCGCTTTTGAGCGCGGCCGCCGCCGCGTCGTAGTCCTCGGTGCGCGCGCACGCGAGGGCGAGGTCGGCATAGAGGCGCCCCAGCGGCTCGCCAACGTCGCGCAGCTCCCTCGGGTCGCCCTCCACGCGACGATACGCCAGCCGGTCAAAGAGCGTGGGGAAGGCAAACCACTGGAGCTCCTCGGTCGTCGGGCAGTTGGCGTCCACATAGGCCTCGGCGTCCTCCGCGAGGCGCGCGAGCAGCCGCACGGCAAGCTCGCCCTCGTCCTGGAGCAGCAGCCCCTCGGCACGCTCGAGCTCCTCTGTCAGTCCGGTTCTCTCCATCGCTCCCCCAGTCGGCGCCGCGCGCCGCGCATTCTTCTCATAATCCTTAGTCTTCCCATTATGGCGCAGGCCTGTCCCCACGCGACCAAATCCGTCAGCGATCCCGGACGAGCGCGAGGTCGATCTGGCCGCGCGGCACGTTTGTGCCGACGACCTCCACGCACACGCGTCGCCCGAGCCCCCAAGCCTCGCCGGACTCCTCCCCCGTGAGCGCCATGCGCGCCTCGTCGTAGGTAAACCACTCGTTCCCGAGGGCGCGCACCGGGACGAGCCCCTCCGCGCAGGTCTCGTCCAGCGTCACGAAGAGGCCAAAGCGCTCGCAGCCGGTGATCACGCCGGAGAGGCGCTCCCCGACGCGGGACGAGAAGAGCTCGGCCATCTTGATCTTCTGCGAGGCGCGGCCCGCCGCGTCGGCGGCACGCTCCCGCTCCGAGCAGGTCCGACACAGCTGCGGCAGCACCTGTGCCTGCGCGCGCATCTCGCGACCGTCGATGCGCCCGTCGATGAGCGCACCGAGCGCCCGGTGGACAAGCACGTCCGGGTAGCGGCGGATCGGCGAGGTGAAGTGGCAGTAGGCGGCGGCGCCGAGCGCGTAGTGCCCCTCGTTTGCCGGCAGGTAGACGGCGCGACGCTGCGCCCGGAGCAGCAGCGCGTTTGCGAGCTGCTCCCCGTCCGTGCCGCGCGCGAGCGCCAGGATGCGCTGCAGGGCAAACGGATCGCCCGCGAGCAGCCCGGAGGTGGTCTCCGCGTCAAGGAGGCCGAGCTCGCGCAGCGGCTGCAGGGTCGCGCGGAGGTCCTCGGGCAGCGGGCGCTCGTGGACGCGGTAGGCCGCCGGGGCGTCGCGCTCGGCGAGCCGCTCCGCGACGCACTCGTTGGCGAGCAGCATGGCCTCCTCGATGAGACCGGTCGCGCGGGTGCGGCGGCGCACCGAGACCCCCGTGGGGACGCCGTCCGCCCCAAGGGTCACGCGCGCCTCGACCGTCTCGAAGTCTATGGCCCCGCGGCTGCGGCGCACGCGCTCGCGCAGGGCGCGGATCTCGTCGAGCGTCCGCAGGAGCTCGGCGATCTCTTCGCTCGGAGCCCGGGACGCGTCGAGAAGGACCTCGTCGACCGTGTCGTAGTCCAGGCGCGCGGCCGAGCGGATCGCGCTTCTCGTCATGCGCGCGGAGAGGACGCCGCCCCGCTCGTCCAGGCGCATGAGCACGCTCATGGCGAGACGGTCCTCGCCCGGGCGCAGCGAGCAGACGTCGTTGCAGAGGCGCTCGGGCAGCATGGGGATCACGCGGTCCACGAGGTAGGCCGAGCAGGTGCGGCGCTTGGCCTCGTTGTCGATCGGGGAGTCCGGTGCCACGTAGTGCGAGACGTCGGCGATGTGCACCCCGAGCTCAAAGCCGCCGCCGTCCAGGCGCCGCGCGCTCACCGCGTCGTCAAAGTCCCGCGCGTCAGCGGGGTCCACGGTCACGCAGAGCGTCTGGCGCAGGTCACGGCGGGCGGGGTCTGCGGCGAGGTCCTCCGCGACGCGCGAGAAGATCTTCTCGGCCTGGGCGTCGGCCGAGGCGGGAAACTCCCCGGGGAGTCCGTAGGAGGCAACGACCGCCTCGACGTTGAGGTCGAGCTCGTCCGCCGAGCCGAGCCGCCGCTCCAGGGTCACCGCAGCCGCGCTCCGGCGCGTGGGGTACTCGGTGATGCGCACGACGACGATGTCGCCCTCCGCGACGCCCAGGCGATCCGGGCTGGGATCTTCCGGCACGACGAAGAAGTCGTGGCCGATGCGAGCGTCGAGCGGCGTCACCACACCGAGCGGCCCGGCGAGGGCAAAGCGGCCGAGAAGGGTCTCGACGGCGCGCGTCACGACGGAGCGGACCACCGCCCGGGGCTGGCGACCGCGCTGCTCGACGAGCGCGACCTCCACCTCGTCGCCGTTCATGGCCTCGCGCTGCCCGTGGCGCGCGAGCTCGAAGGTCCCCTCCGGCGTCTCGACGCATCCCACGCCAGGACGGGAGATCACGAGCGTTCCCGTGAGCGTGCGCGCGCGGCGCCGCGCTCCGCCGCTGCGCCCGCGCCTCCTGTTGCCGCGATGCGGCCTGCTGCGACCCATGGAGCCCTCCGTCCCTCTCTACACCCAGCTTACCGCACAGACCAACCAGCCGGCGACCGATGGGCGCACACGAGGAGCCCCCGACCTTCCGGAGAGAAGTTCCGCGCAGCGCACTTCTCGGAGGAAGGTCGGGGGCTCCCTAACGCACGAGCACCTTCGGCCGGGCTACACCTTGAGGTAGCGCCGCATCGCGATGGCGGAGCCAAACAGGCCGATCATGATGCCAATCAGCAGCAGGCCGCCAAAGGTGGCGTAGAGCACCTCGTTGGGGATGTTGAACGCCAGGAAGGACAGGTTCTCCTGCAGCATCGGCATGAGCACGTTCATGCCGACGGCGAGCGCCACGATGGCGAGAAGGGCCGCGATCAGCGACTCGAGCACGCCCTCGGTGACAAACGGCCCGCGGATGAAGCCGTTGGAGGCGCCCACGAGGCGCATGATGGCGATCTCGCGGCGGCGCGCGGTGATGGCGAGGCGAATCGTGTTGTTGATGAACACGAAGGCCACAAACGTCAGCATGGCGACAAGAGCGACCGCGCCGATGCGGATGTAGTTGGTCACCTCGAAGAGGCGGTCGACCGTCCCCTGACCGTAGACGACGTCATCGGCCGGCGAGGACGACGGGTCGTCGGCGGTGTCGCGGATCTGCAGGAACGAGGGGTCGTCCATGATCCGCTCGGCGGTGGCGGCGACCTCCTGCGGGTCGGTGAGCGTGATCACGAGCGAGGCGGGCAGCGGGTTCTCCCCGTCGAGGGCCGCGACGGCGTCGCTCGCGTTGCGGTTGGACATGGAGGTGCGGTACTCGTTGAGCGCCTGCTCCTTGGACTTGTAGGTCACGGACTCGACGTTGTCCCAGCCCTCGACCTTTGCCTGGAAGGCCTGGACGGCGCTGTCGCTGGCATCGTCGGCGAGGTAGGCCTGAATCGTGACGCTGTCCTCCACGCCGCCGACCACGCTCGAGATCATGACCGAGCCGAGCACAAAGAGGCCGATGATGAACAGCGAGAGGAAGATCGTGACGACGGCGCCGAGCACCGTCGTCCAGTTGCGGCGGAAGTGATGGCCGGCCTCCCGGAGGGAGTAGCCGAGGTTAGAGGGCACCATAGTATCCGTAGCCTCCCCTCTCCTGGTCGCGGACGATGTGGCCGGCCTCGAGCGCGATGACGCGCTTGCGCATGGAGTCGACCATCTCGCGGTCGTGCGTGGCCATGACGACGGTCGTGCCCGCGCGGTTGATCAGGTCGAGCAGCTTCATGATGCCGAGCGAGATGGCCGGGTCGAGGTTGCCCGTGGGCTCGTCGCAGACGAGCAGCGGCGGACGGTTGACCATGGCGCGGGCAACGGAGACGCGCTGCTGCTCGCCGCCGGAGAGCTGGTCGGGGAAGTGGTGCATGCGCTCGGCAAGGCCGACGAGGCGAAGCACCTCGGGGACCTGCGCCTTGACGACCGAGCGCGGCTTGCCGATGCACTCGAGGGCAAAGGCGACGTTCTCGTAGACCGTCTTGTCGGGCAGGAGCTTGAAGTCCTGGTAGACGGTGCCGATCTGGCGGCGAAGATAGGGGATCTTCTTGTTGCGCATCTTGGTGAGGTCCTGCCCCGCCACGATGACCTGGCCGGAGCTCGCCTTGAGCTCGCGCGTGATCAGGCGCAGAAGCGACGACTTGCCCGATCCCGAGTGACCGACGACAAAGACGAACTCGCCGGGATAGATGTCGAGGCTCACGTCGTCGAGGGCGGGCTTGTTGGGCTGGGCCGGGTAGATGAGTGACACGTTTTTGAACGACACGGTCGGGGTGCCGGTCCGCGAGACCGCAGGCGCGTCGTCGCTCGCGAGCGACGAGTAGACGCTCTCCGAGACCTGCGG
>DXBZ01000161.1 GCA_019116265.1 Candidatus Olsenella stercoravium | reverse complement strand
CCAAAACTTGCCTAAAAGGGGTCTGACCCCTTTTAGGCAACGGTTGCGAGCGAATTGGGGTATAAGCCCCAACAAGCACAGTCTATCAGGGAGGTTACCCATGGCCCAGGCAATCACCGCTGCGGAGTTTGACTCCGTCGTCTCCGGCTCCGACAAGCCCGTCCTCGTGGACTTCTGGGCGTCGTGGTGCGGCCCGTGCCGCGCGCTCGGCCCCGTCGTCGACGAGATCTCGCGCGAGATGGCGGACCGCCTCACGGTCTACAAGTGCAACGTGGACGACGAGGCTGATCTCGCCACGCGCTTCCGCATCGTCTCCATCCCCACGCTCATCCTCTTCAAGGGCGGCCAGCCCGTGCACACCATGATCGGCAACATGCCCAAGGCCACGCTGGTCGGCGAGCTCGAGGCCAACCTCTAGGCATGTCGCGCAGGGAGCAACTCGCCCAGGGAGCCCGCGACGTCACGCGCGGCTCCCTGGGCCTTCTCAGGCAGAACCCGCGCGTGGTGGTTCTTCTCGCCGCGTCGCTCGTGTTTGTGTGGCTGCTCGGGGAGGTGGCCGGCGGGGAGATCATGCGACTGGACACGATGGCCTACCAGCTCTTTGTTGAGCGCCTGCGCTCCGATGCGCTCACGCCGGTCATGGAGGCGTTCACGTCTTTGGCCTCGGTCGTGGTGCTGGCGGTCGTCGCAGCCGTGATCGCGGCGCTCGCGCCGGGCAAGGCGCCGGGCTGGTGTGTGGCCGTGAACCTGGTGTGCGTGGTCGCGCTCAACACCGTGCTCAAGTACCTCGTGCAGCGGCCGCGCCCGGACGGCTTCCGCCTCATCTCAGAGAGCGGCTACAGCTTCCCCTCCGGGCACTCAATGGTGGCGATGGCGTTCTTTGGCCTGCTCATCTGGATGATCTGGCGCTACCACCGCCGCGACGCCATGCGCGTGGTGTGGTGCGCGGTGTTTGGCCTCGTGATCGTGATGGTGGGTGTGAGCCGCATCTACCTGGGCGTCCACTACGCCTCGGACGTGCTGGCGGGCTTCTGCGTCTCGCTCGTGTGGCTGATCTTCTACACGCGCGTGGTGGCGCCGACGTTTGTTGCCGTGGACGCGCCGCGCGAGGGCGCGGGCCCCGCATAAGGGGGCCGGTTTGGCACGGGCGGGGCGAGAAGGACGCGCGCCCGCTAGCCCAACGTGATGAGCTGGGCGTCCACCACCCGGCCGTCCTCCACGAAGATGCGGCCCATGCTCGGGCGCGACCGGCGCGGGTAGGTGGGGCTGCCAGGGTTCATGACCAGCGTGCCCGTCCACTCGTCGCGCTCCAGCACGGGCGTGTGCGTGTGCCCAAAGATCGCGATGTCGCTCATCTGAAGGTTGAGGCGGCGGCGGTAGTGCGTCACCTGCCACTTGAGCCCGCCGCCGAGAAACACGACGCGGTCCTTGACCATGGGGCCGTAGTCGTAGGCCCAGTCATTGTTGCCGAGCGCCATCTTGAGCGGGGCGATGTCGGAGAGCGTCCGCCAGTCGGACGCCGAGCACATGTCACCGGCGTGCACGATGGCGTCGGCGCCCGCGAGCTCGGAGAGCAGCTCGGGCGAGAGGAAGCCGTGGGTGTCGGAGATGATGTCGTAGCGCAGTGCGGCCACGCGCGCCCCCGCCCTAGAGCCCGAGCGCGCGCTTGAGCGCGACGACGCGGCGGCGGGAGACCGAGATCTTCTTGCCTTCGATGCCGTTGACGCCGAGCTGGAGGATGCCGGAGGAGATGACCTCCACGTCCTCGACGTACTCAAGGTTCACGATGTAGCCGCGGTGCACGCGGAAGAAGCCGTGGGGCGCGAGCTTCTGCTCGAGCTTGGCCAGCGAGATCGTGGAGAGGAACCGGTCGGTGTCGGTGTAGATGCAGGAGTAGTCGTCCTTGGCCTCGATGTAGCGGATCTGGTCGATCGGCACGAGCACCTTGCGCCCGCTCTTGACCACCGGGATGCGCTCCACGGAGGAGTGGCTCTGGGACTGCGGCTTGGCGCGCGCCTGCACCTTGTCGAGGGCCTGGCTCAGGCGCTCGGGGTCGACGGGCTTCATCAGGTAGTCGATCGCGTCCACCTCAAAGGCCTCGAGCGCGTACTCGCTGTAGGCGGTCACAAAGACCACGGCGGGCGGGTTCTTGAGCTTGTGGAGGGCCTCGGCGAGCTGCATGCCGGAGGTCTTGGGCATCTGGATGTCGAGGAACATGACGTCGGCCTTGGCCTCCATCAGCTTCTCCACGGCCTCGCGGGCGCTGGACGCCTCCGTGATCGACTCGACCCTTCCCGTCTCGTCGAGCAGATAGTGCAGCTCGGAGCGAGCGGGGGCCTCGTCGTCAACAATCATCGCGCGCATGTGTCGATCCCTTCGTGTCCTTACGCCGGCGGAACGGCGACGTGTCCATCCTACTCGCTCTCGCGGCGCACCGCCACAAGCCTGCCCCTGCCCCCGACGAGCCGCAGGGT
This sequence comes from Candidatus Olsenella stercoravium, assembly GCA_019116265.1. Taxonomy (GTDB): domain Bacteria; phylum Actinomycetota; class Coriobacteriia; order Coriobacteriales; family Atopobiaceae; genus Thermophilibacter; species Thermophilibacter stercoravium. Next base: position 10,033 of record DXBZ01000161.1, on the reverse strand, counting down.
GACGCTCGTCCCCTCGTCGGGCTTGGAGACGATCTCGACGCCGGAGCCCGCGCCAAAGAAGCGCTCGACGCGCTCCGCGACGTTGCGCAGCGCCATGCCCGTGCCCTGCCCGGGCGCAGCGTTCGCGCGCGGCTCCGCCGCTGCGGCAAGCAGCCGGTCGGCGACCGCCTTGTCCATGCCGAGACCGTCGTCGACCACGGCTATAAGAATATCATCACCGTCGGTCGCCACCTGTATGTCAATGTGGAGCGGGTCCTCGTCGCGCATCGCGTGGCGCACGGCATTCTCAACTATGGGCTGAACCAGAAACGACGGCACGGGCAGGTCCCCGCAGCCGCTCTCAACGTGCTCGGTCTCCACGATGCGGCTCTCGCCAAAGCGGGCCTTCTCGATCTTGAGGTAGCGACGCGTCTGCTCGAGCTCCTGGGAGAGCGAGATGAGCGTCTTCTCGGAGCTCTCCAGGGTGCGGCGGTAGAAGGTGGAGAACTCGCGGAGCAGGTCGCGCGCCTTGGTGGGGTTGGTGCGCGTGAACGAGGCAATGGTGTTGAGCGTGTTGAAGAGGAAGTGCGGGTTGATCTGGGCCTGGAGGGCCTTGACCTCGGCGCGCGCCGTGAGCTCGGCCTGGCGGTCCAGCTCATAGGAGGAGAGCTGCGTGGAGAGCAGCGACCCCAGGCCCTCCGCGATGGCGAGCTGGGTGCGGTCGATGTCCAGGTCGCGACGGTAGTAGAGCTTGATGGTGCCGACCGCGCGCTCCTGCACGAAGAGCGGGACGATGACGCCAAAGAGGTGCCCATCGCGCCGGCGCCCGATCGAGAAGCGCCTCACGTCCTGACTCTCCTGGTCGACGGAGACGAACGTCTCCATGCGCTTGCTCTCCAGCACCTCGAGCGTCGGCTTGGCGTTGGCGGTACCCGGGACAAACGGGGTGTCGACCGGGCCCTCGAGAGCGAGGACCTTGGTGGTGTCGGTTATGGCGATGCCGACCGCCCTGGTCTCGGGGAGCAGCAGGGCGCAGATGGCGCGGGCGTTCTCCTCGGTGAGGCCGCCCCGGAGGTGCGCCAGCGTGACGGCCGCCACGCGCAGGGTGCGCTCGGTCGCCTCGGAGCGCGTGTCGTCGGGAACGAGGTTGATGACGCCGCCGAGGACGATCACGGCGGCAAAGCCGCAGCCCACGAGCATGGCCACGACGACGAGCCCGTCGTTCACGCTCCGCAGCAGCACCACGGAGAGCGCGAGCGCGCACGCGACGAGCGCCGCGCCGGCAATCCCGCCCGATACCCTGCCCCAAAAGCCCATCAGCGGGCACCCCCCTGGACCGGGAAGGCGCCCGTGTCTGCGAGCGGGTCGGACTCGGGGGCGGTGGGCGCGGCATGGACCGCGCGGGGCGCCGCCTGGCCGGTGCTTAAGATCGCGGACGCGATCACGCGGTCGCCCCAGAGCGCCGAGACGATCGTGGGCCAGACCATCGCAAACGAGAGGTACCGCGAGCTCGCCGAGCGGGCGAACTTGTCGGCCTCGTAGCGCCCCTTGGTGAGGATCCGCAGGTAGGCAAGGCGGTCGGGACCAGTTATGAGGCGCCGGAGCGCGGTCCTGAACACGCGCCGGCGCACCTCCGCAGAGAGCCACGGCGCAGGATAGGGCATCAGCGACTCGGGCGTGATCGTGCGCAGGTCGCGGCGGGCGTTCATGGCGTCGAGCTTGCGATACTCGTAGAGCCAGCGGTGGACGTCCTGCATGAAGACGGAGGGCGCGCCCGCCATCTCCTCGGGCGGCTGGGCCTCCACGTACCACTCGTTGTCAAACCAGGCGTCCATGCCGTTGGCACGCAGGTTGAGCACGTAATCGAGGTCCTCGCCGCGCGTTATGTAGGGGTCAAACGGCACCTTGGAGAAGGCCGCCGCGTGCAGCGCGCAGCAGCCGCCGCAGAGGTGGTTCGAGCGCGTGATGCGGGAGGCGCTCGTCTGGGCGCGCTCCATCACGCGGTTGAAGTCCGCAGCCTTTGACCAGTACTTCTCGCTCCACTCGGACGAGGGCTCGGCGTAGGGGCTGCCGAGCCTGTCGATGAAGAAGCCGCTTTTGGCAAGGACCTGCAGGTTCTGGCGTGTGAGCGAGCCCAGGCCCCACACGGCCTTGGTGAGAAAGTCCGACTCCGTGACGACCTCGTCGTCATCGAGAAACACCACGACGTCGTGGCCGAGCACGGCGGCGACGGCGAGCCCCATGTTGCGGATGGCGCCGTAGCCCCGAAGCGACACGGTCTCGCCGGCCACGTGGTGCGCCATGCGGGCCACCGCGCGCTCCACGTGGGCGGCCTCCTTGGCGCCGATCACGAGCGGGTTGAGGTCGGCGTGGGAGCGGCAGATGCTGTTCACGCGGGCGCGCGCGGCGTCCTCGCACTCCTTGGGGGCGACCACGAGCACGATCACGCGCAGCACGCCGCTCACGCGCTCGAGCGAGGACAGGCAGACCTCGAGCTCGGGCAGGGGCTTGTCGATCGGCGTGGTGTAGTCGTACACGCCGCGCTCGCCGAGGGCGCCAACGCGCGCGCTCCGGTCCCAGCAGGAGGGGATGACGATGACGGGGTTCAAGCGCTAGCCCTTCCGAACGGCCCGGGGCCGGGGGCCCTTCTCGCCCGCGTCCTCGGCGAGCGCGCGCGGCAGCGTCGTCCGCGAGAGCGCGCGGAAGAGCGGCAGGCCCAGCACGTACATGACGACGGCCTCGCCGATGCCGGTGGCGAGCAGGCCAAAGACGTACATCGCAGGATAGGCCCCGTCGATGGCGATGTTGGTGAACGGGATCGTGTAGAACCCGATGCCCTGGAGCATGAGCGGCAGGTAGGCCGGGACGATGAGCGCGTTGGCGAGCACGGGGCCCATGAGCGCGAGGGCGGGACGGCGACGGTTGCGCCACGTGAACCAGGCGCCGAGCGCGGTGGCGAGGCTGCCAAAGACCACGTCGAGCATGCCGAGCATGCCGGTGCCGGAGAGCACGATGTTGGCAAGGTTGGCAAGAGCGCAGCCGAGCGCAAGGCCCGGGACGGCGTCGGCTGTGAGCAGGGCCAGGGCGCAGATTGCCTCGGAGACGCGGAACTGCACGGGGCCCCAGGCGAGGCTGCCGAGGAAGAGCAGCGCGACGAGGGTGAGCGCGGCGTAGACGGCGGCGATCATGCCGATGCGGGCAACGTGGCGCGCGCTCTCGGCGGACGCGGCGGGCGCCTGGGTGCTAAGGTGGGACAAGGGACCTCCTGTTGACGCGTTTTCCGGTGCTAATATTACCCCCAACACCACGCGGACGCACGGTTGCCAAAAAGGGGTCTGACCCCTTTTAGGCAACTTTGGAAGGAGCAGCATGAGGGCACGCACGAGGCTGGCCCGTCTCGCCGGCGCGCTGGCGCACTGGGGGACCGTGAACGTGGCGCGGCGCGGGGGCGGCAACATCCCCGGCGCCGTCGCGCTGCGCGTTGACCCGGGCGTGGTGGGCGAGCTCTCGGCGGACCTCGCGCCGCGCGCGGTGGTCACCGGAACCAACGGAAAGACGACCACGACCGGCCTTCTCGCCGACGCGCTCGCCGCAGGCGGCCGCGACGTGGTGTGCAACCGCGCGGGCAACAACATGGAGTCCGGCATCGCCGCCGCGCTCGTTCTGGCAGACGCGGGCGAGAAGGACGTGCAGCGCGCGGGCTGCTTTGAGTGCGACGAGCTCTACACCGTGCGCGTGCTGCCCGCGATGCGCCCGGACGTTCTGGTGCTGCTGAACCTCTTCCGCGACCAGCTGGACCGCTACGGCGAGATCGACCACACGCAGGACGTGATCGCCGAGGCGCTGCGCCGCTCGCCGGAGACCACGCTCGTCTTCAACGCCGACGACCCGCTGTGCGCGGCGATCGCCGACCGCATTGGCAACCAGAGCCTGGCCTTTGGCATCGACGAGCCCACGGGGCTGGAGGCGGACCGCATCTCCGACAGCCGCTTCTGCGCGCGGTGCAACGCGGGCCTGGAGTACGAGTACGTCCATTATGGCCAGCTTGGCGCATACCGCTGCCCCGCGTGCGGGTGGAAGCGCCCGCAGCTCGCCTTTGCCGCCGTAAACGTGACGCTGACCTGCGGCGGATTTGAGTTTGACGTTGAGGACCGTCGCGGCGCGGAGGTGCTCCGCTACCACGTGCGCACGCGCTGGAGCGGCCTCTACATGGTCTACAACGTGATGGCCGCGCTGGCGGGCTGCCTCGCGACGGGCGGCGACGTGGCGCGCTTCCAGGAGGTGCTCGACACCTACGAGCCCGCGAGCGGGCGCGGCAAGGTGTTCACGCTCGCGGGCGGACGCGCGGTGACCTCCAACCTGGCGAAGAACCCGACCGGCTTCAACCGGATGATTCAGCAGGTGCGCGTTGAGGACGGGCACTACCTCGCCCTCTTCCTGAACGACAATGACGCGGACGGTCACGACGTCTCCTGGATCTGGGACATTGACCTCGAACGTCTGCGCGACCTGTCTGACCTGCGATTGGTTTGCGTGGGCGGCACGCGGCGCGAAGACATGGCCGTACGCGTGAAGTACGCTGAGCTGGGCGCGCCGATTGAGCTGGTGGACGGCATCGCCGATGCGCTCGACCTCGTCGGCGAGGGCGAGAAGCTCCACGCGATCGCAAACTACACCGCCTTCCCCCCCGTCGTCGCCGACCTCACCCGCCTGCAAAAGGGGACGGGTTCAAACGAGCGGCTCAAACGGGACAGGTCCGTCGCGCCGACGGCGCCCGGACGCGTTGAGCCGGCGCCCGTCGCGCTCAAGCGCCCGCTGCGCATCGTGCACCTCTACCCCGACGCGCTCAACCTCTACGGCGACGGCGGCAACATCGCCTCGCTCGCCAAGCGCTGCGCGTGGCGCGGCATACCGGCGCACGTGGACCAGGTTCTCATGGGCGCCGAGCTCGACCTCTCCGACGCCGACATCGTGCTCCTGGGCGGCGGCGCCGACCGCGACCAGCTCGCGGTGTGCCACGAGCTCCAGCGCCAGCGCGAGAAGCTCGCCGCATACGTTGCCGACGGCGGGGTCCTTCTCGCCATATGCGGCGGCTACCAGCTGCTGGGCCACTCCTACATGATGGGCTCGGAGCAGGTTGAGGGGCTGCACATCCTCGACCTTGCGACCGTGGCCGGGAACACGCGCCTCATCGGCAACGTGGCGATCGAGTCCCCCGTGTGCGCGACGCCGATCGTGGGCTTTGAGAACCACGCGGGCCGCACGATGCTCGGGGCGGGCGAGAAGCCCCTCGGTCGCGCGCTGGTCACCGGGACCGGCAACAATGGCGAGGACGGCGGCGAGGGCGTGCTGCACGACGGTGTTGTGGGCACGTACCTGCACGGTCCGATCCTGCCCAAGAACCCGGGCGTCACGGACTGGCTGATCACACGGGCGCTCGCGCGGCGCGGCGAGTCCGTTGAGCTGACGCCGCTCGACGACGCGCTGGAGACGGCCGCGCACGACGTCGCGCTGCGCATCTCGCTCAAATAACACGCAAATCTCTCCATCGTTTTTCTCGCCAACTGGGGACTCTTGAAATGGGTCTCCAGATTTGCGTGTTATTGACGGCCGGCGAGAAGGACGTGCCCTCCGCAACGCAAAACGGCCCCCGGCGTTGCCGGGGGCCGCAGCCCAGACTATGACGTCAGCGCTTACGCGTCGGCGTAGAGGTCCTTGAGCTTGAGCAGGTGCGCGTAGCGAGCCATGGCGGCCTCCTCGTTCTGGGCGAAGAGCTCCTTGGCGCGCTCGGGGAAGGAGCGGGTGAGCGAGGTGTAGCGAGCCTCGTTCATCAGGAAGTCCTGGTACCCGCCAGCCGGCTCCTTGGAGTCGAGCGTGAACTTCTTGCCCGTGGGGGCAGCCGGGTTGAAGCGGAAGAGGTTCCAGTAGCCGCACTCCACGGCCTTCTTCATCTCAGCCTGGCAGTTCTGCATGCCACCGCCCTTGATGGAGTGCATCTCGCACGGGCTGTAGCCGATGATCAGCGACGGGCCGTCGTAGTTCACGGCCTCGTGGATGGCCTTGAGCGTCTGGTTCATGTTGGCGCCCATGGCGACCTGGGCCACGTAGACGTAGCCGTAGGACATGGCGATCTCGGCGAGGCTCTTCTTCTTGGTCACCTTGCCGGAGGCGGCGAACTGGGCCACCTGGCCGATGTTGGAGGCCTTGGAGGCCTGGCCGCCGGTGTTGGAGTAGACCTCGGTGTCAAAGACGAAGACGTTCACGTTGTTGCCGGAGGCGAGAACGTGATCGAGGCCGCCGAAGCCGATGTCATACGCCCAGCCGTCGCCGCCAAAGATCCAGAAGGCCTTCTTGGTGAGATAGGCCTTGTCAGCGAGGATGGCCTTGGCCGTCTCGCAGTCGCTCTTCTCGAGCTCCGCGACGTAGGCGGCGGCAGCGGTCTTGCTGGCCTCGGTGTCCTTGCGGGCCTCGAGCCAGGCGGTCGCAGCCTCCTTCAGGGCCTCGGAGGCCTTGTCGCACTGGAGGATCTTCTCGGTCTCGACGACGATCTTCTCCTGGACGGCGTCGTAGCCAAGGGCGAGACCCAGGCCGTGCTCGGCGTTGTCCTCAAAGAGGGAGTTGTTCCACGCCGGGCCGTGGCCGCACTCGTTGACCGTGAAGGGCGAGGTGGCGGCGGGGTTGCCCCAGATGGAGGAGCAGCCGGTGGCGTTGGAGATGAACATGCGCTCGCCGCAGACCTGCGTGACGAGGCGCGCGTACGCGGTCTCGGCGCAGCCGGCGCAGGAGCCGGAGAACTCGAGGTAGGGCTTGGCAAACTGGCTGCCCTTGACGTTGGCGGCCACGAGCTCCTTCTTCTCGGAGACCTTGTTCACCGCGTAGTCCCACACCGGAACCTGGTCGAGCTCGGACTCCTGCGGCACCATCGTGAGGGCGCCCTTCGGGCAGACCTTGGCGCAGTTGGTGCAGCCCATGCAGTCGAGCGGGCTGATGGCCATGGTGAAGGTGAGGCCGGAGTTCTTGGGGACCATGACGTCGATGCGGCGCATCTCCTCGGGAGCGGCGGCCTGCTCGTCGGCGTTCATGACGATCGGGCGGATCGTGGCGTGCGGGCACACGAAGGAGCACTGGTTGCACTGGATGCACTTGGACTCGTCCCAGTGCGGAACCATGACCGCGACGCCGCGCTTCTCGTACGCGGAGGCACCGAGCTCCCACTGGCCGTCGGCGACGTCCATGAACTTGGAGACGGGCAGGGAGTCGCCGTCCATGCGGTTGATCGGCTCCATGAGCTCGCGGACCTGCTTGACGATGGCCTCGCGACCCTCGAGCGTGAGCTCGACCTTCTCGTCCTCGGCCGTGGCCCACTCGGCGGGCACCTCGAACTTGCGGTACGCGGTGGCGCCGGCGTCGATGGCCTTCCAGTTGGCCTCGACGATGTTCTGGCCCTTCTTGGCGTAGGACTTCTCGGCGGCGTCCTTCATGTACTGGATGGCATCGGCTGCGGGAAGGACCTGGGCCAGCGAGAAGAACGCGGACTGCAGCACCGTGTTGGTGCGCTTGCCCATCCCAACCTTCTCGGCAAGGTCGATGGCGTCGATCAGGTAGACGTTGATGTTGTTCTTGGCGATGTAGCGCTTGGCCACGGCCGGCAGGTGGGAGGCGAACTCCTCGTCGGACCACTGGCAGTTCACCAGGAACGTGCCGCCCGGCTTGACGTCGCGGACCATCGGGAAGCCCTTGATGATGTAGGACGGGTTGTGGCAGGCGACGAAGTTGGCCTTGTTGATGTAGTACGGCGAGCGGATCGGGGAGTCACCAAAGCGCAGGTGGCTGATCGTGACGCCGCCGGTCTTCTTGGAGTCGTACTGGAAGTAGGCCTGGACGTACTTGTCGGTGTGGTCGCCGATGATCTTGATCGAGTTCTTGTTGGCGCCGACGGTGCCGTCGCCGCCGAGGCCCCAGAACTTGCACTCGATCGTGGACGGATCGGCCGTGTTGGGGGCGTCCGGGTCCATGGGCAGGGACAGGTTGGTGACGTCGTCCACGATGCCGATGGTGAACTCGCGGGCGGGCGCGTCCTTCTCGAGCTCCTTGTAGACGGCAAAGGCGGCTGCGGGCGGCTCGTCCTTGGAGCCGAGGCCGTAGCGGCCGCCGACGACGGTGATCTCGGACTTGCCGGCCTCGTAGAGGGCGGTGATGACGTCCTGGTAGAGGGGCTCGCCGATGGAGCCGGGCTCCTTGGTGCGGTCGAGCACGGCGATCTTCTTGACGGTCGCAGGCAGCGCGGCCACGAAGTCCTCGACGGACCACGGACGGTACAGGCGGACCTTCACGAGGCCGACCTTCTCGCCGTGGGCGTTGAGGTAGTCGATGACCTCCTCGAGGGTGTCGCAGAAGGAACCCATGCAGACGACCACGCGGTCGGCGTCATCGGCGCCGTAGTAGTCGAAGAGGTGATAGCTCGTGCCGAGCTTCTCGTTGATCTTGTCCATGTAGGACTGGACCACGGCGGGAAGCGCGTCGTAGGCCTTGTTGCAGGCCTCGCGGTGCTGGAAGAAGATGTCGCCGTTCTCGTGGGAGCCGCGGGCGTGCGGGTGCTCCGGGTTGAGGGCGTGGTCACGGAAGGCCTGGACGGCGTCCATGTCGAGCATGTCCTTGAGGTCGTCGAAGTCCCAGACCGCGACCTTCTGGATCTCGTGGGAGGTGCGGAAGCCGTCAAAGAAGTTCAGGAACGGCACCTTGCCCTCGATGGCCGCGAGGTGGGCCACCGGCGCGAGGTCCATGACCTCCTGGACGTTGCCCTCGGCGAGCATGGCAAAGCCGGTCTGGCGGCAGGCCATGACGTCGGAGTGATCGCCAAAGATGTTGAGGGCGTGGGAGGCCACGGTACGGGCGGACACGTGGAAGACGCCCGGAAGGCCCTCGCCGGCGATCTTGTACATGTTGGGGATCATGAGGAGCAGGCCCTGCGACGCCGTGTAGGTGGTCGTGAGGGCGCCGGCACCGAGCGAGCCGTGGACGGTGCCCGCGGCGCCCGCCTCGGACTCCATCTCAACGACCTTGACCGGGGTGCCAAAGACGTTCTTCATGCCCTGAGCGGCCCACTGGTCGACGTGGTCGGCCATGGGGCTGGACGGGGTGATCGGGTAGATGCCCGCCACCTCGGTGAACGCATACGAGACGTACGATGCCGCCTCGTTGCCGTCCATGGACTTAAACTTGCGAGCCATATCCTCTCCTTCGTAGCGATTCCAACGAATCCCTCGTGGGCGGGTCCGACCCGTCACAGGCGCATGACGGAACGGGGCCGTGGCCCATTCACACATAGTCTACTACCCAAAAAGCGCGCCCTTAACGAGAAGAGCGGTGGACGGTGCGCGTGCCTGCCTAAAAGGGGCCTTGCCTATAATTTGCCTAAAAGGTGCCTAAAAGGGGTCTGACCCCTTTTAGGCATGTTTCGCTCAGCCGCGCATGTTGTTGCCAAAGAGCGCCTGTTCCATGTAGGGAAGGCCGTTTGCCGTGGTATAGGGGTTCTCCGGGCTCATGTAGTGGCGCATGCGCACCGAGCGCGCAAAGTACAGCGTCCAGAAGATCGTCCACATGAGCGCCAGCACGACGAGCGTCCAATGGGAGCCGGCCTGCCAGGAGTAGCTGTCGATGTCGAGCCCGGTCAGGGCGGGATTGGTGGTGTAGTAGATGTGCGCAACCTCCATCATGACAAAGACGGCGAGGTTGCCCACGATGGCGATGATGCCCGCAATCTGGAAGTTGCGCAGGAAGGACGGGTGACGCTGCACGACCTGCACCATGGCAACGATGATGACCACCGCATAGGCGACGAGCGTGGCGAGCAGCACCCAGTCGGCCACGACCAGCACCACGGGCGCGCCGAGCGCCGCGCGGCCCATGGTCATGAGGCTCTCGAGGGCGCCCTCGAGCGACGAGGGGAAGTCCGAGAGCAGCATGAAGGTCTGGATCGCCTGAAGGACGATGAAGGCGAGGAGTCCGCCGCCGATGCGGCCCCAGTCATCGGAGCCCTGGGTCGACGCCGGGG
>DXBZ01000013.1 GCA_019116265.1 Candidatus Olsenella stercoravium | reverse complement strand
CCTGGTCATAGCGGGCGCGCGTGACCTCGGTATCCTCGATCTCGACGCCGCCGGCCTTGGCGGCAAAGACGACGAGCGCCTGCTCGAACATGGAGGACTCGCGGTTGGCGGCGATGACGTACTGGCGCAGGTTCTTGGGGCCGATGCCAAAGTGGCGCAGCTCGTCGCAGATGCGTATGAGCGGGAGGTCTCGCCCGTCGACGAGGTCGCGCCCGTGTGGGGAGCGCGTGAGCCTGATCACGCCGGATTCCGAGAGCTGACGGACAAAGCTCACGGAGACACCCGCGAGCTCGGGAATCTTGTCGATCGGATGCAGCTTGGAGAGGTTCTCCTCATCCTCGACGGGAAGTGCGATGGGCTCGGCGAGCGCGGACGGCCCCGTCTCCCCCACCGACGCCTTGCCGGCGTCGGCGCGCTCGAGCTCCTCCTTGATGACGGAGAGGGGCAGGAAGCGATTCTTCTGGAGGTAGAGAATCGTCTCGAGCCTGCGCACGTCGCGCTGGGAGTAGAGGCGGTAGCCGCTCGGGGTGCGCGACGGGTTGAGCAGGCCCTCGTCCTGAAGGTAGCGGACCTTGGAGATCGAAAGATCAGGATACTGCTGCTGCAGCTTCTTCACGACCTTGCCGATGGTGAGGTATCCGGCATCGGTCATGGCGGCTAGGCCTCGGTGTCTATCCGGCGCGGACGCGCGTTGGTGTGGAACACCATGCGGAAGGTGCCGATCTGAATGGTGGAGCCGTCCTTGAGCGAGGCGCGGTTGGCGATCGCGCCGTCGACCCACGTGCCGTTGAGCGAGCCGAGGTCCTCGATCGTGGCGAGCCCGGAGGCCATGTTGCCGAGGTCCATGCGGGCGTGATGGCGCGAGACCGTCATGTCGTTCAGAAAGACGCTGTTGCGCGGGTCGCGCCCAAGGGTGATCTGGGGTGCGTCGAGCTCAAAGACCTCGCCGATCTGGGGGCCCTTGACGATGGTCAGCGTGGGGTGCGCGGGGCGGTGCGCCCCCATGAGGTCGGGAACCGTGGAGTCGGCAGCGGGCATCCGGAAGATCTCGGTTGCGTCGGCGTTGTTGGTGGGCATGTCTCTCCCCTCGTCGTCTGTGCCTCTATCATAGCGCGCATCAGCGGCAGGCGACACAGTCCATCTCAATCAACGCGCCAAGCGGCAGCTCGTTCACGCCCACGACGGCGCGGGCGGGCGCGGGCGTGGTGAACCTGCGCGCGTAGACCTCGTTCATGGCGGCCATGTCGTCGAGCGAGGTGAGGTAGACGGTCGTCTGCGCCACATCTGCCAGCGTGCAGTCGACCTCGGCGAGAATGGCCTCGATGATGTCGATCACCCGCTCGGTCTGCTCTCGGATGCCGCCCTCGACCAGAGAGCGCTTGTCGACGTCGGAGATGGGCAGCTGTCCCGAGGCAAACACGAGCCTGCCGGCGGTGGTGCCCTGCGAGTAGGGGCCGATCGCCTCCGGGGCCTGTCCGGCGTTGATTGAGTACTTCATGTGCGCTCCTAACCCTCCTGCGACGGACGCCCCGGGGTCAGCCGAGCGCCCGGGCGCCGACGAAGTCGGAACCGGCACGGACGACGCCCCACTGCTCGAGCCCCGAGCGGCCCAGCTGTGCAGGCCCGCCCTCGAGCTCGCCGCCAAACCACGGGAACGAACCCCTGAGGTCGGCGACGATTCGGTCGTGCCCCACGGGGGCGACCTCGGTGAAGGAGAGCAGGCTCCTCCATAGTACGCGAGCGGCGCCGACCGGCACGAGCACAAGGTAGGCAGGAGGCGCAAAAGCGGCCGCGACGTGCGCGACGACGGTTACGATCGAGTCCAGACGCAGTTGCGCCACCTCGCCGGCGGACGGGAGCGCTACGCCTTCGCGAAGATAGTCCCCCAGCACCGCAGTCGCCGCAGGTCCGCAGAGCAGGAGCGGCACGAGCATGGTGGTCGCGTCCTCGATCGCCAGGTCAGGGAACGCGGCCTGTCCACCCGAGCTCGTCTGCGCAAGAAAGCGGACCCACGCGACCAGGGCATCCTGGCGCGGGCTGGCGTCGATGACGACGTACTCGTCGTCCCCGGTGCGCGTGAGAAGCGGGGTTGAGATGAGCTCGCCCGTGCCGTTGAGCACGGCCTCGAGTGCGGTCTCGCCCACGGAGAGCACCTTGCCGGCAAAGACCGCAGAGCAGAACCTCGGCGCGTCGGACCCGCTCACGAGAAGGTAGACGGCCCCCGTCAAGTCGGCGAGAATCGTGTCACTCCCCTGGGCGGACTCGAGCGCATACGAGCTCACGCGGGCAACGTCAGCGTGTTCGGAGCCGGAGAAGCTGGCGCCGAGAAGAACGTGCTCCCCGTGGAGGGCGCCGCCCCTGAGGTCCTCCGTCACGAGCGGCCCCCGTTCGCCCTGCTCTCGCGAATGACCTGGACGCCCTTTGCGGTGTAGACCACGGCGGTAACGAGCGAGCAGATCACGCCGGCATACACGAAGAAGATGCCAAGGGCGGCCGGCTGCGCGTTGAGGCCGGGCAGCCACGCAAGGTCGACGAGACACACGCCGTCAATCACAGGCAGGCCGAGCAAAAGGTCGCAGAAGCCGAACATGAGCAGCGCGGTGGCGGCCTTTCCGATGTAGACGACGTCGATCGGACGACGGCGGAAGTGCTGGAGGACGAGCCCGCCGATGCCGAGGTAGACGTCGCGCCCGATGACGAAGAGGGGAACCCACAGCGGCAGGTCGCCGACGATGAGCAGGCCCAGCACGCCGGTGAACAGCAGCACGCGGTCCATGATCGGGTCCATCACCTTGCCGAGCCAGCTGACGGTCTGCGTCCTGCGGGCGACCTGCCCGTCGAGGAAGTCGGTCAGCGCGGCGACGACGTAGCACACGAGCGCCGCCGTGCGGTGTATGCCGCCGGCAAACAGCACGAGAAAGGCTATGGTGAGGCCAAAGCGGCAGAACGTTATGAGGTTGGCGACGGTGAGGACCTGGGTCGACGGGTTCTCGGAGGTGCCCACGGGGCTCTCGGTCGTACCCTGGGCCTGCGCCTCTGCGGCATCGGTGTCGGTGAGCGTCTTGACGCGCTCCTTGGCGCGCTCTTTTGCTCTCACAGTTCTTTCAGACACGGAGAACGCCTCTCAGATTGGTGAATGTCCTTACACAAGGTACCCATCCTAGCGCAAATCAATACGCTCCTCGTAAGCTCCCTACAGCAGGGTCTTCTCGAGAAAGGCAATCAGCACGCGGATCCCCTGCGCGTAGGTGCGTCGGGAGATGCGCTCGTTGACGCCGTGCAGGCCGCGCGCGAGCTCCTCGGGGGCCGGCCTGAACGGCGTCATGCGAAGGAGCTTGTCACAGACGCCCTCGTAGCGCACCGAGTCGGTCCCGCCGCAGACGATGGAGGGGACGACCGTCACGCCGGGGTGATAGCGCCCGAAGACCTCGACGAGCTCGTCGTATCCGAGCCCTCCCGGCGCATCCAGGCGCCCGGCGGGCGTGCCGTGGAGCGCCCGGACCTCGATCCCGTCGCCGACGACCCCTTGGGCCCACGTGACGATCTCGTCACGCGTGACGCCGGGGAGGAGGCGGAAGTTGATCGTCGCCGAGACGTCTGCGGGCATGACGTTTGCCGAGCGGGCGCTCCCGTCTATCTGGTCGACGGCCATCGTGGTGCACACGAGCGGGAAGAGCTCCCTCACCTGTGCCGCTGCGGCCGCGAGGTCGTCCGCGTTCGCATCGACGTCGCTCGCCAGGCGGCGGAGCGGCTCCTGCGTGATGTGGGGCGCGAGCAGCCGGAAGGTCTCGGCCACGACGGGGGTGAGGCGAGGTCGCGGCAGGGCATCGGCGAGACGTGCCACGGCGACGCAGAGGCGTTCGAGCGACGTGCCGCCAAAGGGGTTCGACGAGTGCCCGCCCGACCCCCGCGCGACGAGGCGGAGGTTGAGAAAGCCCTTCTGCGAGAGCCCCACGTCGGCGACCATGACCCCGGGGGCGCCGTATGTCGTCGCGTCCACGGAGGTCGTCACGCCCTCGTCGAGCGAGAAGGCGGCGCGCACGCCGCGACTCACCAGCTCGGTGGCGAGCGCCGTGGCGCCCCGGCTGTCGACCTCCTCGTCCTCACCAAAGGCGAGCACCACGGTCCTTCTCGGCCGCCCGTGATGGGCGAGGAGGTACTCGAGCGCCTCGAGCTCCCCCATCAGCATCTCCTTGATGTCGAGCGCGCCGCGTCCCCAGACCCACTCGTCGTCCAGGTGCCCGCCAAAGGGGTCGTGCTCCCACTCCCCCTCGGTGCCCGGCACCACGTCCACGACGTCCTGGTGGGCAAGGAGCAGGGCGCAGGGCAACGAGGGGTCCGACCCCGCGACCGTGATGAGGATGGAGTGCCCCACGCGCTCGACGGTGCCCGTGCCCACAACGTGCGGGTAGGAGCGCAGAATCAGCTCGTAGAGCTCGTCAAAGGGCGAGAAGTCCGTGTCCTCGGGCGTCGTGTAGACCGTCCTGAGGGCAAGGGCGGAGCCGAGGCGAAGGCAGCACCCGTCCAGGTCGAGGTCGGGACGGTCGTCCTCGTGGGCGAAGTGAGCGTACGGCTCGACGGTCTGCGTCACGTCCGTCTCCCCGCCTCGCTACGCACTCGGTGCGATGGCACGGACCCTTCTCACGTGGTCGAGCGCAGCCAGGCGCGCGACCACGTCGTCGGGGACTGCGGCGTTGACCTCGATGAGGGTATAGGCGGCCGTGCCGCGGCTGACGTTGCTCATGTTCTCGATGTTGAGCCCGGCGTCGGCGACGACCTGCGAGAGCTGGCCTATGACGCCCTGCGCGTTCTCGTGGAAAACGGCTATGCGCGAGTCGCCCACGAGCGGCCCCAGGTCAACGCGACCGTAGTTGACGGAGTTGGTGATGTTGCCGTTCTCGAGGTAGTCGCGCAGCTGGCGGGCGGCCATGACGGCGCAGTTGTCCTCGGCCTCGCCCGTGGAGGCGCCGAGGTGCGGCAGCACGATGGCGTTCTTCATGTTGGCCGAGGCGGGGTTGGCGAAGTCGGTCACGTAGCGCGCGATCTTGCCGTCGTCGAGCGCCTCCGCGAGCGCCTGCTCGTCGACGAGCGCGTCGCGGGCAAAGTTGAGCAGCACCGAGCCGGGCTTCATCTTGGAGATGGCCTCGGCGTTGATCATGCCCTTCGTCGCGTCCGTGGCCGGGACGTGGAGCGTGACAAAGTCGCAGGAGGTGAGCAGCTGGTCGAGGTCGATGGCGTGCTCGATCCTGCGGTCGAGGCCCCAGGCCGCGTTGATCGAGAGGTAGGGGTCGTAGCCCATGACCTCGGCGCCGAGCGCGATAAGGGCGTCGGCGACCTGGGCGCCGATCGCGCCGAGGCCGATCACGCCCACGCACTTGCCGGCAAGCTCGCAGCCCGCGAAGCGCTTCTTGGCCTTCTCGGCGCGCTTTGCGATCTGCGGGTCGTCCACGGCGTCGCGCACCCACTCGATGCCGCCGATGACGTCGCGACAGGCGAGCAGCATGCCGCAGATGACGAGCTCCTTGACGGCGTTGGCGTTGGCGCCGGGCGTGTTGAAGACGACGATGCCGTGCTCCGCGCAGCGCTCGACCGGTATGTTGTTCACGCCGGCGCCGGCGCGCGCGATGGCGAGCAGCGACTGCGGCGCCTCGATCTCGTGCAGGTTGGCGCTGCGGACGAGCCAGGCGTCCGCCTTTGCCGGGTCGTCCACGAAGGCGTAGCCGGCGCTCGAGAGGGCGTCGGTGCCGACGGTGGAGATGTTGTTCATGCAGTGGATTGCGTACATGCGACTGTCCTCCTCGCGCCTAGTGACGCGCCTCGAAGTCCTTCATGAAGCTGACGAGCGCCTCGACGCCCTCGCGGGGCATGGCGTTGTAGATCGACGCGCGCATGCCGCCCACGGAGCGGTGGCCCTTGAGGTTGACGAGGCCCGCCTTGGCCGCCTCGGCGACGAACTCGGCGTCAAGGTCCTTGTCGCCCGTGACGAAGGGCACGTTCATGAGCGAGCGGCAGCCGGGATCGACCGTGGACGAGAAGAGCTCCGACTCGTCGAGGAAGTTGTAGAGCACCTTGGCCTTCTCGGCGTTGCGCTCCCCCATCGCCGCAAGACCGCCATTTTTCTCGATCCACTCGAAGACGAGGCCGCAGACGTAGATGCCCCAGCAGTTGGGCGTGTTGTAGAGCGAACCGGCGTCCGCCTGGGTCTTGAGGCGCAGCATCGTGGGCACGCCGGGCAGGTCCTCGGGGATGAGGTCCTCGCGCACGATCACGATCTGCACGCCTGCGGGGCCGACGTTCTTCTGCACGCCGGCGTGGATGAGGCCGTAGCGGGTGACGTCGACCGGCTCGGAGAGGAACATCGAGCTCTGGTCCGCAACGAGCACGTGGCCCTTGGTGTTGGGCAGCTCGCCGAACTTGGTGCCGTAGATCGTGTTGTTCTCGCAGATGTAGAGGTAGCTCGCGTCCTCGCGGATGGGCAGGTCGGAGCAGTCGGGGATGTAGGAGAAGTTCTTGTCGGCCGAGGAGGCAACCGCGACGGCGTCGCCGAGGATCTGTGCCTCCTGGAAGGCCTTCTTGGCCCAGTTGCCGGTGATGACGTAGTCGGCCTTGCCGTTCACGGCGAGGTTCATGAAGACCGTGGAGAAGAGCAGCGAGTCGCCGCCCTGCGTGAAGATGACCTTGTAGGTGTCAGGGATGTTCATGAGGGAACGCAGGCGTGCCTCGGCGCCCTCGATGATGCCCTTGAAGACGGAAGATCGGTGACTCATCTCCATGACGCTCATGCCGCAGCCGGCGTAGTCGAGCATCTCGTCCGCGCACTGCTTGAGGACGTCCTCGGGCAGCACGGCGGGACCGGCGGAGAAGTTGTACACGCGTGCCATAAGATCCTCCCATGGTTGGTCTTGCCGTGAGGACATCTTAGGCGTGCGCCGGGCCGTGGGCGACGATGGCCGCGCGTCGTTTGCGAGCCTGAAACGAAAAGAGGCCAGGGACTGCTCCCTGGCCTCGAAAGTGCTGGTCGGGTGGACTGGATTCGAACCAGCGACCCCTTGACCCCCAGTCAAGTGCGCTACCAAACTGCGCCACCACCCGGTCGTTGTGCGAGGAAGAACTATAGCATCCCTCGCGCTCGCGTGCAAGCAGAATGTGCATTCTTGGTTTGGTAGCTGTTCGCGTGCAATTGCGGACAGCGCGCAGGAATCGCGCCGGTTTACGATCGGGCGAGAAAAGCGCACAGAAAACGGCTCGGTTTACGGAAACGCGGCCGTCCGGCGTTCTTCTCGACGGCGTTTCCGCAGGTCGCGGATTGCCGAGAACGACGTGAAGGGCCCCAGAACCGTAAACCGAGCCGTTTTCTGAGCACAGTTCTGCGGCGGCCGTAAACCGGCGCGATTCCTGCGCGCCACATCAGAACTTGCCCAAACGGGGTCTGACCCCTTTTAGACGATTTGAACCTTACCGGTCGCGCCTTCGATGTCGCGGATGACCTCGCCTACGGCCGGGAGCTGGATGAGGCTTCTGGCGAGCGGGTTCTTGACGCTGTCCACCGGCGTGGTTATCTCTGCTTGCACGCTGCTGCGCTCAAACGCGAGGTCGCAGCCCTCCATGCGACAGTTCACGAGCGTGAGGCCCTCGCAGTAGCAGAGCGGCTGCGTACCCTCGATGAGGCAGTTCTCGAAGGTGACGTCCTCGCTGTACCAGCCGAGGTACTCTCCGCGCACGATCGAGTTGCGCACGAGGACGTGCCTGGCGTGCCAGAAGGCGTCCTTGGTGTCGAGCTCGCTATGCAGGATATGTCATCATTTGTCATTTCTTCTCAATGTAATAACTGCATGGCATATCAAGCCAAATACAAGAGAAAAACAGCCACCGCCAAATAGTGATGCTCCCCACCCTGCACCTGACATTGTCATAAAA
>DXBZ01000160.1 GCA_019116265.1 Candidatus Olsenella stercoravium | reverse complement strand
GGTCCCGCACGTATGCCCATCATGGACCACCTGGGCGAGCTGCGCCGCCGCATTACGATCATCGTGGTCGCCGTCGTCGTCTGTGCGCTCGTGGTCTACTTCGCCACACCGACCCTCATCGAGCTCATGATCGATCAGATCGAGTCCGCCATGCGCGGCGGCGAGCTCTACGTCTTCTCGGTGCTCGGCGGCTTCACCATCCGCTTCAAGGTCGCCCTGTTCTTCTCGGTCATAATATGCTGTCCGATCATCATCTGGGAGATCCTCGCGTTCTTCCTGCCGGCGCTCAAGCCGAGCGAGCGCAGGTGGGTCGTCCCCACGGTCGCGGCGATGGTCGCCCTGTTCTTCCTGGGCATGATCTTCTGCTTCTTCATCATCCAGCCGGCGGCCTTTGGATGGCTCCTCGACCAGACCTTCGAGTTTGCCCAGAGCATGGCCGACGCCGAGGACTACCTCAACATCTACATGCTCCTGGAGATTGGCTTTGGCATCGCCTTCCAGCTGCCGCTCGTGATCTTCTACCTGTCGATCCTGCACCTGGTCCCGTACAAGACGTTCCGCTCGCAGTGGCGCATCGTCTACGTGGCGTTCATGGTGCTCTCGGCCGTCGTCACCCCCGACGCCTCGCCCGTCACCATGATTCTCATGTTCGCGGTGCTGATCTTCCTCTACGAGGCTGCGCTCGCCGTGGCGCGCTTCATCATCGTGGCGCGCGACGGCCGCGAGGCGCTCAAGTGGAGCCGCGAGGACTACAGCAACCGTGACCTCGACAACGCGTAAGGCGGCCCAGCAGTGAGGCTTATCGTCACCGAGAAGAACGACGCGGCGCAGCAGATCGCGCGCCTGCTCTCCACCTCCGGCAAGCCCAAGGCCGACAAGGTCTACAACACGCCCGTCTACCGCTTCACCTGGGACGGCGAGGACTGCGTCACCATCGGCCTGCGTGGCCACATCCTCAAGGTGGACTTCCCGGTCCAGCTCACGTTTGACCCCGAGAGCGGCTGGCAGGGCCTCACGGCCGACGGCGAGCTGCTCCCCGCCGACGTTCCCGACGGGCTGGCGCGCCCGCCCTACAAGTCCCGCCGCAAGCCGTTTTTGGCCGACGGCGTGGACCTCAAGGGCTGGAAGATCGCGAGCCTGCCGTACCTGGTGTGGGCGCCCATCGAGAAGCTCCCCGCCGAGAAGGAGATCATCCGCGCCCTCAAGAACCTGGCCAAGAAGGCCGACTCCGTGATCATCGGCACGGACTTCGACCGCGAGGGCGAGCTCATCGGCTCCGACGCCCTGCGCCAGATCCGCGAGGTCGCGCCGGGCGTCCCCGTCTCGCGTGCCCGCTACTCCGCGTTCACGCGCGCCGAGATCGACCACGCGTTCTCCAACCTCGTGGAGCTCGACCAGGACCTCGCCGACGCCGGCGAGTCCCGTCAGTACATCGACCTCATCTGGGGCGCGGTCCTCACGCGCTACCTCACCGCCGCGCGCTGGAGCGGCCTGGGCAACGTGCGCTCGGCCGGTCGCGTGCAGACGCCCACGCTGGCCCTCGTCGTCGAGCGCGAGCGCGAGCGGCTCGCCTTCAAGCCCGAGGACTACTGGCAGATCCAGGGCCAGGCCGAGAAGGACGGCGACGTCGCCGGCCCCTTCCGCGTGACGCACGCCACGGGGCGCTTCTGGGACCACGATGCCGCCGAGGAGGCGTTCGGCCACGTGAGCGGCGCCACCGAGGGTCGCGTCACGGCCGTGGAGCGCAAGAGCCGCACGCAGCGCCCTCCTGCGCCGTTCAACACCACGAGCCTACAGGCCGCAGCAGCCGCCGAGGGCCTGAGCCCTGCCCGCACCATGCGCCTTGCCGAGAGCCTCTACATGGACGGTCTCATCTCGTACCCGCGCGTGGACAACACGGTCTACCCCAAGTCGCTCGACCTGCGCGAGTGCGTGCGCATGCTCTCCACGGTGCCCGCCTACGGCTCCGTGTGCCATGAGCTGCTTAAGCAGGACAAGCTCACCGCCACGCGCGGCAAGCAGGAGACGACCGACCACCCGCCGATCTACCCCACGGCCCCGGCGTCCCCGGACAAGCTGCAGCCCGCCGAGTGGAAGCTCTACAACCTCATCGCGCGCCGCTTCCTGGCCACGCTCATGGGCCCGGCCACGATCGAGGGCACCAAGGTGACGATCGACGTCGCCGGCGAGCCGTTCACGGTGAGCGGCTCCGTGCTCGTGTCGCCGGGCTTCCGTGCGGCCTACCCCTACGGCCTCAAGAAGGACGACCAGCTCCCCGCGCTCGCCGAAGGCGACGCGGTCTCCGTCAGCGACATGGAGCTTCTCGCCAAGCAGACCGAGCCGCCCGCCCGCTACAGCCAGGGCAAGCTCATCCAGGAGATGGAGAAGCGCGGCCTGGGCACCAAGTCCACGCGCGCGAGCATCATCGACACCCTCTACGAGCGCAAGTACTTCCGGGGCGACCCGGTGGAGCCGAGCCAGCTCGGCATGGCCATCATCGACGCGCTCACGCAGTATGCGCCGCGCATCACCTCGCCGGACATGACGGCCGAACTCGAGGACGACATGACGCACGTCGCCGACGGCACGCAGACGCAGGAGCAGGTGGTCAACCACTCCCGCGCGCTTCTTGCCGGCCTCATGGACGCGCTGGTGGAGCACACCGACGACCTCTCCGAGCAGATCGCCGACGCCGTCACGGCCGACGCGAAGATCGGCAGCTGCCCCAAATGCGGCAGGGACCTCGTGGTCAAGAGCTCGGCCAAGACGCGCGGCAGCTTCGTGGGCTGCATGGGCTGGCCGGACTGCGACGTCACCTATCCGCTGCCCCAGGGCAAGATCTCCGCGCTCGAGGGCGAGGCTGCCGTGTGTCCGGAGTGCGGCGCGCCCCGCGTGAAGGTGCAGCCGTTCCGCAGCCGCGCGTACGAGACCTGCGTGAACCCGGCATGCCCCACCAACCGCGAGCCCGATGTGGACGTGGGCGCGTGCCCGGCGTGCGCCGAGGCCGGCCGCGAGGGGCGCCTGGTGGCGCACAAGTCCGAGAAGAGCGGCAAGCGCTTCATCCGCTGCACCAACTACGAGGAGTGCGGCACGAGCTACCCACTGCCCGCGCGCGGCGCGCTCGAGGCCACGGGCGAGACCTGCCCGGACTGCGGCGCCCCGCTCGTGGTGGTCACGACGGCGCGCGGCCCGTGGAAGCTCTGCCCCAACATGGAGTGCCCCGGCCGCGAGAAGAAGGCTGCGGCCCCGGGGCGCGGCGGCCGTCGCGCGGGCGGCGCGCGCGGCCGGAAGAAGTCGTAGGGCCCGCGCTTTTGTCCGCTGCGGCGCCGCCGCCTGCCGCCGTTCTTGTCCTCCCGCCCTGCCCCACCCGGTTGTGGGTTCACTTTTTATACAAAACCGCGCTAAAACGGGATTTGCATCAAAGGTGAACCCACAATCCATTGAAACGTGGCAAAAACGGTGCCATAGCATAAATTGTCGTCCCAAAACCAGGGTGTGCGGCTCGGATTCGATGCGTCGGAAAACGAGCCATGCAAAACCTCGCTATTTCGGGCGGCTGTGTGACAATTGAGGGGACACCATCTTGAGGGGAGGTGCGATGCTGGACCTGAGGCGCGTGCTCGCGAGCAAGCCCAAGCCGCCGACGGACGCGGAGCTCACGGAACTCTGGACGCCGTGGGGCGAGAAGGTCGCGGCGGACGAGAAGGACGTGGCGCCGTGCACACACCCGCGCCCGCAGTGTGCGCGCGAGCGCTGGGCGTCGCTGAACGGCATGTGGGAGTGTGCGCTCGTCGCCGTGCCGGACGCCGCCGCGGCGTGGCGCGTCGCAGAGCCGCCGGTCTCAGGTTGGCGGCCCATCCGGGTGCCCTTCTCGCCCGAGGCCCCGCTCTCCGGCGTAGGCCGCCAGCTCAAGCCGGACGAGCTTCTGTGGTACCGTCGCGAGCTCGAGGCCCCCAGGCTCGCGGCGGGGGAGCGCCTGATCCTGCACCTCGATGCCGTGGACTGGGCGTGCGCCGTCTACGTCAACGACGTGCGCGTCGCGGAGCACATGGGCGCCTACCTGCCCTTCTCGGCAGACATCACGGACGCGCTGCGCCCGGGCGAGAAGAACGCGCTCGCCGTCTGCGTGCACGACCCCTCCGACGCGGGTACGCAGCTGCGCGGCAAGCAGCGCCTCGCGCGCGGCGGCATCTGGTACACGGCCCAGAGCGGCATCTGGCGCGACGTCTGGTGGGAGGTCGTGCCGGCGTCGCACGTCGTGGAGCTGTGGGCGGACGCCCGGGCGGGCGAGGGGCGCGTGGTTCTTCTCGCCCGCGTGACGGGAGCCGGCGAGCTCGTGGCCCGTCTGGTGGACGAGGGCGTCGAGGTGGCCCGGGCGTCGTCCTTCGTCCGGGGCGAGAAGGACGTGGAGCTGTCGCTTTCCGCGGGCGACCCGCACCTCTGGAGTCCGGACGACCCGCATCTCTACGACCTGGAGCTCTCCTTTGGCGGCGACCACGTGCGCAGCTACTGCGCCTTCCGTACGGTCGAGGTGCGCGCGGACGCCGCTGGCGTGCCCCGCGTGCACCTGAACGGCGAGCCCGTCTTTCTGCGCGGGGTGCTCGACCAGGGTTACTGGCCGGACGGCCTCATGACGCCGCCCGCCGAGGACGCGCTCGAGCACGACATCCGCACCATGCGCGAGCTGGGTTTCAACCTGCTGCGCAAGCACATCAAGGTCGAGCAGCCGCGCTTCTACGCGCTCTGCGACCGGATGGGCATGCTCGTCTGGCAGGACATGCCCTCCGGCGGCGGC
This sequence comes from Candidatus Olsenella stercoravium, assembly GCA_019116265.1. GTDB lineage: Bacteria > Actinomycetota > Coriobacteriia > Coriobacteriales > Atopobiaceae > Thermophilibacter > Thermophilibacter stercoravium. The sequence continues at coordinate 3,751 of DXBZ01000160.1, read as the reverse complement.
GCATACGGCGCGTGGCACACGAGCTACCAGCCCACGCTCCTGCGCGCGAGCTGGACGCGCATGTCCGACCGCGGGACCCGCGCGTGGCGCCGGCTTGCCGCGGACGACCCCGCCTACCGCAAGGAGTGGCGCGCGACCTGCGCGGGCACGGTGCGTCTGCTCGCGGGGCACCCGAGCGTGATCGGCTGGACGCTCTTCAACGAGGGCTGGGGACAGTTCGACGCGCGGGCCGCGACCGAGCTCGTGCGCGCGCTCGACCCCACGCGCCCGGTGAGCGCGACGAGCGGCTGGTACGACCAGGGCTGCGGCGACCTCTGGAGCGTGCACAACTACTTCCGCCCGCTCGAGGTCTGGCCGGACCGCTCGCGGCCGGAACGAGCCTTCGTGGTCTCCGAGTTTGGCGGCGTGAGCTGGGCGGTCTCGGGGCACGTGAGCCTGGCGACGTCGTATGGCTACGAGGAGACCGCCGGGGGCGCGGAGTTTGCGTCCGAGGTGCGCGGCCTGCTCGGGCGGGCGGACGCCCTGGAGGCTGAGGGGCTGGCCGGCTTTGTCTACACCCAGCTTTCCGACGTGGAGGAGGAGACCAACGGCCTGCTCACCTACGACCGACGCGTGAGCAAGCTCGCATAGGCTGGCTGCTGCGCATCAACAAACAGTTTTAGGCAGTTCTCGGGAGAATAGCAAAGTATTCAGATATCTGAAAAGTCAATGACCTGCTGTTTTGCCGTCGAAATTGCGGCTCATACTTCCGGGGTTCCCAATAAACTGCCTAAAACTGTCAGCATTCGCGCGCAGAGCCCCTTGCCGTGGTTTTCTCGCGCCCGGCGGCTCCTCGCGCTACCATAGAACAGTTACGAAACCGAGGGGAGGCGCATGACGCGCGGGATGTTCATCACGCTCGAGGGTGCGGACGGCTGCGGCAAGTCGACGCAGGCGGCCCTGCTCGCTCAGGCGCTCGAGGCAGCCGGCCGCGAGGTCGTGTGCCTGCGCGAGCCCGGTGGCACTCCCATCTCCGAGAAGGTCCGTGCGCTCCTTCTGGACCCCGCTCATGCCGAGATGGTCCCGGAGTGCGAGCTGCTCCTCTACGAGGCCAGCCGTGCCCAGCTCACCCGCCAGGTGATCGAGCCCGCCCTCGCGCGCGGCGCCGTGGTCCTGTGCGATCGCTACTACGACTCCACCTATGCCTACCAGGCCGGCGGTCGAAAGCTGCCGGATGACCTCGTGAACGCGGCCAACGCGCTCGGCAGCTGTGGCGTCGCGCCGGACCGCACGGTCGTGCTCGACCTCGACCCTGCGCTCGCCTACGCGCGCGCCACGGCCGGCGGAGCCGACCGCATGGAGGCCGAGGGTCTCGCCTTCCAGGAGCGCGTGCGTGCGGCCTATCTGCGCCTTGCGGCAACCGAGCCCGCGCGGGTTCGTGTCGTGGATGCGTCGGGCAAAAAGGATGAGGTCGCTATGCGCGTGCTCGGCGCGATCGGGGACCTGCCATGAGCGGCGCGACCGCCCCGGCCGCCCTCGAGGGTCTCGTCGACCAGCCGCGCGTCCGGGACTTCCTCTCCACGGCGATCTCCGAGGGGCGCCTCTCCCACGCCTACCTCTTCCTGGGCCCTCCGGGCTCGGGCAAGCACGAGGCGGCCGAGGCGCTGGCAAAGTGCGTGGTCTGCCCGCACGGCGGCGACGCCACCTGCGACGAGTGTCGCCGCGTGGCGCACCGCACCCACCCGGACGTCCACTGGCTCGCGCCCGGGAGCGCGACGGGCTACCTCGTCTCCCAGATTCGCGAGCTCATAGAGGACGCCGGCCTCGCGCCCATCAGGGCGATGGCGAAGGTCTACGTGCTCGAGCGCGCGGAGCTCCTGCGCGGGACGGCTGCCAACGCCCTGCTCAAAACCCTCGAGGAACCACCCGAGGGCACGATGTTCATCCTCTGTGCCCGTGTCGTGGAGGCCATGCTGCCCACGATCGTCTCGCGCTGCCAGCAGGTCCCGTTCCGCGCGGGCTCGACGGCGGCGGGCGTGCGCGCCGTGCTGCGCTCCTGCGCCGCCACGCCCGAGGAGGCGCGCGTCGCCCTGGCCGTGGCGGGCTCCCCGGGACGCGCGGCCGACTACCTCTCCTCCACGAGCCGCCGCGAGGTGCGCCGCCTCGTCGTGGACACCCTGGACGCCCTCGATCGCGACGACTCCTGGGACGTCCTTCTCGCCGCCAAGCAGCTCGTCTCCGCCGTGGCCGTGCCGCTCGCCGACGTCAAGCAGGCCCAGGAGGAGGCCCTGCAGGAGAGCCAGGACTTCCTCACCGCCGGCGCCCTCAAGCAGGTGGCCGACGCCAACAAGCGCGAGCTTACCGCCCGCGAGCGTTCGGGTATGATGGAGGCCCTGGCTGCGGCCGAGTCACTCCTGCGCGACGTGCTCGTGCGCCTGGAGGGCACGGGCGAGGCCATCGTCAACGAGGACGCCGCCGCCGTGGTGGACCGGCTCGCCGGTCGCGCCACCACGCGCTCGGTCGTGCGCGCGCTCGACGCCGTGGCCCGCGCCGCCGACGACCTCGCCCATAACGTCTCACCCCAGCTGACCCTCGAGGTCATGCTCCTTGCCATAAAGGAGGCCCTTGCATGCCCACCGTCATCCCGGTGAAGTTCACCTACGCCGCCCGCGACCTCTGGTTTGACCCGGCGGGCACCGGCGCCCAGGAGGGCGACCACGTGATCTGCACCACCGAGCGCGGCCGTGAGATCGGCCTCGCCACCGCCGACGCTCGCGAGGTCACGCCCGAGGAGCTCGCCTCCACGATCGGCCACGCGCAGCTGCGCGAGGTCGTGCGCATCGCCACCGACGAGGATCTCGAGCGCGCCGACGAGCTCGCCCGTCGCGGCGAGCAGTCCCTGCCGGCCTTCCGCCGCCACGTGACGGAGTCCGGCCTGGACATGAAGCCCGTCGGCGTGGAGTACCTCTTCGACGGCGAGAAGGCCGTCTGCTACTTCGCGGCGGAGGAGCGCGTGGACTTTCGCCAGCTTGTGCGCGACCTCTCGCGCGAGTTCCACGTGCGGATCGACATGCGCCAGATCGGCGTGCGCGAGGAGGCCGCCATCGTGGGCGGCTACGGCCACTGCGGCCAGGAACTCTGCTGCCGCCGCTTTGCCACGGGCTTTGACCCGGTCTCCATCCGCATGGCCAAGGAGCAGGACCTCCCGCTCAACTCCACCAAGATCTCCGGCGCGTGCGGCCGCCTCATGTGCTGCCTGCGCTACGAGTTCGAGGCCTACCGCGACTTCAAGGGCCGCGCGCCCAAGCGCAACGCCGTGATCGACACCCCGCTCGGCAAGGCCAAGATCATCGAGTACGACACGCCCAAGGAGCAGCTCTGCCTGCGCCTGGAGAGCGGCAAGCAGATCCGCGTGGCGCTCGCCGACATGACGGCTTCCGAGGCCGCGCACAAGAAGAGCGAGGAGCTGGGCTGCCCGTGCCGTCCCGACACCGTGACGCGCGAGGTGCTCGACAAGCTGGAGTCCCCGGACGTCCAGATGGCCCTCGCCGAGCTCGACCGCAAGAGCGGCGTGCTCGCGGAGCCCGAGGTCGACGCCTCGGACATCTTCGTGGAGCCCAAGCGCAAGCGTCGCCGCGCGTCAAACGGGGCACCATCGGGCGAGAAGAACCGGCAGGCCGCGAACGCGTCCGCGCCGTCCGGCGGCGAGGGCCCCGGCGCCACGCGTCGCCGCAAGCGTCGCCCGGGCGACGGCGGGGCGCCCGCCCAGCCC
>DXBZ01000159.1 GCA_019116265.1 Candidatus Olsenella stercoravium | reverse complement strand
CCGGCTTCAACGACGCCAACGTCCAGCAGCCGCTGCCGTCGCTGAGCCCCAGCCCCTCCCGCCCGAGCCGCGAGCGCCAGGCGGCCCCCGTGCGCGAGCAGCGCCCCGCCGCGAGCGTCTCGCAGGCCCCGGCCCCCATGCCGATCAACGTGAGCCGCCCGGTGTCCTCCTCCAGCAACGAGAAGGAGTTCGACATCCCCGACTTCCTCAAGCGCAGCCGCCTCTAGCGATGGCCGCGCTCACGCGACAGACCACGTGCGGCGTGACCCTGCTCACGGACGAGTCCCGTCCGGGCGGGGTCGCGCTCGCGTTCACCGAGCGGACGGGAGGCGTCTCGGAGGCGCCCTACGCGTCGCTCAACCTCGGCGGTCGCTGCGGCGACGAGGCCGCGCACGTGGCGGAGAACCGCCGTCGCGCCCTCGCCGCGCTCGGGGCGCGGGACCTTCTCGACCGGCTGGTGGTTCCGCACCAGGTCCACGGCGACCACGTCGTCGTGGTCCGCTCCGCCGAGCCGGACGCCCTGGCCGCGGCCCGCGCCGAGGCCGAGGCCGGCGCCGATGCCGTCGTCTGCGCGGCGGCGGGCGTGCCGGTGCTCATGTGCTTCGCCGACTGCGTGCCCGTCATCCTCGTGGCGCCCGGGGCCTTCGCCGTGGTGCACTCGGGCTGGCGCGGCACGATCGCGCGCATCGCCGAGAAGGCGGCGCACGTGCTCTGCGCCGAGGCCGGCTGCGAGCCCTCCGAGCTTCTCGCCTACGTGGGCCCCCACATCGGCGCGGCCGACTACGAGGTGTCCGAGGAGCTCGCCGCGCGCTTTGCGGCCGAGTTCGGCCCGTCTGTCGTGCCCGCGCCGCGCCACCTCGACCTGACGTCCGCCGTCGCGGCCGCGCTCGCGGACGCGGGCGTGGGCGAGAAGAACGTGGTGGCCTGCGACGTCTCGACGGCGAGCGCGACCGAGAGGTTCTTCTCGTATAGGGCCGAGTCCGGCGAGACCGGCCGGCACGGGGCGATCGCGCTCATGAGGGCAGGGGAGGCGACGCTCGGATGATCGACGATCCGAGGTCATACCAGACGTTTCTGCGGGAGCGCCGGGAGGCGATCTGCGAGCGGATCGCGGCTGCCGCGCGGCGCGCCGGGCGCGAGCCGGGCGAGGTCGAGGCCATCGCGGTCTCAAAGACCGTGGGCGCCGACGCCGTCCTTCTTGCCATCCGCGCGGGCTGGGGCCTCTTTGGCGAGAACCGCCCGCAGGAGCTCGGGCGCAAGCTCGAGGCGCTGCAGGGCGTGCCCGAGGCGGCCGGCGTGCGCTTTGACATGATCGGCAACCTGCAGAAGAACAAGATCAACCAGGTGATCGGGCGCGTGCGCCTGATCCATTCCATCTCGTCGGCGCACCTCGCCGAGGCGGTCTCGACGCGCTGCGAGGCGCGCGGGATCGTGGCGGACGTGCTCGTCGAGACCAACGTCTCCGGCGAGCGGTCCAAGTCGGGCCTCTCCCCGGACGAGCTGCGCTCGGAGATCGAGGGCATCCTCGAGCTGCCGGGCATCCGCGTGGGCGGCCTCATGACGATGGCGCCCGCCGGCGATCCGGACGCGGCGAGAAGGACCTTCTCGGGCCTGCGCGAGCTCGCCTCGGAGCTGCGGGGGAGGACGGGGCTCGCGCTGCCCACGCTCTCGTGCGGCATGAGCGACGACTTTGAGGTCGCGGTGGAGGAGGGCTCGACCCTCGTCCGCCTTGGCAGGTGCGTGTTCGACCAGGGGTACAACCTCGACTAACGGTGCTGCGCCGAGAGGCGCACGAGCGAAGGAGGGCACATGAGCTTCCTCGACACGATCAAGGACCGCCTGCACGTGGGCGGCGACTACTACGAGGACGACTACTACGACCAGGGCTACGAGGACGACGGCTACGACCAGGACGGCGCGGCGCACCACGACGGCGCCTCGGGCGGCCGCCTGCTCGGCACCACCCCGCGCCCCGAGGCCGAGAGCGTCTCGGTCTACACCCGCTCCGGGCGCCCGGTGGCGCCCGCGCGCGACCAGGGCGTGTCCGCCCGCTCCTACGGCGACCCCACGCCGGTGATGCCCGCGGTCGGCTATGACAGCGCGGCGCAGCCCACGACGGACCTCTCCGCGCGCGGCGCCGCCCGCGTGAGCTCGGGCCAGCTCCCGCCCTACGTGCTGCGTCCCGTTGCCTACGAGGACGTGCAGAGCGTCGTGCGCCGCGTGCGCACCAACCAGCCCGTGGTGGTCGTCTTCCGCAACACCAACATCGAGACCGCCAAGCGCATCCTCGACTTCTGCTTTGGGTTCTCCTACGGCGTGAACGGCGAGGTCACCGAGCTCGGCGACCGCGTCTTTGCCGTGCTGCCCGCAGGCGTGACGCTCTCGTCCGCCGACATCGACAAGCTCGTCGCCGACGGCGACCTCGTCCGGTAGGCGGCGCGCGATGGGCGACCTGGAGAGACTGAGCGTCGGCTTCGTGGGCGCGGGCGCGATGGGCGGCTCGATCGCGCGCGGCCTGGTCGAGGCAGGGCTGGTGCGCGCCGCGCGCGTGCTCGTGGCCGACAGCGACCCGGCGCGGCTCGCGCCCTTCGCGGCGCTCGGCACCCGCACCTACCCGGGTGGCGCCGAGCTTCTCGCCGACGACCCGGACGTGCTGGTGCTCGCGGTGAAGCCGCAGGTCCTGGGCAGCGTCATGGCCGAGCTCGCGCCGCTCGTGGGCGAGCGGCTCGTGGTCTCCATCGCCGCCGGCGTGCCGCTCGCGGCGATCGAGGCGGCGCTCCCGACGGCGCGCGTGGTGCGCGTGATGCCCAACCTGCCCGTGCAGGTGCGCTCGGGTGCCACGGCCGTCACGGCGGGCGCGCGCGCCGACGAGGGGGACGTGGAGGTCGTGTGCAGGCTCTTCTCGGCCATCGGCGCCGTCGCCGTCATGCGCGAGGACCAGCTCGACGTGGCGGGCGCGGTGTCGGGCTGCGCGCCGGCGTTCTTCTCGCTCTTTGTTGACGCGCTCACGCGCGCCGGCGTCCGTGCGGGGCTTCCCGCAGCGTGCGCGCGCGAGATGGTGGAGTCGACGATGCGCGGGTGCGCGGAGCAGCTCCTGAATGAGAACGTGCACCCGAGGGAATATATGGAGCGCGTGACGTCGCCGGGCGGGACCACCGCGGCGGCCCTCTACGAGCTGGAGGGCCCGCTCATGGAGGGCACCTACGCGGCGATCGACGCGGCCCTCGCGCGCACGCGCGAGCTCGCCCAAGGCTAGGACGCACCCGGAAAGGCGACCATGGGACTGACGCAGGTCTACTCGATCGTTCAACAGCTCTTTGACATCTACGGGTGGCTCATCGTCGCGTGGTGCCTGATGTCGTGGTTCCCCGCGCGCGCCGGCGGCTTCTTCGACGACCTGCGCGGGGCCCTGGGCATGCTGGTCGAGCCCTACCTGAACCTCTTCCGCAGGTTCATACCCCCGCTCATGGGCGTGGACTGGTCGCCCGTTGTGGCGATATTGGTCCTGAGCGTCATCGAGCGACTCGTCTACACGATTCTCCTGTAAGATTTGTATGTCACCGGTGCGCGGGCCGCGGCCCGCCGCCACGTAAGTGAAAGGGAACAGGAATGGCAATCACACCCGCAGACATCGAACAGCAGACCTTCTCTCCCTCCAAGCACGGCTACGACACCGAGGAGGTCGACGCCTTCCTCGAGCAGCTCGCCACCGAGGTCGACGCGATGCTCCAGAAGATCGCCGACCTCAAGGGTCGCCTGACCTCCACCGAGCAGCAGCTCTCCGCCGCCCAGGCCCAGATCGCGAGCCTCGAGGAGCGCCCGGCGCCGGCCCCCGTCCCCGCGCAGCCGAGCGCCACTGACGCCCTCGGCGCCTCCGAGCGCCAGATCTCGCAGGTGCTCATCGTCGCCCAGCAGTCGGCCGACAAGCTCCTCGCCGAGGCGCGCGAGAACGCCGACCGCATCCGCAACGACGCCGACGCCAAGGCCCGCGAGGTCATCCGCCAGGCGCTCGCCGAGAAGCAGAACGAGCTCGACGAGATCGACCGCCTCAAGGCCTCCCGCGAGGAGTTCCGCGGCGAGTACAAGAAGCTCCTGCAGCACTTCATGGACGACGCCGAGGCGATGTTCCCCATGCAGGGCAGCCTCGCGAGCGCGCCCAACGGCTCCGCCGGCACCACGCACGCCGACGCCCCCGTCTCCGCGCCGGCCACCGTCGCCGCGCCGATCCCCGCGCCCGCCCCTGCGGTGAGCGCCGGCGACTTCGGCGACCTCGACTAGGCCCGCCCGACTGGCAACGCATGCGACCCCGGGTCCCTCTCGGCCCGGGGTCGTTTTGTGTCGCGGCGCGAGGTTCTTCTCGCCCGCCGGCGACGCCGTTTCCAAATAACGCACAAAATCGTGCATGTGCGTTATTTCCACCTGCGGATATAAAAAGCTGTGCTTGATTTTGTGCGTTGTCTGAGGGGCGCGCGGCCGAGAAGAACGTGGAAGGTGCGAGGTGGGCCGGTAAGCCGGGTTCTGTCGTGGGCGGCCATTTATCTAGGACGGTCGTCTCCGACCGCCTCAAGCGCGCAACCCGAGCGCGGTGCGGGCCACACCATGGCGCTCCTATTTGCGTTTGCTCCGGATGGGGCTTGCCAAGCCGCCGTGTTGCCACGACGCTGGTGGTCTCTTACACCACCGTTTCAGCTTTTCCCTCAACGGGCGAACCCGCCAGCGGGAGTCTTCTTTTCTGCGGCGCTTTCCGTCGGGTTACCCCGCCCGGCCGTTAGCCGGCATCCTGCCCTGGGGAGCCCGGACTTTCCTCATGACGCGTACGCGTCCCGCGGTCGCCTGGCCCACCTCGCGTGGAAGATTCTACCATGAGCGGGCTTCTCGCCTGCGGCCTCCGCTTGTTCTACAATACCTATGCGAGAAGAACGGCCGCCGCACGGCGGCGTGTGGAAAGGCGTTACGTGGGTCTGTTCGACAAGCTGGGACTGTCGCTGCTCGACCGGGCCAAGCCGACGCTCAAGCCTGTGCCCACCCCCGAGGACCCCCAGGCAGTCTGCGCCCCGGTGACGGGGCTCGCCATGGCGCTCGCCGACGTGAGCGACCCCGCCTTCGCCGAGGGCATGCTCGGCGTGGGCGTGGGCATCCGCCCCGACGGCGACGTCGCGTACGCGCCGGTCACCGGCATCGTGGCTGCGGACGTCAAGACGCGGCACGCCCTGCTGATCCGCTCCGAGTGCGGCGCCGAGGTGCTGCTGCACGTGGGGCTCGATTCGGTCGCCCTGCGCGGGGCGGGGTTTCGCCAGCTCGTCCGCAAGGGCGACGAGGTGCACGCGGGCCAGCCGGTCCTGTGCTTTGACCGCTCCCTCATGGCCGAGCGGGGCCTGGACGACACGGTCGTGGTCACCGTCACCAACCCGGACGGCTTTGCGCGCGTGGAGACCTGCTGCGCGGGCATGGAGGTCGCGGCGGGTGCCGCCGTGCTGCGGTGCGTGTCGTGACGGACGGGTATCGGACGCTGCGCGCGGGCGCTGAGGTTGCGGGCGAGGTTGAGGACCGGCGCAGCCGCTTCATCGCGCAGCTCAGGCGCGTGGGCAGCGAGGCGGAGGCCGAGGCCTTCGTCGCCGAGGTCCGCGCGCGCCACCACGACGCGCGCCACAACGTTCCCGCCTGGATCTTGGCCGACGGCCGCGAGCGTTGCTCCGACGACGGTGAGCCCAGCCGCACGAGCGGCATGCCCACGCTGGAGGTGCTGCGCTGCGCGGGTCTGGCCGACGTGTGCTGCGTGGTGACGCGCTATTTCGGGGGCACGCTGCTCGGGCCGGGCGGGCTCGTGCGCGCCTACACCGCTGCCGCGCAGGCCGCGGTGGCGCAGGCCGAGAGGGACGGCGCGATTTGCGAGATGACGCTCGTGTGCCCGGTGACGGTGCAACTGCCGTACGCGCTCTACGACCGCGTGACGCGGATGTGCGCGGACGGCGGCGGCCGCGTGGCGGAGCAGCTCTTCACGGAGGACGTGCAGCTCACGTGCGTGTTTCGCGCGGGCGACGAGGAGAGGTTCTGCTCGGCCGTGTACGAGCTTGCCGGCGGCGAGGAGCTCGCGCGTGCCGGCGAGCCGCGTTTTGCGGAGTTCTAGGGCGCCCCTCTGGAGGTTTGGGTTCATCCCTTTGGGGCGAACAAGATCATCTTTGGCAAAACCGCAGGTAAATAGTTTCATATTGCATTTCTTAGCTCGATTGGGCGCGTGAGGTGAACCCAAACCTCTTGGGGTGCGCGTGGGAGGGGAGGAACCGTCTGGGTTCGCGGTCGTTCCTGCTAGAATCGGGCGAGAGGGACGGCGGGCGAGAAGGACCGCGAGGGAGGAGGTTCGCGTGAGCAGGGACATCGAGGCGCGCCTGGCGCGCGAGCTTCCCGACTACGCCCAACACGTGCTGGATGTGCTCGAGGCTGCGGGCTTTGAGGCGTGGGTCGTGGGCGGCTGGGTGCGCGACGCGCTTCTCGGCCGGCCGGGCCACGACGTGGACGTGACGACTTCCGCGCCGTGGCGGGATGCGGCAGCCGTGCTGAGGGCAGCGGGTATCGCGGTCCACGAGACGGGCACGGAGCACGGCACGATCACGGCCGTGGTTGACGGGCGCCCCGTCGAGACGACCACCTACCGCGTGGAGGGGACGTATTCCGACCGTCGTCACCCCGACGAGGTCCGCTTTGTCACGGATGTGCGCGAGGACCTCGCCCGACGAGACTTCACCGTGAACGCCATGGCCTTCCACCCGAAGCGCGGCCTGCTCGACCCCTTCGGCGGTGAGCAGGACCTAGCGGCGCGCGTCATCCGCGCGGTGGGGGAGCCGCGCAGGCGCTTCGAGGAGGACGCCCTGCGCGTGCTGAGGGCCGTGCGCTTCGCCTGCCGGCTTGACGCCGCGATCGAGCCCGCCACGCAGGCGGCGCTCGAGGCGTGCGCGCCCGAGCTCGGCCAGATCGCGTCCGAGCGCATCGGCCAGGAGCTCGACGGGATCCTTGCAACGGGGCGCGCTGCCTGGGCGCTGCGCCACGAGTTCGCCGTGCTCGCCGCGGCGGTCCCCGAGCTCGCGCCGATGGAGGGCTTCGACCAGAGGAGCCCATATCACGCCCATGACGTGCTTGAGCACACGGCGCGCGTCTGCGCGGGCGTGGAGGAGTTCACCGGCGGCCGGCCGCTGCCCGCGCTGCGCTGGGCGGCGCTTCTGCACGACGTGGCCAAGCCGGCGTGCTGGAGCGAGGACGTCTCGGGGCGCGGCCACTTCTTCGGCCATCCCGAGGAGGGCGCCCGCGTGGCGCGCCGCGTGATGGGGCGGCTGGCGGTGCCCGGGGAGGTGACGCGCGCCGCAGCGGCGCTCGTGCTGCTCCACGACCTCGAGATCCGCGCGACGGCCCCCTCCATGCGCCGGATGCTCTCCGAGCTGGAGGTGGCGGCGCCGGGGCAGGCGCGGCCGCTCGCCTTTGCCCTTCTCGACCTCAAGCGTGCCGACGCGGTGGCCAAGGCGCCCGCGTGCATGGGCTATGCGGTGGAGCTTGACGCCATGACGGCGGTCCTGCGCGCGGATCTCTCCGCCGGGGCGGTGTGGCGCGTGCGCGACCTGGCCGTGGGCGGTGCGGATGTGATTCGCGAGCGGGACATCGAGCCGGGACCGGGCGTGGGCATGGTGTTGGCCCAGCTGCTCGCCGCAGTGATGGCGGGCGAGGTCCCCAACGAGCGCGAGGCTCTTCTCGACTGGCTCAGGTGGTAGGGGGCGAGGTCACGGCCGGTGCTCCTCGCCCCACAGACAGAGTTGGTCGAGAACTTGCATAAGCGAGGTGCCGAGCTCCGTGAGAGAGTACTCGACCTTGGGCGGGATCTGTGGGTACTCGTAGCGCGCTATGAGACGGTCGCGCTCGAGTTCTCGCAAGTTGGCCGAGAGCGTCTTGTCTGCGATGCCGCCCAGGTAGCGGCGCATCTCGTTGAAGCGCACCGGCTCGTATTCCATGAGGCAGTAGAGGATGGCCGCCTTGTGCTTGCCCTGGATGAGCGACATGGTGTAGCTGTACCCGGTGTCGCTGTACCGTGCGCCTACGATGTCCTCCGCCACGTGTCGTCCCTCCTGCGCCCGCAGAGGGCGCTTACCATACGGTAAGTACCTGAATTCAAAGTGGGTACTGGTGTCGCATACAGTAGAACAGGATACTTGGTCGCAAGGATAAGCGCCATGCCGAGAGGGGAGACCATGAAGAGGAGTCTGGGCAACGCGGGCGAGCTGTTCCCGCAGTCGGTGTTCATCATCGCGAGCTACGGCGAGGACGGCACACCCAACGCCATGAACGCCGCTTGGGCGGGCGAGTGCAGTCGCCACGAGATCTGCTTCAATATCGGCGACCACAAGACCACCGAGAACATCGTCAGGCGCGGCGCCTTTACCGTGGCGCCGGCAGACGTCGCCAACGTGGTCACGGCCGACTACTTCGGCATCGCCACCGGCAGGCGCGTAAACAAGGCCGAGAGGAGCGGGCTTACCTTCACCAGGTCGGAGCACGTGGACGCTCCGGTGATCGAGGAGTACCCGCTCACTATGGAGTGCGAGGTCACCGCAATCGACGGTGACGAGCACGGCGCGCGCGTCGTGGGCAAGATCGTGAACGTGCTCGCGGACGAGGGAATCCTCGACGCTGACGGCAAGGTGGACTTTGGCAAGCTCCGGCCACTCGTGTACGACGCCGCGCACATGACCTACCGCGTGGTGGGCGAGGAGGTCGGCGGCGCCTGGAACGTTGGCAAGCCGCTCGTGTAACCATGGGTCGGGGCGCCCTTCGCCGCGCCAGGCGGTGTCCCGACGAGCCTGCGGGGCAGCGGGGCCCTGGAGCACAAGTTCTCCAAAAATCTCGCTTGCATGACGTGAGGGGATGCCGTATAGTATTTCCTCGCGCTGAGAGGCGCACGAAGTGGCAGATTGGGACTTCGTCTAGTGGTAGGACAGCGGATTCTGGTTCCGTCAACGGGAGTTCGACTCTCTCAGTCCCAGCCATTTGCCGCTTGCCTCACAATCGCATATGT
>DXBZ01000158.1 GCA_019116265.1 Candidatus Olsenella stercoravium | reverse complement strand
TCTCCTGTGTCCGACCTCTTTGCGCATCAGCTTGAGGAGCGTCTCCGCCAATTCTTCTCAACGGGCGGTATGCCCGAGGCGGTCCTTCGTTGGACGCAGACGGGGGACATGAGCGCCGTGGACAAGGTGCTCTCTGATCTTCTTGACTCCTACGAGCGCGATTTCGCAAAGCACGGAGGCGGGGCGCTCTTTGCCAAGCTCTCTTTGGTCTGGCACTCTCTGCCGGCACAGCTCGCCCGTGAGAACAAGAAGTTCGTGTGGGGGCTCGTACGTGAGGGCGCGCGTGCGCGGGAGTACGAGGACGCGGTCGAGTGGCTGGTTGATGCGGGCCTCGTGGAGCGCGTGCGCCTCAACAGCGGTAAGGGAATTCCGCTGAGCGCCTACGATGACCCCTCCGCCTTCAAGGTCTATTGCCTGGACGTGGGGCTGCTGCGGAGGATGTCACGCCTCAGCTCGTCGGCGTTTGCAATGGGGGACTCCCTGTTCTCCGAGTTCAAGGGTGCCTTCGCGGAGAACTACGCCCTGCAGGCAATCGCCCCGCAGCTCGACGTGGCCCCCCGCTACTGGACGAACGATAAGCCGCGCCATGAGGTCGACCTGCTCGTTCAGGTGGGCAACGCCGTCGTTCCCATCGAGGTCAAGTCGGGCGTATCGGTTGACTCGCCGAGCCTCAGGTACTATGCGCGAAAACATGGCGACTCCACGCCGCTCAGGGTGCGTCTGTCGGCACGAAACCTGTCTCTTGACGGAGACCTGCTCAACATACCGCTCTATCTTGCGCACCGGTCGTGCGAGCTCATCGAGCTCGCCCTGGAAAGGGGATAGTCCCAGCTCCACGTTTCCGTCTGCTTTCGCCCGTGCCCCGACCGGCCCGCCCGTAGTACAATCACCCCCGCTGCGGCGCGCGCCGTCTACGTGCGCCGCGGCCATCCGGTAGGCGCCGCCCGTACGGCACGGGGCGGCAGGACGAGAAAGGCATCCCATGGACTCCCACAGCATGCACACCCACACCTGCGGCGAGCTGCGCCGCGAGCACATTGGCCAGACGGTCACGCTGACCGGCTGGGTCTGGCACCGCCGCGACCACGGCGGCCTCATCTTCGTGGACCTGCGCGACCGCGAGGGCGTGACGCAGGTCTCCTTTGACCCGGAGCACTCCGGCGGCGAGGCGTTCCACGCGGCCGAGACCATCCGCTCCGAGTGGCCGATCAAGGTCACGGGCGTCGTCCGCGAGCGCCCCGAGGGCATGGAGAACAGCAAGATCGCCACCGGCGAGATCGAGGTCCTGATTGACCGGATCGAGGTCCTTAACTCCTCCAAGACGCCGCCCTTCCAGATCGAGGACCACGTGGACACCTCCGAGGACGTCCGTCTGCGCTACCGCTACCTCGACCTGCGCCGCCCGCGCATGACGGCCAACCTCAAGATGCGCTCCGACTTCACCTTCGCGCTGCGTCAGGCACTGCACGACCGCGACTTCATGGAGGTCGAGACCCCGGCCCTCTTCAAGTCCACGCCCGAGGGCGCGCGCGACTTCCTCGTGCCGAGCCGCACCCAGCCCGGCCACCTCTACGCGCTGCCGCAGTCCCCGCAGCTGCTGAAGCAGCTCCTCATGGTCGGAGGCGTGGAGCGCTACTACCAGGTGGCCAAGTGCTTCCGCGACGAGGACCTGCGTGCCGACCGCCAGCCCGAGTTCACGCAGGTGGACATCGAGATGAGCTTCGTCGAGCAGGATGACGTCATGGGCGCGCTCGAGGACGTGCTGGCGGACGCCTTCGCCAAGATGGGCGTCGAGATGCCCACGCCGCTGCGTCGCCTGGACTACTGGGACGCGATGGACACCTACGGCTCCGACAAGCCGGACACGCGCTTTGGCATGGAGCTCCACGACGTGACGCAGATCTTCTCGGTCTCCAAGTTCAAGCTCTTTGCGAGCGCGGCGGCGACCGATGGCCAGTTCGTCAAGGCCATCAACGCCAAGGGCGCCGGCGCCTGGCCGCGCGCGCAAATCGACAAGCTGGCGAACGTCGCCGCCGAGTTTGGCGCCAAGGGCCTCGCGTGGATCGCGTTCCGCGAGGACGGTTCCGTCAACAGCCCGATCGTCAAGTTCTTCTCCGACGAGGAGATGGAGGCCCTCAAGGCCGAGATGGGCGTCGAGCTGGGCGACCTCGTGATGTTTGCCGTGGCCGACCGCAAGACGGCGGACGAGATCCTCGGCGGCATGCGCCTGCACATGGCGGGTGCGCTCAACGTCCCGCGCGAGGGCCACGACTTCCTCTGGGTGGTCAACTTCCCGCTCTTCCACTGGGACGACGAGACCAAGCGCTACGAGGCCGAGCACCAGCCCTTCACCCTGCCCACCGAGCTCGACGTCGAGAAGATCAAGGCCGATCCGCTTGCCATCGGCTCGGCGACGTACGACTTCGTCATGGACGGCTGCGAGGCCGGTGGCGGCGGCATGCGTATCCACAACTCCCAGATGCAGCTCGACATGCTCGAGCTCATGGGATTCACGCAGGAGCGCGCCCGCGAGCAGTTTGGCTTCCTGATGGACGCCCTCGAGTACGGCGCGCCCCCGATGGGCGGCTTTGCGCTCGGCCTCGACCGCGTGTGCATGCTGCTTGCCGGCGAGGATTCCATCCGCGACGTCATGGCGTTCCCCAAGACGAGCTCCGGCAGCGATCTCATGTCCGAGGCTCCGAGCGAGGTCTCCTCGAAGCAGCTCAAGGAGGTTGGCCTGCGGCTCCTGTAGGGTCGCCGCATCCCGCCGCGTGGGCGGTCGGTGCTGACGATCATCTCAACTGGCGATTGAACCTGAGAAGAGGGGGATGGGTCCGGCCGGGCCCATCCCCCTCTCTCTGGTATAACGATTCGGTCGTCAGCATGTGAGAGGAGGTCGCATGACGGATAAGGAAAGCAGGGAAGAGCAGGTCAAGGCCTTTGAGAAGCGCAACGTCAAGATCTACGGGGGCATCCTGCTCGTGGTGGCGCTGATTGTGGTCGTGTGGGCTGTGGTGTCAAATCTCGGCTAGTTGGTGTTTTGTTCGCAGACGAATCGGGCCCGTCCCCGCAAACGAGCGGGGACGGGCCCGTCCTTCTAGTGCGAAGGTGCTCCATCGAGGACGCAGCTCATTTCCGGCCCGGTCGGGGCGAGAGAAAGCGAAGCCTCAGCGGAGTTGGCTTCTGGGTCGGATCCCCCAAGCCTCTGAGATCGCTACGCCTCCGCGCCGTAGAAGCTCTTGAAGCCCTTGAAGATGGCCGCGGCGAGGGCGGCGCCGGCGAGCGGGGCAAAGATGAAGACCCAGACCTGCTCGAGAGCGACGGTGTTGCCGGTAACGGCCATGGCGAGCGCGGGACCGAAGCTGCGGGCGGGGTTCACGGAGGTGCCCGTCAGGGGGATGCCCATGATGTGCACGAAGGTGAGGGTGAGGCCGATCACGAGGCCGCCGAAGTGGCTGGTCTTGTTATCGGCGGTCACGCCCAGAATCGTGAGCACAAAGACGCAGGTGAGGATGACCTCGACGACAAAGGCGCCGATCATGGAGAGGCCGGTCGTGGAGGCCGCGTCAAAGCCGTTGCAGCCGAGGCCGGTCTCGGCCACGCCGCCGAGGGCGCCGCACTGGGTCACGATGAACAGGAGCGCGAAGGCGGCCACGATGCCGCCCACGAACTGGGCGATCCAGTAGCCGTAGAGCTCCTTGAGGCTCATGCGGCCGTCAACGTAGCAGCCAAAGGACACGGCCGGGTTGATGTGGCAGCCGGAGACGTTGCCGATGACGAAGGCCATGCAGACGATCGAGAGGCCAAAGGCCAGCGCGATGCCCACGGTGCCCAGAGTGGAGCCGGCGATGCAGGCGCTGCCGCAGCCAAAGAGCGTGAGCGTGAACGTGCCCAGGGCCTCGGCCAGGTACTTCTTCATGGAATCCAAGGGTTTCCTCCTTGCTTCGTGGGGGGCGAGAGGAACGTGTCCCCCGCGCGCCCGTGACAAAACGCTCACCATTGT